>NZ_JBGBPX010000007.1:0-170023 GCF_041107475.1 Rhodanobacter sp. FW021-MT20 | reverse complement strand
TCAACAGCGTCAATCACGGCTTCGACGCGCATGCCTATCTGCGTGCGATGCCGCGCGCGGCGGTGCGCGAGATCCACCTCGCTGGCTTCACCCGCAAGACCGATCTCGCGGCACCGTTGTTGATCGACAGCCACAGCCGACCGGTGGATGCCGAAGTCTGGGCACTCTACGCCGAGGCGCTGGACCTGGTCGGCCCCGTGCCCACCCTGATCGAGTGGGATCAGGACATCCCTGAACTGGAGGTGTTGCTGGCGGAAGCCGACCGCGCCGAGGCCCTGCTCAATGGTCACCGCACCCACACTGCTTGAGCTGCAACGCGGTTTCGCCGACGCCATGCTCGATCGTGGCGGCGACCTCGCGCAGTGGGTCGTCGGTGCCGCCCTCACGCCTGCTGCGCGGTTGCAGGTCTACAGCAACGCCATCGCCAGTACGCAGATCGAAACGCTGTGCGCCACATACCCCGCGGTGCGGGCCCTGGTCGGCGAGGCCTTCTTCGAGGCCGCAGCGATGCGCTATCGCCTGCACCATCCGTCGGCGCGCGGCAACCTGCAGACGTTCGGCGGCGCCTTCGCCGCGTTTCTGGCCACGATGCCCGAAGCGGCAGCACTTGCCTATTTGCCTGATGTGGCGCAATTGGAGTGGCTACGCCAGCAGTCCGCACTGGCCGCTGAAGCATCGCCACTGGCCCCGGCCACGCTCGATGACACGCTATCGTTGCCCGTGCGGTTGCATCCCAGCTTGCACCTGCTGACCAGTGCGCATCCGGTGCTGACGATCTGGCGTTACGCCACCGCGCCCGAGGGCGCGCGGCTGCAATTGGATGGTCGCGGTGAACAGGTCGCGCTTTGGCGCGACGGCAATGAGGTGGCGATGGCAGCGTTGGACGCGGCGAGCTTCACCTGCATCGCCACACTGATCGATACGCGCGACTTGGAGACCGCGCATGTGGCGGCGCTGGCCATCGACGCGACATTCGACCTCGCGGTGTGTCTACGTAGTTTGCTGACACATCAGCTGATCGTAACGGGTTGATGTGTGTTCAGACAGAACCCTTTGGCAGGAATCAGTGCAGGCCACAGCGCGGAGGTCACCCACTGAAACCCAGACGCTTGACTCTGTACCTAAGTACGCGAATAGAGTGCTCCCATAGCGTCCCCCTCCATGCAGAGCCCTCCATGAAAAATACCCAAGGCATCCAGAAAACAGGTTCCGGCGCTCTTCTGGCCGGGGGTATCACCGCACTACTGGCGTCGACCTGTTGCCTTGGTCCGCTGGTCTTGGTCGCCCTTGGGTTCAGTGGCGCCTGGATCGGCAACCTGACTGTGCTTGAGCCGTACCGCCCGTACTTTATTGGCGCTGCGCTGATCGCGATGATCTTCGCCTGGCGACGCATCTACCGGCCTGCCACGGCTTGCGCGCCTGGTGACGTCTGCGCTGTGCCACAGGTCAGGACCACCTACAAAGTCTTGTTCTGGATCGTCGCAGCCCTGGTGCTCGTGGCGCTGATCTTTCCCTATCTCGCCCCGCTGTTTTACTGACCCGTCGGAGGATCCACCCATGAAGAAACTTGCCGCTCTCATCGTCCTTGCCACCGCCATTTCCGCGCCTGCCTGGGCGGCTACGAAGACCGCCACCCTGTCGGTGTCTGGTATGACGTGTGCCGCGTGTCCGATCACCGTCAAAAAAGCGCTGTCCAAGGTTCCCGGTGTCGAAAAGACCGAGATCCTGTTTGACACGAAGGAAGCCGTTGTGACCTTCGATGATGCCAAGACCAGCACCCAGGCACTCGTCAGCGCCACGACGGATGCGGGCTACCCCTCCACCGTTAAGCACTGAAGCGTCCAAGGCCATTCCCATGTCCCTTCCTAATCCTCTAACGCGCACGGCCGACAAAGCCGGCGTGATCGGCGCCATCGTCACAGCGATGGGCTGCGCGGCGTGCTTTCCCGCCCTCGCCAGCCTGGGTGCCGCCATCGGGCTGGGCTTTTTGAGCCAGTACGAGGGCGTGTTCATCCGTTACCTGCTGCCGCTGTTCGCCGTCATCGCCTTGCTGGCCAATGTGATCGGCGGACTTCGTCATCGGCAATGGCCACGGATGATCCTTGGCATGATCGGTCCCGTCCTGGTGCTGGCGGCCGCCTTGCTCATGAGCACCATGGGGTTGCCCACGGCGTGGTTGCTCTATCCCGGTCTGGTGTTGATGGTCGCGGTATCGATCTGGGATCTGGTATCCCCGCCGGGAAAAGGTCACGGCGGAGCGAACCGAGACCCCAGCTGTTGCTGAGTGGCCGCCATGACCTTCCACTGGCGGGTTCTTGGATCACGCCCGCGAATAGCCAGCGACCAGCCCCCTCGGCATGACATCCGGAGATGAAACACATGAAGGTGTGGCTGATTGCCAAGAAAACCGACCTCATCACAGCGGCGATCGTCATCGGCATCGTGCTTCTGTTGATCGTCGTAGTGCCCTATTGCTGCTGATCGGGCCATACCGCGACTGCGATGTTGGTATGACCTTTCTATCGATTCAACGGTGGGCCGCTTTGCTCGAAACCGAAGCGGCACACCCCTATCTGCCAGGAACATCATGAACGAACAAACCCTTTCCGTGACCGGCATGACGTGCGCGGATTGTGCTCGGCATGTCGAGAAGGCGCTCAAGACGCTCACTGACATCGTCGTGGCCGACGTCGCCTACCCACAAGGTGTGGCGCATATCCGCAGCATCCAGCCATTGAGTCTGGAGCAACTCAACGCGACCTTGCCGAAAAACTACCGGGTCGCCGCAGCTCCATCAGCGCACGCCGACACACCTGCGGCCAAGCCGTCCAGGCTCAACCAGGCGCTGGACTCGTTGGGCGGTCTGTTCAAGTCCCGCAGCGATGTCGGCACCAAGCCCACCGATGCCGAGCAGCGTCTGCGTATCGCTGTCATCGGCACCGGCGGCGCGGCCATGGCTTCCGCTCTAAAGGCCGCGGAACTTGGCGCTCAGGTGACGATCATCGAGCGCGGCACCATCGGCGGTACCTGCGTCAATATCGGTTGCGTGCCCTCAAAGATCATGATCCGTGCCGCGCACGTGGCGCACCTGCGCCGGACCAGTCCGTTCGATGACGGCATCTCCAGTACGGCGCCAGTGGTTCGGCGTGACCGACTGCTCGCCCAACAGCAAGGTCGTGTCGACGAATTGCGGCACGCCAAGTACGAGGGCATTCTCGACACCAGCCCCAACATCCAACTGCTGCGTGGTGAAGCGCGTTTCAAGGACGCACACACGCTGGTCGTCAAATCGACGGCAGGAGATGAGACGGAGGGTTCCTTCGATCGCTGCCTGATCGCCACCGGTGCCAGCCCGGCGGTTCCGCCCATCCCGGGTTTGAAGGAAACGCCATACTGGACGTCCACCGAAGCACTGGTGAGCGGTGCCATTCCACCAAGGCTCGCTGTCATCGGCTCGTCAGTGGTTGCGGTGGAGCTGGCGCAAGCGTTTGCTCGGTTGGGCAGTCGCGTGACGATCCTGGCGCGCAGCACGCTGTTTTTCCGTGAAGATCCAGCCATCGGCGAGACCATCACGGCCGCGTTCCGCGCCGAAGGCATTGAGGTGTTGGAGCACACGCAGGCGAACCAGGTTGCGCACGTGAACGGCGAATTCGTGCTCACTACCGGGCACGGTGAAGTGCGTGCCGATCAGCTGCTGGTGGCGACCGGTCGGACCGCCAATACGCGCGGTCTCGCGCTGGATGCCGCGGGTATTGCCGTCAATGCCCAGAACGCCATCGTGATCGACCGCAGTATGCAAACCAGTGCGACGCACATCTACGCCGCAGGTGATTGCACCGACCAGCCGCAGTTCGTCTACGTGGCGGCCGCCGCCGGTACGCGTGCCGCCATCAACATGATGGGGGGCGAGGCGGCCCTGGATCTCACGACCATGCCGGCGGTGGTGTTCACCGAGCCCCAGGTCGCAACCGTGGGCCTAAGCGAAGCGGAGGCTCACCTGAAAGGTATCGAGACGGATAGCCGCACGCTTTCACTGGACAATGTGCCACGGGCGCTCGTCAACTTCGACACCCACGGGTTTATCAAGCTGGTCGCCGAGGCCGGCAGCGGCCGGCTCATCGGGGTGCAGGCGGTCACGCCGGAAGCGGGTGAGATCATCCAGGCTGCCGCACTGGCCATCCGGGCACGCATGACGGTGCAGGAGCTCGCCGATCAGTTGTTCCCGTACCTGACGATGGTCGAGGGCTTGAAGCTGGCGGCGCAGACCTTCACCAAGGATGTAAAACAGCTGTCGTGCTGCGCGGGATAGCCGAAAGGAAGGTAGAGCCATGAGCTGTTGCAGCCTGCCAGTGGTCGAGTGCGTTGTTTGCGGTACGTGGATTCCTTACGACTCGGCGTTCGCGTTTGAGGACGGACAGGATTCCGAACCGGTTTGCAGCACGGCATGCCGCGCTGCCTTCCTGAAGCCGCGTTCCTTCAACGAGGAACGCGGCAAGGCGTGTATCGAAGCGAGACGACCGTGACCGCCTACACGATATCCAAACTGGCGCAGGACGCTGGCGTGAGCGTTCACGTAGTGCGCGACTACGTGCTGCGTGGCTTGGTCCACCCAGCGTGGCGCACAGAGAGTGGCTATGGCATCTTTGACGGCCCAGCCTTGGCGCGGCTGCGCTGTGTGCGCATGGCCTTCGAGGCCGGCATCGGCCTGGATGAATTGGTTCGCCTGTGTCACGCGCTGGACCGCGGTACCACCGATGTCGAGGGATGCCTGGCACGCCTACATTTGTGGATTGCGGCGCGACGCGAGACGCTGGCGCTGCTGGACCGGCAGTTGGTGACGATGGTGACTGCTCAGTCTTCGCGTGCTGAAGCGGAAGGCACCCATGCGTAATACCGATCTCAACGGAACAACACACACCTCGCATGGGCGAGCCTACGCCTGGGGTGTGCTCGCCTTGCTGACGTGCCCTTGCCACCTTCCGCTGTTGGCACTCCTCCTGTCAGGGACAGCTGCGGGTGCTGCGCTCAGCAACCACTTCGGTGTTGCCATCCTCGGGTTAGCCACACTATTCATTCTGTCGTTGACGAGCGCGTTGCGCGCCTTGCGGAAGCGGCCATGACCGTGTCACCGGCCGACGGTGCGCTGATCACGAGACCTCGACCGCAGGGGGACCTCCCCATGAATACGCTCCACGCCCCCACCGTCAATTGCGCGATCTGTTGCACAGAGATCCCGCTGAGCGCCGCGCTGACGCCGGAAGGCATGGCCTACGTCGCGCACTTCTGCGGCCCGGCGTGCTTGCAGCGTTTCTCGGCGCGCGCCGAGCACGAAACGGTGCCGGCGGCGACACCTTCTTCGGAAAGTAACAAGACGGATCAGGCTCAGAGCTAAACGCCCTGTCACCCATGAATCCCGTGCCGCCCCCAACGCCACATGCTGATACCGCAACTCCGTTGTTTTCGGTGCTGACGCTGGATGGCGGTGGCGCCCGCGGATACCTGACCCTCAAGATTCTCGAACGTGTCGAGGGGTATCTGAATACGCTGACTGGCGTCGTGCTTCCTTTGAGTGCTCGGTTCGACCTGATCTGCGGCACCTCGACCGGCGGGATCATCGCGCTGGCCCTGGCGCTCGGCCGACCGGTGAGCGAGATATCGGTATTGTACGAGGCACATCTGCCACGCATTTTCGGCTCAGCGATTCGGCGCTTCGGGTGGATCGGGAACTTCCGCCCCCGTTACCGTAGCGATGCGTTACGTGAGGCCATGCAAGCCTTTTTCGGCGACCTGACGCTAGCTGAGGTGCAGACCGATGTCTGCGTTACTGCCGTCTCGCTGATCAACGCTCGACCTCATCTGTTTCGGAGCGACTATGTCAAGCCAGGGGTATGGCACGACGATGATCGCCTCGCCGAACTGGCGCTGGCCACGTCCGCTGCGCCGACCTTCTTCGCTGCCCATTCGATGGAACATCTGACCGACCTCGTCGACGGTGGGCTGTATGCCAACAATCCCGCACTGCTGGGTGTGGTCGAGGCGTTCCGGTTCGGCCGCCCGAGTCGTCGCGGCATCGCACCGCCTTACGATCTTGGCACCACCTGTCTGGAACAACTGGCCGTGCTGTCGGTGGGCACCGGCGAACAATGCGCTATGCCCTACGACCCGGATCGCTTGCGTAGCGGTGGGCGCCTGGCTTGGGGCGCGCATTTCCACAGCGTCGTCAACGAAAGCCAGTCGCAGTACATCAATCTGTTGGCGGCAGGCCTGCTCGGCTCGGCCTACCACCGCATCAATCCTCACCTGGATTTTCCGATGGCCATGGATGAGGTACGCCACCTGCCAGCACTGAAGAACTTGGCGGAACTGTCCGAACTGGATGAGACATTCCTACGCACCCGAATCGCTGCGTTCTGAAGCATGAATGGCCTTCACGCGTTACGGGCAACGATCCCCTTATCGTTAGTTCGATTTCTCTTGACTTTGGAGTTAACCCCAAGGTTTAGCATGGGCATACCGTCATCCAGCTGGCCTTTTGGCCTGCTCCGATTCAAGCGAAGGGGATTTCGATAGAGAGCCTACCCGACGGTCGAACTCAAGCCAAACTGGAAGGAGGATTTGATGACAGAGCGGATTGATTTCACCGTAACCGGTGACGAGAAAATCCACTGCAGCGGCTGCGAGACGCGAATTCGTTTCGCGCTGCAGCGCCTGCCAGGCGTCCAGCACGTGACCGCCGACGCCGGCACGCAGCGCGTGGTGGTCGCGTTTGACCAGGTACTGCTCACCGCCAGCCAGATCCGCGAGAGGCTGAATGAGCTGGGCTTCCATGTCGAGGTGTTGTCATGACTACTGCAACGTCCATTGAATCGGCTCCGCGCTTCTGGAGTGAAGAGCCTTCCAGCCTGCCAGGCCGGCGGCGCATCCGGGCGCGCATCGGTGGCCTGCACTGTTCGCTGTGTACGGGCACGATCGAAAAGGCACTGGGTAAGCGACCCGGCGTCGACAAGGTCGCCGTCAGCCTGACCCATGAACAGGCATTGATCGAGTATGACCCCCAAGTCGCAGACGCCGCGGACTTGCTGCAGACGCTCAAGGACATTGGCTACACGGTTTCCGATCCACGCAAGCTGCGTCCGTACGATGAAGAAGAACGCGCGCTGGTGCGCGAGCGTGGCCGCTTCCTGACCGCCCTGACGGCCAGCATCGCCTCGATGGGTCTGGTCGGCTATCCGGTCGACAGCGCCTGGTTTGTGCTTTGCGTGTTTTCTCTCGTCAGTCTGGTCGCCTTTGCCTTCGTCGTGTTGCGTGGCTACGGGCTGCAGCGGGCGATCGTCGGTACGACCCTGCTCGCAGCGTTCGGCGCGGGCATCTATTATTTCAAGCTGCGCGGCGTGTTCGGCGCGGCCGTCCCGTGGCTGACCGGCGCACTCGCCCTGACGCTCATCTTCGGGGTGGGCCAGCACATTGTGAGAATGGCCTTCATGGCGCTGCGGCGCGGCATCCTCAACCAGCATGTGCTGGTGGAATTCGGGGCGTTCGCGGGCCTCGCCGGCGGGGCGATTGGCCTGGCGCTTCATCCGGTCGCTTATCCGACGGAAGCGTTTTTCGCCGTGACCGTGATGGTGCTCAGTTATCACATCTTTTCCGAATGGCTGTCGCTGATCGTCAAGACCCGCAGTTCGCAGGCGGTCAAGAAGCTGCTGGACCTTGAGCCTGACGTCGCGTATCTCGTCCGGGATGGTCAAGAACACGAGGTGCCGCTCGAACAGGTGCGCGTCGGCGACTTGGTGCGTATCCGCCCGGGCGGTCGCGTGCCAGTTGACGGCAAGGTCGAATCGGGCGAATCGGACGTGGACGAATCACTCGTCACCGGCGAGCCGCTAGCCGTCGACAAACGCAGCGGAGACCGGGTCGTGAGTGGCGCGCTGAACGGACACGGCACGCTGCTCGTGCGTGTCAGTGTGGTCGGGGAAGACAGCTTTCTCAGGCAGGTGATTCGCAGCGTCGAGGACGCCCGCGCCCTCAAACCCGGCCTGCTGCATCTGGTGGATCGCGTGCTGCGCGTGTACACACCGCTCGTGCTGTTCATCGCCGCTGCCGCGGCCCTGTTCTGGCTCGTCGGCCCCCTGCTGGTCGGCGCCTCGCCGGATCTGCAACGGGCGGTGTTTGCTGGGCTCAGCGTGCTGGTGATGGGGTATCCGTGCGCGGTGGGGATTTCGGCCCCGTTGTCGATCGTGCGCGGAGCGGGCGAAGCGGCCGAACGCGGCGTTCTGATGCGCACCGGTGAAGCGTTTCAGGCGCTGCGACGCGTGAACCGCGTGGTGTTCGACAAGACCGGCACGCTGACCGAAGGCCGCCCCGCGTTGCGGCAGATCGTCGCTACGGTCGGCACCGAGGACGAACTGCTCGCGCTTGCCGCAGCGGTAGAGGCCTTTTCTGAGCACCCGCTCGCGCGGGCGGTGGTGGAGGAAGCGTTTAAACGTGATCTTGCGCTGCCCGAAGTCGAGGGATTCCGGGCCATCACCGGCCAGGGCGTCCGCGCGCAGCTGGGCAGCACGACGCTGATGGTCGGCAGCCCGTCGTTTCTCGCGGCCGAAGCCGTGGATCTCGCGGACCACGACGAACGCATCAATGAACTGGAAGCGCGCGGATTGACCGTGATCGGTGTTGCGCGCGACGGCGTTCTGCTCGGTGTACTGGCGCTCGGCGATGCGCTGCGGCCTGACGCGGCCGATACCGTGCGCCGCCTGCACGCGCTTGGCATTCGCACCAGCCTGATCACCGGTGATAACGAGCAGGCGGCACACCATTTTGCACATGCCGCCGGGATAGAGGAAGTGCATGCCCGTGTGCTACCGGCCGGGAAAGCGGCGCTGGTCCGGCAACTGCAGCAGGGCGCACGGGTGGCGATGGTCGGCGACGGCATCAACGACGCACCGGCACTGATGCAAGCCGATGTTGGCATCGCCTTCGGGAGTGGCGCTGACATCGCGATCGAGTCGGCCGACGTGATCATCCTCAACCAGCGGCTCGGCGCAGTACTCGAGGCCTATGCAGTCAGTCGCAACAGCTATCGCAAGATCGTGCAAAACGTCTCGCTTGCCTTCCTGTTCAATGGCATCGGGATTCCCGCGGCCGCGACGGGACTGATTTATCCGATATGGGGCATGGTCGCGATGGCCGCAAGCGTGACCGCGATCTTTATCAACTCGTTATGGGGTCGGGGTGACTATTTCTTCGAAGCCATCCGGGCGGTTGGGCACCCGCCCCAGAGGCCATCCGATGCGGTCGCATCCTTGAAGAAAACCAGTCACGCGTAAAAGCGTCAAGCGGCGCGTGCCCCACCATTACTGGAGATTTTAGCGATGTTCAAGTCCATCACATTCGAGGTCATCGGCGACCAGCGCCTGAACTGCGAGAAATGCGAGCAGCGTGTCACGCGTCTGCTCACGCCGCTGGGAGGCGTACGGCAGGTGCATGCACAGGCCCATGACCAGCGTATCAACGTCCTGTTTGACACGACGGCGGTCGAACCGGCCGCACTCGCCGCATGCCTGGGCGAGGCCGGTTACGAGACCCGGGTCGTCGGTTGAACGGCCGGTCCGCGGCATTTTATTGAACCGGGTATACAGCCTGGAATCGCCGCCACTGGAGAACCATACGTGCGAACACCCATCAATTCGAGCAAGCGAGACCTTGCTGGTGCGAAGGCATCTCCAGAAGGAAGTCCGGCACCCGAGCCTCGGCGCCGGACCGACCCGCGTGGCGAGGTAACTCGGGCGCGCGCCGGAATGACCATCGGGAAGCTGGCGAAGCTTGCCGACGTCAGCACCGATACCCTCCGCTTCTATGAGGATGAACGCCTGCTGATCCCCGCAAAAAAGAGCGAAGCCGGCTATCGACTGTATGGCGAGGACGCGGTGCGCCGCCTGGACTTCATCAGACACGCCCAGCACTGCGGCATGACGCTATCGGAAATCCGCCAACTGCTTGAGATGAAGGCCGACGACCGCTCGTGCTGCAGTGACGTACGCAGCCTTGCGATCCGCAAGAAGCTTCAGCTCGAACAGAAGATCAAGACGATGCAAGCGATGTCCCAGGCGTTGAGCGAGCTGATCGAGATCTGCACGGACGAAGGCAAGCCGGTGGACGACTGCCCCATTCTGGCAGCACTGGAGTCCAGCATGGCAAACCAGCAGCACGAGCCACACTAATTCGGAACGCGAACCATGAGCATCAGGATTGAAGTGTTTTCGACATCGGGCTGCAGCCACTGCGAGCGCAGCCGAGATAGCCTCAAAGCCATCGCCCAGGCGTTCGCGCAGCGGGTGACGTGGCGCGACGTGAACCTGCTCGATGAACTGGATTACGCCGTGCGACTCGGGGTGTTGACCCCACCGTCGATGGCGATTGACGGCGAGCTCGTGTTCCCGAAACTGCCCAGCGCCGCCCAGCTTCATGACGAACTGGCGCGGCGACTTGAACGTGAACGCATGTGAGTCATTGCCACCGCAACGATGACGCGCGAGGTCGGCGTGACAACGGCCCGGGATAGAACCGGAACACCTTCTGGGAGCACCACATGAATATTGAGTCACTGCGTGCGACGCTTGAGCAGGCAAGCCTGGCGTCGCTCGGGATCGGCTTTCTGCTGGGATTTGTGTTCACCTTCAATCCGGTCGCACTGGCCTCCATTCCGGTTTCGCTCGCCTACGTCACGAAGTCGCGCGAACCGAGAACAGCAATCCTCTACGGCGGCCTGTTCGTTCTGGGGATGGTGGTCATCCAGACGTTACTGGGGCTGATTGCCGGCTTTGGGGGACAGTGGGTAGCACACTTGGTTGACCGGAAGTGGGGCCTCGTCCTGGGGCCCGCACTGATTCTGCTGGGGTTGATGTGGCCTGGATGGATCAGGCTGCCGTTGCCATCGATTTCGCTTCGCGGAAAACGGGCCAGCAGTGGCTGGGGGGCTGCCGCATTGGGCGCCGCCTTTTCCGTCGCGGTCTGCCCGTTTTGCACGCCTGCGCTTGTGGTGCTGCTCGGTGTCGCGGCGGGTATCGGATCGCCCCTGTTCGGCGCGACACTCTTGTTTGCGTTTGCGATGGGGCGGGCAGTCCCCGTCATCCTGGGCGCCGCAGCGGTGGGCTGGCTGGAGAGTCTCGCGATACTTCAGCGTTACCAGAAGGCATTCGAGGTGGCTGGTGCGATCACGCTGGTGCTGGCCGGGTTGTACATGCTGAACGCGTATTTTTTTGTCATTCCCCAACTGGCGGGTTAGGCCAAGCTGACCGATTGACGTAGCAAGGAATTCAACGTGAAACATGACACCACCGCCCGGGGCCCCGACCATCACGAACGGGAGCGCCTGCTGCGGATGCTCGCGGCCGCCACGTTCATTATTTTTTTCCAGGCTTACATGGTCGCGCCGATCATCCCAGCACTCTCAAGTGCTTTCGGTACGTCGGTGCAAGCGGTCGGTCTCGTGGTACCGGCTTACCTGATTCCTTACGGCGTTGCCACCCTGGTCTATGGCCTGCTGGCTGATCGAGTGGGCGTTAATCGTGTCATGTTCGCCTCCCTGGCGGCTTTCGCGATCTTGACAGCGTTGACGGCGACCGCGACATCCGTCAGTCAGATCGCGCTATGGCGTGTGCTGACAGGTGTGGGTGCCAGTGGCGTCGTGCCACTCGCGTTGGTTCTCGTCAGCAAGCTGTTTCCTTACGAGCAGCGCGGCCGCCCCCTCGGCTGGCTGTTCGGCGCGATGGCGGGAGGCATGGCCTTCGGCTCGCCACTGGGCGCGATGCTGGTGCCATTCATCGGCTGGCGTGGACTTTTCCTGCTGGCCGGGATCGCAGGGGGAGTTGTCCTTGGTCTGTTTCTGCCCTATCGCCGCATGATCGCCGGGGCGATGCAGCCAATCGGCGGCTCGGTCGGTGAGCTCTTTCGGGGCTACCTGACTCTGCTTGAGACAGCGCGAGGGCGGCGTACGTATGGCTACGTCTTCGTGAATTCGATGTTCCATTCCGGCGTCTTCACCTGGCTCGGTGTGTATCTCCAGCGACACTACGGCCTTGGGCCTATGGGTATTGGCCTTGCGTTGCTGGGTTACGGCGTGCCGGGATTTCTGCTCGGACCGGTCATCGGCCGCGCGGCGGACAGGTGGGGGCGTGCGAAGTTATTGCCGATCGGGCTCGTATTCAGCGCGCTCGCCGCTGCCGCGCTGCTCGTCGGGTTCCCGCTGCTGCTTGCGCCACTCGTGGCGGCGGTGCTGTCATTGGGCTACGACATGACCCAGCCTCTCTTCGCCGGCATTGTGACAACACTCGGCGGCAAGCGTCCGGGACAGGCGATGGGCCTGAACGTATTCACACTGTTCGTGGGCTTCGGCCTGGGGAGTCTCATTTTCGGCGAGGTGTTGCATTTCGGCTTCGGCGCGGCATTGGGCGTATTTTCAGCCGTTGAGCTGACAGCTGCCGTATGCTCCCGCTGGCTATTTCGTACCGAAATTCCTTCTACACCAACAGGCCTGTCATCCGGGGGTTAGTGTTCGACCGGGAAGTGCATCGTTTGCTCGCGCTCGTCGCCGAGCGTCGGCTCTCACTTCTGAAGAAGGGGTGATTACTTTCGAATCTTGAAGACACTGACGAGGTGCGCCGCCAGCTCGCGCGTCTGCTAAACCTTCAAGTAGTCGTCGCACTCGGCGATGAGCTGCCGCACTGCCGAGCCGTTCTGGCTAGACGCTCAATGTCAGGCATCTGTACGGGCGTCGGGCGCCTTTTTCGCGTCTAAGCGGCATCAGGCGTGATAATCCAACATTATCCCGCCTGAGAAATAGCGTGTTTCTGTGGCGTCTTGTGTGATTGATCGGTATGTAATTACATGGTATGTAATGCATTATGAAATCCATCGAGAGACCGATATGGCACGTGGTGGCTTGTACAAGACCGAGGTCCAGAAGGCGCGGAACAGTCTGTTGGCGCAGGGAAAGCATCCTTCGGTCGACGCCTTACGGGTGGCCTTGGGCAATACCGGCTCCAAGACCACCATCCACCGCTATCTGAAGGAGCTGGAGGCCGAGGACGGGCCACGTGTCGGTGCGACGGTGGCGATCAGCGATGCCTTACAGGATCTAGTCGGCCGGCTGGCCGAACGCCTGCACGAGGAGGCCGAGGTCCGGATCACCGCGGCGCAAGAACGCTTCACGGCGGAACGCCAAGCGCTGACTGCCACCGTGGAACAGCACCGCCAAGAAGCCACGGCGCTCAGCACGCAGCTGCAGCGTACCGATATCGCCCTGCAAGACGAAAAGGCTGCCCATGAACAGGCCCAACAAGGGCTTCGTGATCGCGCGTTGCTCGTCCAGCAGTTGGAGGAGCGGGTCGCCGGCATGACCACTCGGCTGACTGAGCACGAAGCGCACATTCAGTCGCTGGAAGACAAACACCAGCATGCCCGCGATGCCTTGGAGCACTATCGGACGGCAGTCAAGGAACAGCGCGACCAAGAGCAGCGCCGGCACGAACACCAGGTGCAGGGACTGCAGGTCGAGTTGCGACAAGCCAACGACACCATCACGAGCAAGAATCACGAGCTACTGCAGCTCAACCGCGATAATGCCCGGATGACCGAGCATATCAATCAGCTCGACAAGGAGTTTCGCCAGTTCCGCACCGAGCATCAGAAACTGCAACACGCCTACGACGCGAATCTGCCGCTGGCCAAGGAGCATCCAACCTTGCAGATGCGTTTGGCCCAGGCCGAACAGGGGCAGGCACATCTGCAAACCCAGCTCGCGGCGGCCGAAACTCTATTGGCCACCGAACGGGATCACCGGCGACAGGCAGAGACCCAGTGCGCCGCCAGCCGAGCACGGTTGGAGGTACTGGAAGAAACATTTGCTCGAATGCGCACAGTCAGTACCTCAGACGCCCATGAAGCTGAAGTGATACCTCGTGGGAATCCGGCGTGATCGAACATCCGACGTTGCTAGTCACGACGAAGATAGATCATTGTTATATAAGCTATTTTAGCGCTTATTTTATACTATCGGGGGATGGCACAAATAGCCATACAGCTAATTTTAGCTAAGTCCAGCTAAACCAATCGGGAGTTCCCCCGGCTCCGTCCGCCGGGTTACCTTTAGTGAAGGCCGATTGTGGCACCTTATTTTTTATAAACAATAGTTTACGGCGTTTTCCGGAAATTTTGAGGATTCCGGCTTAGACCCCCAGAACGGCGTGCGCGTCTCCGGCGGCGAGGCCCGGCGCATCGCCATCGCGCGCGCACTGCTGGCCGACGCGCCGATCCTGATTCTGGACGAGCCGACCGAGGGCCTGGACGCCGGCACCGCCGCGCAGCTCTACCAGGCGCTGGACAAGGTCATGGCGGGGCGCAGCGTGCTGCTGATCACGCACCGGCTGGGTGGGTTGTCGAGCCTGGTGGACGAGGTGGCGACGATGCGCGACGGCCGCATTGCGGAGCGACACCGGGTAACGGATGCGGATGGGAGTGGCAGACACCAGTCTGCTTCCCATCAGGTACAGATTGACTCGATCAAATAGGCGAAGGCGACTGCTTCGTGATCCCGCAATGGGTGCCGAAGTGAATGCAAGTCGATCGTCGGGGCATCTCCGTAGAACCGATGCGTTCATGATGGCGAAGGGCAGGGTACCCGGCTTCGTATGTGCTGTGCGATCACACGACGACAGTGCCAACTTGCTGTCGAAGTGGGCCAGCGCTGACCCCAACTGATCCAGGTCAGGGTACGCAATGCGGCTGTCGGCCAGGATGACGACGGTACGATCACATCTCGGCAACCGTCGTCATACCCCTCCGGCGAGGATGACGGACGAGCCTGATGTCACAGGGCATTTGGACGGCAGCATGCATGACCTATCGACTCCCATGAAGGCCCGCCAGGCCCCCACTGCGTCATTGGCCGCAGCGCCTCATCGTTCGCTGTTCTTCGCCGGCACGGTGGCCGTACTGCTGGCCATGACCTGGTGGACACTGGAGTTGGCCTCGCAGCGATTCGGATGGGTCCGCTGGCCGCAGCCGACCATTCCGCCCGTCTGGGGGCACGCCATGCTGATCCAGTACGGCCTGTTCCCACCTTTCATGTTCGGTTTCCTGATGACCACCTTCCCGCGCTGGATGAGCGGACCGGCCGTGCCGCCTCTGCGTTACCTTCCGGTGGCTGGTGGTGTACTGGGTGGCTACGTGCTGGCGCACATCGGTTTGCTTGGCGAGCCATGGCTGCTGAAGGCGGGGTTGCTGCTGATGATGGCGGCCTACCTGCTCGGTGTCCTTACGCTGGCCGGTGTGCTTTACCGGGCGGCAGCACGCAACCAGCACGGTTGGTCGTGCTTCGCGGCTTTCTGTGTGGGGACGCTGGGGTTGGCACTGTTCATCGCCTGGCTGATGCTGCCAGGCGAATCACCGGCGCTGGGTTGGCTAGCAGTCAAGCTGGGCACGTATGGTTTCCTGCTACCGATGTACTTCACCGTATGTCATCGCATGCTGCCGTTCTTCAGCCATAACGCAGCGGCTGGCCGCGGTTACGTGATGCGACGGCCCAAGTGGAGCCTTCTCGTAGTGTGGGGGCTGCTGGTGACGCACCTGCTGCTGGAATGGGGCGGGCAGTTACGCTGGCTGTGGCTTTGCGACGTACCACTGGCGCTGGTATTTGGCGGGCATGCACTGGCCTGGCAGCCATGGAAGTGCATGCGCCCCGGCCTGCTGGCGGTGCTTCACCTGGCGTTTGCGTGGTTGCCGGTGGCGTTCATGCTGTTCTCGGCACAAGACATCGTGTTGGCGGCCACTGGACGCTATGTGCTGGGCCGTGCGCCGCTACACGCGCTGGCGATCGGCTTCTTCGGCTCGATGCTGGTGGCAATGGTGACGCGCGTTACCCAGGGCCATTCCGGCCGGCTGCTGCAGATGGGTGCGATACCGTGGCTGTGCTTCGTGTTGTTGCAGGCAGTAGCTCTGCTGCGCATCCGTGCGGAACTGGGCGGCGACACCTATCTATGGCTGGTAATCGCCGGTACCGGCTGGCTGTTGGCATTCTTGCCATGGGTGCTACGTTCGGCGTGGATCTACCTGACGCCACGCGTGGATGGCAAGCCGGGGTGAGGAAATGACCATGCGTGATCTGATCGCACCATATTACCCGTGGATCGTGTTGGTGCATTTGGCCTGTGCCATCGTGTTCGTGGGCGCAGTCGCCTTCGAAGTGCTGGTGCTGGAAACATTACACAAGCATTTCGATACAAGCACCATGCAGCGGCTAGAGGAGGCGGTGATGATCCGGGCGCGCCGCTTCATGCCGGTCGTAGTGCTGCTGCTGTTTGTCAGCGGTGGCCTGTTGTTTGACCTCCACTGCAACGGGTTACGCTGTATAGGCACCACCCGCTTCGGCTGGTTCCTGCTACTGAAGGCAGTGTTGGCACTTGGCGTGCTCGGGGTGTTCGTCAATGCATTATGGGCCGGTGCACGAAGTCGCATGAGCGTTTGTCGCTTCCGTTACACGCACCGCATCGTACTGACGATGATGGTGGGGATCGTGTTCCTGGCCAAGGCCATGTTCTACTTGTAGCTTCCCCGCAGGGCCTGTCATGCCTACCGTCGCGTGCCTGTCCGGGGAGGCCGGCTGGTCGTGCTTCCAATCCGCCGGATAATTCATGCCCGTGCGTAGGCTACGGCCGGTGCATACCGCGTAACTGTTGCCATTGCCCATTGCCGGTATCACATGGCGTTTACGGTGCGCTCATTGGAAGGCTGCCATCGGAGGGGTTGACGGTTCAAGTCAAAACCCGACGGCACGGAGCTAAGCATGCCGTCGGGTTGGCCTATTTCTGGCCGTCATTTCTTCGAGTCAGAGCTATGCGGCAAGGCGCATCAGAAGTGGTACAGCGCGCTCAGGCTGAGTTGATTGCCGCTGGTAGTCTTGCGGTCGGTGCCGTTGCTGGTCGAATCGAGCGTGTCGTGCATCAGTTCCATGCCCAATTCGTAGGAGCCGGCGGCGTATTCCAGGTTCAACGCCATCTGGCGGCTCCGGAGAAGACCGGTGGCGCCATTACCCATCCACCGAATCACGTCGTCGGTATCGGGTTTGCTGATGCCGTAGAAGACGTTTGCGCTCCAGTTCGGGGTAAAGCTATAGCCGGCCTGCAGAAAGCCACCGGTATTCGCAATGTCGCCGAACTGCGAAAGATCACCGAAGATTTCCCCCAGGCCTTGGCCACTGTAGACCAGCCCCTTGAATATCCACGCATCGGGCTTCCACTGGCCGCCGACTTCGTAACCCACGCTCTTCACGTCGGGCTTGATCGGTGCCGGTGCGGTGCCGCCCACGCCACGCAGATCCACGCGGCTCCAGTGCGCTGCGGCATAGGCCAGCCAGTCCTTGTCCTGCACGTGCAGACGGGCTTCCACCTGTGGACGGAAACCGACATTGCCGGCAGTCAGGTAGTTGGTGTTGTTGACGGCACCGTCCGGCCCGTTCCACGAACCCTCGAATGCGCCCAGATCCAGTCGCCAGAGCGGGCCACTGGAGCCGTGATTGAGTTCCTGCATCCAGACAATGCCAGGGAAGCGCCAACCGACGAAACCCGTGCCGAAGCCCAGCGGGAAGGCGAGGTGGGTGAGCGAGTTCGGAATGTTGTCCAGCGGAAACATCAGGTCCCATTGCTGGCCGATGCGTACGGTGCTGCCCGTCAGCGGATTGGTCAGGTCCATATAGGCCTGACGCAGGCGCGGCGTTGGCTGTTGCTGGCTATAGGCGCCGGTGCCATTGAAGCCACCGAAGAAATCCATCTCGATGCGGCCACCGCCCACCCAGTTGCCGGTGAGCTTGGCGCCGCTGAAGTCGAGCCAGAAGCGGGTGCTGCGTACGTCCACGCCACTGAGTGAGCCGTGAGAGCCCGGTACCGGATATTCCGCGTTCTGGCCGTTTCCATACGTGAAGCTCTTGCTCTGGCTGAACGCGCTGGCACTGATGAAGCCATGCAGCGCTACCGACACCCCCGGCGCGCTGGTGAACACCGGCTTGGACGACGGGGCAGCCGTCACGCTCTGGGCCTGTGCTGTGGGTTTGGCCTGTGATGCCACTATGGCTTTCTGCTGCTGGAGAAGGCTCTTGATCTGCTCCAGTTCCTGCTGCAGTTGGTTTACGCGCTGCTCGAGTTGCTGTTCGCGTGCGCCGGTTTGATCACCGCTGGATGACGCTTGCGCATGCAGGGTCAAAGGCAGCCCCAGGGCACAGGCGATACCCAGGGCAAGCAGACGGTTGTGAGTAGATGTAGGTGACGAAGACATGGCTTGCTTCTCGCTTTCGAGTTGAGAACTTTTCGATGGCACCACTTGGCATTCGAGCCGCTGTTCAATGCGCTCTGTCGATAGTCCGCCTAGGCAGCACCGTTGCCGGGATGTCCGGACTTCTGATCAGTCGACGTCCTTCCAGTATTCCTTCTTGAGCAGCCAGGCCAGGAAGGTGAACAGCGCCAGGAACAGGATCACCCAGAGCCCATAGCGGCGCCGCTGCATGACCGCAGGTTCGGAGGCGTAGTCGAGGAAGTTGACCAGGTCGCGCATGGCCTGTTGGTACTGCACTGGGGTCATCGTGCCCGGGTGTGCAAGCTCCAGCTTCTCTACGTCGCCAGTACCCGGCTTCATCACGGCCCTTTGCTCGCCCTGCAGCGCCGACAGCGGGAATGGCATGGCGACATTGGGGAACAGGACGTTGTTCCAGCCGGTCCGGGTTTTCGGATCTAGGTAGAACGAATCGAGGTAGGCATAGACCCAGTCGGTACCCTTGGCACCGACCTCCAGCGAGAGGTCTGGGGGCACCTTGCCAAAGGCCATTTCCGCCACGCCGTCCGACATACGCATGGCCACCGGATCGCCGAGATTGGCGCCGGTGAAATTGAGGTCCTTTTCGGACAGGTTCAGGTCCTGCGCGATGCGCGAATAGCGCATGTACTTCAGCGAGTGGCAACCTACGCAGTAGTTGAAGAACAGGTGCGCGCCACGCTGCAGCGACGCCTGGTCGCGCAGGTTGTTGCCGGCCGACGGCAACTCGGGACCCTCGGCCCACGCGGAAGCGCTGCCCAGCAGCAGGCCGAACGACAGCAGGATGGTGGAGATAAGCCGCTTAGTCATGCGTCGTCACCCGTTCCGGAACCGGCTTGGTCTTCTCCCAGCCGAGATGCGTGTACAACCCCAGGAACACGAAGAACCCGAAGTAGGCCAGCGTCATGATGCGGCCGAACACGTTGTCCCACGTGGTCAGATCGATGTCCGCCCCGAACAGCTTGGGGAACAGTTCGTCGGTGAGGTCGGTACCGATCAGCATCAGGCTGAGGAAGGCGATCACGAAGACGGCGAGCCCCACCTTGTAGCCGGTGCCGCGGTAGCGGATCGACTTGACCGGGCCCACGTCGATCCACGGCAGCGCGAACAGCACCGCGATGGAGCCGAACATGGCGATCACGCCCCACACGGCGGTGCCGGCGAACGACGGCACCATGCGCACGATGGCGTAGAACGCGGTGAAGTACCACACCGGCTTGATCTGCGCCGGGGTCAGCAGGTTGTTGGCCGCGATCGAGTTGTCGTGCTCCAGGAACCAGCCGCCGAAGGTCGGCGCGAAGAAGATGATGAAGGCGGCCACGATCAGGAACACGCCCACGCCGACCAGGTCCTTCAGCGTGTAGTACGGGTGGAACGGGATGCCGTCGGCAGGCTTCAGCGCGTCCCAGCGGTTGCCCTTGGGGCCGTGCTTGACGTCCACGCCGTCGGGGTTGTTCGAACCCACTTCGTGCAGCGCGGCCAGGTGCAGCACCACCAGCAGCAGCAGCACCAGCGGCAGCGCGATCACGTGCAGCGCGAAGAAGCGGTTGAGGGTGGAGTCGGCGGGCAGGAAATCGCCCATGATCCACTCGACCAGGTGGCCGCCGATCACCGGGATCGTGCCGAACAGCGAGACGATCACCTTGGCGCCCCAGAACGACATGTTGCCCCACGGCAGCACGTAGCCCATGAAGGCCTCGGCCATCAGCACCAGGAAGATCAGCATGCCGAGCACCCACACCAGCTCGCGCGGCTTCTTGAACGAGCCGTACAGGATGCCGCGGAACATGTGCAGGAACACCACCACGAAGAACAGCGAGGCGCCGGTGGTGTGCATGTAGCGGATCAGCCAGCCCCACTCCACGTCACGCATGATGTACTGCACCGAATCGAACGCGCCGGTCGCGCTCGGGTCGTAGTTCATGGTGAGGAAGATGCCGGTGACGATCTGGTTGACCAGCACCAGCAGCGCCAGCGAACCGAAGTAGTACCAGAGGTTGAAGTTCTTCGGCGCGTAGTACTCGGTCATGTGCTTGCGGTACATCGGGGCCAGCCCCGGTACCCGCTCGTCGAACCAGCGAACGAATGCATTGGCCATTACGCAGCCCCCTTCGGATCAACGCCAATCTGGACGGTCGTGTCGTCCACGTAGTGGTACGGCGGGATCTGCATGTTCTTCGGCGCCGGCACCCCCTGGTAGACGCGGCCCGCCATGTCGTAACGCGAGTGGTGGCAGGGGCAGTAGTAGCCGCCCTGCCAGTTCGGGTCGAACGGCTCGGGCTTCATCTCGCCCACGTAGTTGGGGACGCAGCCCAGGTGGGTGCAGATGCCGATCATGACCAGCCACTCGGGCTTGATCGAACGGGTTCCGTTCTGCGCGTACTTCGGTTGCTGGTCGACGGAGCTGCCGTCGGACTTGGGATCCACCAGGCGCGGATCCTGCTTCGGCAGCGCGGCCAGCTGCGCCGGCGTGCGGTTGACGATGAAGACCGGCAGGCTGCGCCACGCCACGATCAGTTGCTGGCCCGGCTCGATCTTTTTCAGCGATTGGGTTACCGGAGCACCAGCGGCCTTGGCGCGCGCGCTGGGTTCCCACGACTTGATGAAAGGTACCGCAGCCGCTACCACGCCCACGCCGCCAACCACTGCCGTGGTCGCGGTGAGGAACCGGCGGCGGCCATGATCGACGACTTCATTCGCCATCAGGCTCTCCATGGAGACAGAGGCTCATACGAGCCTTCATCAAGCCATTTCTTCGTTGATGTATGGACGGCATAAACCATGCCCCAATGCCTTTAGGCAGGGGACTCGTTGATGGAATTACGTCGACTAAAGCGGGGAGCCCGGTGTCAGGCCTGAGTGCGGACTTGGTCCGATGCGGTACCACACTCATGCATGTGCCGGTACCGGATCAGCTGATTGCGCGATAGGCACCGGGGTTGGCTTGGCCCTCGACAGCGATTTCGGCGAGCAGTCCCTTGCGTGCCACGCGTGTTAACGCATGGTCGACGAGCTTGATCGTCTCCGGTACGGGCAATTCCATCTCCCCGACGAAGCAGCTTCCAGGCGGTACCGACTGGGTTTGTACGTAGTGCAGCGGTGCGTTGGCCAGGGCGCCTTGTGGCCAGCAGTTCTTCCAGACGTTACCGATCGGGTGGAAACTGGAGGTCAGGTTGGGGCCGCCACTGACCATGAACACACGGATCGTCTCGCCGACTTTCGCCTTCAATGCGGAGGCGCCGGTAAAAGCCCCCACGGTACCGTTGAACAGCACAAAGTTCGGGTCCTCGTGTTCCATGGAGCTGTAGTCGAACTGCAGCAGCCCGGTACTGCCGAAAGGTTCCTTGGTGTAAAGCTCATGCTGCCCGAGATAGAACTCACGGTCGACGGGCGGCAAGCCATCCTCTGGCTCCACCACGATCATGCCGAACATGCCACGGCTGATGTGCTCATCCATGTTGGGAACGGCACAGTGGTAGATGAAGGCCCCGGGGTACATGCACTTGAAGAATTCACGACGACTCCCCCCAGGTGGCATCAGCGTGGCCGATGAACCGCCGCCCGTGCCAAAGACCGCATGCATGTCGACACTGTGCGGACGCGTGTTGGATGCGGCACTGCGCACAGTGAGGGTGATCGTGTCGCCTTGGCGTACCCGGATCATCGGGCCGGGCACTTGCCCGTTCCAGGTCATGAAGTCGAACACACTACCGTCGGCGAGGTGTCCCCTGACTTCCCTCGCCTCCAGCGTGATGTCGTGATGGACGGAATGTTTGCGTTGGATCGGGGAGGGTAGGCGAGTGGGGTCAGCGGCCACGACCAGGGCAGCCTGAGCAGCCGGAGATACCGGACTGTCAGTCGTCGCTCCAGCGGAATGTGGTGCGGTCGCGAAAGCGTGTTCGCTAAGGGTCAAGCCACCGAGCCCAAGCAACAATGCGCCGGTACCGGCTTGACCAAGAAAGCACCGACGCGATATGTCAACTGATGGGGTGTGGGGGTCACGTTTCATGCTGATTTCCTTTGAGGATTCGATACAAACCAAAGTGCCGGTGGCATGGGGCGGCTACATCTCGGTGTTGGATGAAACCCACAGCTATCCGCTCGGGCTACCTTGATATGAGCCCAATGGAAACGGTGGAAGACGCGCCATGTCCTATCGCTATGTCGAGTGGCGTCCTGCCTGTCTGGCATTCAATCTGTCACTGCCACCCGCAGGTCAACTTGATAAAAATCAATAATGAGAAGAGAGGTGCTGTGGCAGCTTGACGCAGCGAGCGATTAACCCGTACCGGGTTTCAACGGGTCTGTACAAGGCCGGCTTCATCCGCAGGCAATCCGGGTGGAATCGCGGTCGTGGAAATGGCCGCGCTCGACTGGGCTCACTGGTTCAACCACAAGCGGTTACTGGGGCCGGTCGGGAACATCCCGCCGGCGGAAGCCGGAGCGGCTTACTATCGGCAACAGGTTGAGCCGCCCACGACGGCGTGGCTCAAACCAAATAGTCTCCGCAAAACCCAAGGGGTTCAGTCTCACCCAGCCTCACTTCCTCGGTCACCGATGTGGTCGTCGATGAGGTCAAGACCTGGCAAGCCCGGACGCTGGATCCGGTGTATCCGATCGTCTGCCTCGACGCTCCAGATCCATCGTCGAGCACCTTGAAAAAGCAAGGAAGTGGTGGCGGTTCAGTCACGGCACTGCAGGGGTTTGTGCCTATAATCACCGGCGATTGATTCTATCGGGTACAGAGCGCTTCATATAGCGGATGGAGTTGCAGTAAGTCAGTGCAAGTCGTGTTGGCCCAGTCGAATAAAAAGGGATATCGCATGTCACAGATACAGCTTGACGGTGTTGTTTCCAAGACGTGGCCCGCCGCAGCATCCGCTGCATTGCGCGTTGCCTTCGGCATCATTTGGGCAGTGGGTGCCGCACTTACCTGGTCACCGGATTTTGCCGTTCACTACGTTGGCTATCTGCACAATGCGGCGCATGGGCAACCTGCTTGGCTGGCGGGCTGGTTTGCCATGTGGATTGGACTGGTGACTCCGCATGCCATGTTGTTTACATGGCTTACGCGCATCATCGAAACCGCCATTGCACTAGCCTTGCTCACCGGCTTTGCGCGCAAGATGCTGTACGTGGTCGGTGCACTATTCAGCCTGCTGGTGTGGAGCACGGCCGAGGGTTTTGGTGGTCCCTATACCGTTGGCGCGAACAACATGGGGACCGCCATTAGCTACGTGCTGATCTTTGTTGCCTTGATCGCAATCAACACCCATGGTCGAAACCCGTACAGCCTGGATTTTCTTATCGAGAAGCGCTGGCCGCGCTGGCGTCGCATTGCCGAATGGAGCAGCGACGAGGCGATGGTGCAGGAACCGCAGAGGCTGCCTTTGGGCGTACAGATTCCCGCGATGCTCGGCATTCTGGTGCTACTGGTCTTCCTGATTGGCGGTTTGCACAGCACGCTGAACGTCAGATCACCGTCCCCCACAGCGGCGGCGGCGGCGGTATCACCGCTTTCCCTGGCCTCCAGCACGCCGATTGCCGCGCCGCATGACGCGCGCCTGCCGCCGCTGATCGGCACCGGCGACAGTGTGGACGTCCATCTCGTGGTCACGAACGACTCGGTGGCCATTGCCGATGGGGTCGATTACCAAGCATGGACATATGGCGGCACGGTGCCGGGCCCGATTATTCACGTGCGGCAGGGGCAGACGGTCAACGTGACTCTCACCAACCACGGTACGATGGAGCATTCCATCGATTTCCATGCGGCGCAGACCGAGCCGAACCTGAATTACGTGGATATCCAACCCGGTAAGTCATTGAAGTTCTCGTTCGTAGCCAGCGTGCCAGGTGCGTTCATTTATCACTGCGAGACGCAGCCCATCCTGTTGCATGTGGCGAACGGCATGTATGGCGTACTGGTGGTCGACCCAAAGACCCCACTACCGCCAGCTGCCGAGAGCTACGTGATCGAGCAGAGCGAGTGGTATACGCAGCAGGTGGCCGATCACCTGATGGGCCCGAACTACGAAAAGATGCTGGCCGAGCGCCCCGATGAAGTCGTCTTCAACGGGGTGGCATTCCAGTATCGCGAACATCCGCTGGTGGTTACCGCCGGCAAACGGGTACGCATCTACTTTGTCGATGCCGGCCCGAACCTGTGGACTTCGTTCCATGTGATCGGCTCCATCTTCGACAAGGTCTATCCCGACGGAGATCCCGCGCACACACTCAGCGACGTGTCCACCTACACCGTTGGGCCAGGCGCTGGCGCCATCTTCGACCTGGTGATTCCGAAGCCGGGCAAATATGCCTTCGTCGATCATGACATGGCGCACTTGATGAAAGGAGCCGTGGGCGTGTTCGACGTGCGCGCCGGCGGCATATCACCGGCGCTAGAGACCACTGCTCCGGCGCCGGCACAGGCCCCTGCTGCGCCAGCTCCTGACATGGCGGCGGCGTCTGCCGCATTGGGTCCGTATCATTTCGATCCTGCCCAGGGAGCCAAGCTTTACGCGGCCAACTGTGCGGCTTGTCATCAACCCACAGGCCAGGGCATTGCTGGTGCGTTCCCTCCACTCAAGGGCAACCCGGCTGTACTTGATGCTGACCCCACCACTCAGATCGATACCGTCCTGAACGGACTGCACGGCCAGAATGTCGGCGGCACCGTTTATGCGACGCCCATGCCACCGTTCAAGGGAGTGCTGAATGATGCGCAGATCGCCGACATCATCAATCATGAGCGTACGTCCTGGGACAACCAGGGCAAGCAGATCGTCGCTAGCGACGTAAAGATACGGCGTGCTGCTGGTTCTGTTGCAGTTGTTCCTGGTACCACATCGAAACGGTAAGCGAATTTTGGTGAGGCCAAACAATGGCGGGAGATTGTACGCAAGGTGTGCGCAGTGTGATGACGGTAGTCGGGAAACCGGGAAAGTTGAGCTCGATCAGGTGGATATCGGCTGAGCAGGCGGCTTCTTGCGCCAGCATTTCCAGTGCGCCTTGTACCCGGGCGCGAACAGTTTCGTCCGGCGGGGCTATCGACTGCAGCATGGTTTCCATGGGGTGCTCCACGAGGGCGTGATCGGTACGTGTGCGTGGAGCGTGAAGTTCGAGGTTCGGATCCACGTGATTGGCGTGGCTTCGCCCTATCATGGGTGATATCCGAGGGCGATGCCGACAGATATTGCATGCGATGAACGGCATGCGCATCCGGCCTTGTGGCCGGATGCATCGTGTTATCGCAGGCTTGCCTTACTTGCCCAGTTCCAGCGTGCCCTTCATCAACGAGGCATGGCCGGGGAAGGTGCAGAAATAGGCGTACTGCTCGCCTGCCTTCAGCTTACCCACGTCGATCGTCGCGGTGTCGGACTCGCCGCCGCCGATCAGCTTGGTGTGGGCGATGATGCGTGCGTCCCCCGGCTTCTCGTAGCTGTTGGCGGCACCGGCCTGCATGCCTGCTGCGATCACGCCGGCTTCGTCGGATGCGTGCGCCAGCACCCAGTTGTGGCCCATCACGGTCACCGGAAGCTTGCCGGTGTGGTGGAGCGTGACCTTGAAGGTCTTGCAGGTCTTGGGCACGGTGATCGAGTGGACGTTGTACTGCATGGCGTCGCTGGCCTCGACGGTGGTGGCGCACTCGGCGGCCATCAACGGTGAGGAAGCGAGGCAGAGAAGAGCGAGGGCGATCAGTTTGCGCATGGGTGTTGCTCCTAGGGTAAGCGTCAAGGCCATGTTCCATCGGCTGCGCATAAAAGACACTGATCTACATCATCTGGAGGCATGTAAGCGCCAAGGCCAAAGCGTGCTAGTGCTGGATGGAGTTCCATCTAGGCGGTCCGGAAGTGACTATCAGTCCAATCCGGTCTTGCCCGGAGCCCGATACGGTTTCAGGGCACGACGCAGGCGCTGAATGGAGGGTGCCTTGCCTGTACTGCTGGGGGGCGATCGGTGCCCCTTCTTGATCCGTTCTTCGCCAGCTCAAGAATCTTTGCGCAACCATGGCTTTGAGCGTGCCGACAATCTTGGCTCTTGCAGCATCTCCAACTGCTCCCTGACGCCACCGGCAGATACACGGGGTTTTACAGGTTGGGCTTCCGCAGGTTCTGGGATCGATTTTTGCTTCCCTTGATCTTTCAGCCATGGCTTACGGCGCGGAGGCATTTTCTCCCATTGCAGGACGTTCGTTTGCTGACCGCTACCGTCAGGGGGTGAACGCTGTTCCACAGGCTGAGCCTTTGCTGGGGCGACGACCGCTTTCTGTGCCGTCTTATCCGCAGGGATAGGTTTGTCCAGGCCAGCCTTAAGCTGATTCAAATAGTCAGCCCAGCCTTGCATCATCTTGCGCCGCTCCGGCAAGTGCGCCGTGCGATTGTAGGCGCGTCCGTTCGGGTCTTTTACCGCATGGGCCAGCTGGTGTTCGATGAAATCCACGCGGTAGCCCAACACTTCGTCCAGAATCGTGCGAGCTGTGGCGCGAAAACCATGGGCGGTCATGGTTTCCTTGCTGTATCCCATGCGCCGTAAGGCGGCATTGATCGCGTTGTTGCTCATCGGGCGGCGAGGGGAGCGGCCACCGGGGAAGACGTACTGCCCGTGGCCGGTCAGCGGCTGCAGCTCGCGAAGGATGGCCACGGCCTGCTCGGACAGCGGCACCAAGTGGGGCTGGCGCATCTTCATCTTGCCGGCTGGGATGTTCCACTCGCCCGCGTCCAGGTCGATTTCCGCCCACTCCGCGTGCCGCAGTTCGCCAGGGCGAACAAACAGCAAGGCCGACAGCTTCAACGCCGCCCGTGTCGTCGGATCACCCGCATAGCCCTCAATGGCGCGCAGTAGGCCGCCCAACATGGCTGGATCGGTGATAGCTGCATGGTGACGCTCTGCAGGCGAGGCAATAGCACCCCTTAGGTCGGCTACGGGGTTGCGTTCGGTTCGCCCAGTGGCGATGGCATAGCGCATTACCTGCCCGCAGATCTGTAACACCCGGTGTGCAGACTCCAGCGCACCCCGTTCCTCCATTCGTCGCCCAACTCGCAGGAACTCCGGCGCGGTTAGCTCGGCTACGGGGCGACCACCTATGTACGGATAGACGTCGTTCGCCATCCATGCCTCGACCTTGACCCGGTAGTGTTCTACCCACGTCTGCTTGCCAAGCCATTCACGGGCGACCACCTCGAAACTATTGGCCGCGCGTTCCTCGCCTGCCGCTTTCTCAGCCTTGCGGTGCTCGCCGGGGTCGATGCCTGCCGCCAGTAGCTTGCGGGCTTCATCGCGTCGTGCACGGGCATCCGCCAAGCCAGTATCGGGGTAAGTACCCAATGACAACAGCTTCTCCTTACCTCCAAAGCGGTACTTGAGGCGCCACCATTTGGAACCGTTCGGATTGTGCAACAGGAACAGGCCGCCGCCATCTGCCAACTTGCGAGGTTTTTCGGGAGCGAGGGCCTTACGGATCGCGGCATCGGTCAGCATGGGGGTAACTCTTCATGAGGCAAGACTGTTACCCCCGAAGTTACCCCCGCTTGTGCTCGGATTGCAATGGATGGCCATGGACGGTACTGGACAAGAAAAAGGCCGGAAGCCTTGATTTCTCGTAGCTTTCCGGCCTTCATTGGATGCCGTTGGACGGCGTATTGGTGGAGGTGGCGGGAGTCGAACCCGCGTCCGAAGGCGCTTGACGCCCGGTACTACATGCTTAGCTCACCGTTGGATCTCGTCCCGCGGCAGCACGGTGTGCGAAGCGCGCCGAAGGACCAGCCTGCTTGATTTAGTCCTGCACCGACAGGCGGCGGCGTTCGGACGATCCCGTGATAATGACCCTACACCGACAAGCACGAGCACAAGTGGGTTCGGGGCTACGCCTTAAGCGGCGAGAGCGTAATTGCTATCGTTGGCAATTATGAGTTTTGCTGCTGGATTAACGAGGAAAGCTGCCCCCTCGGCATGCACCAAGCCATCTCACTACCCCCGTCGAAGCCAGAACACCCCCGGGGAAAACTAAGCTGGTCAGTCGATGGAGTATATGGGGTGGATTCGCGACACATCAATCGAAATCGTGACTGTCGGTCCAGATCCGGTCTGGCAGGCCAACTGCATCAGACCGTGCGGTTGTGCGAGCGCATGGTGCGCTGCTTCTCGCGTTGCCAGTCGCGTTCTTTCTCGGTGTCGCGCTTGTCGTGCTCCTGCTTGCCGCGCGCCAGGCCGATTTCCACCTTCACCCGGTTGCCTTTCCAGTACATGGCGACGGGCACCAGGGTGTAGCCCTTGCGCTCGACCGCGCCGATCAGCTGGTCGATCTCCTGCTTGTGCAGTAGCAGCTTGCGGGTGCGCCGGTCGTCGGCGATGACGTGGGTGGAGGCGCTGATCAGCGGCGGGATCGAGGTGCCGACCAGGAAGATCTCGCCCTTGAGCACGACGGCGTAGCCGTCACCGAAGTTGATCCGGCCGGCGCGCAGCGATTTCAGCTCCCAGCCCTGCAGGGCGATGCCGGCCTCGTAGCGCTGGTCGATGTGGTATTCGTGGCGTGCGCGCTTGTTGAGCGCGATGGTGCCGCCACCCTTGTTGTCTTTGTCCTTGCTCTTGGCCATGTCCGCTAAACTTCGGGCCATCGGGTGGCCGCGTTGCCGGCCTGACCCTGTCCGGGCCATGCCTGTTGAAAGAGGCATCCTTGGATGGATGCTGTTTGATCTCCACGTTCATGGATGAACGCGAAATCCTGAAATGCGCATCCATCGAGCGGATGCTGAAATCGACGAGGCTGCCGTGACCGAAATCCGCCGTACCGCGCTGGTGAAATATTCGCCAGAGCAGATGTTCGACCTGGTCAATGAGGTCGAAGCATACCCAAAGCGCTTCCATTGGTGTTCCGGTGCCGAAGTGCTGGAGCGAGGCGAGAACATGCTGGTGGCGCGGCTGGATCTCAAGTTCGCCGGGTTTCATCACAGCTTTACCACGCGCAACACCGTCGAGCGTCCCAGGCGGTTGCAGGTCAGCCTGGTCGATGGTCCGTTTCGCCGGCTGGAAGGCGTGTGGGACTTCATTGCGCTGGGCGAGGAAGGCTGCAAGATCCTCTTCGCACTGGACTTCGACTATGCCGGGCGTTTCGGTGGGGCGGCGATAAAGTTGGGCTTCCAGGGCCTGGCCAGTCGCATGGTGGACGACTTCTGCCATGAAGCCGAGCGCATCCATGGTTGATCGCATGGCGGTGGAAGTGGTTCTTGCCTTGCCTGATCGCCAGCAGGTGTACCGGGTGGAACTGGGGCAGGGGGCCAGCGTGATGCAGGCGATCGAAGCGTCAGGCGTGTTGCTTGATGCGCCCGGCCTCGTGATTGATCCGGACCGTCTGGGCGTTTTCGCCAGGCGCGTACGTCCGGATGACACGCTTCACGATGGCGACCGGGTGGAGATCTACCGGCCGCTGTTGCTGGATCCGAAGGACGCGCGCCGGCGCCGGGCCGGCGGCTGACCACGGACGACCTGCGCGCGAGGATCAGGGGGTGCCGTTGTCCGGCTTGCCGGTAGTGGCGCCCACGCCGATGACCGGCTTGTCCTTCTTGGTCTCGCTCTTGTCGCCTTCGGTCTCGTTGACCGGGTAGTTCACGTGGTACTTCTGGTTCTGCTTGATGATCTGCTTGGTGTCCTGGGCAAACGGGGTGCCCTCGATGCGCGCCAGCGAGTCGTTGTCGAAATACAGGCTCATGGTGTGCGTGATCCTCTTCTCGCCACGATGCGAGTAGGTCGACACGTAGTCCCAACGGCTGTGATCGAACGGCGACGCCACCGACGGCGTGCCCAGCAGCGTCAGCACCTGTTCCTTGGTCAGTCCGGGCTTGAGTTGATCGACGGCCTTCTGGTCGACGGTCTTGCTGAACAGGTTGCCCTGCTGCACGTCGGGGGTGTACACGAGATGGCAGCCTGCCAGCGGCAGGGCCAGCATGGCGAAACCCAGCGTGCGAATCAGTTTTTGCATGCGTGTTGCGTCCGGATCGTGAAGGTGTCGGATGATACACTAACGGCTTGACCGCACCGTGTATCGGGGAGCTTGCGATGGAACAGGAAACCCAGGAGCTGCGCCGTGTCGGCCTGAAGGTCACGCACCCGCGCATGCGTATCCTGCAGATCTTCGAGGAAGATGGCATTCACCATCTCACCGCCGAGGATGTGTACAAGAAGCTGCTCGCCTACCAGGAAGACATCGGCCTGGCCACGGTGTACCGGGTGCTGACCCAGTTCGAAGCGGCCGGCATCCTCGTCAAGCACAATTTCGAGGGTGGGCAGGCCGTCTACGAGCTGGATCGTGGCCAGCACCACGACCACATGATTGATGTGGACAGCGGAAAGGTGATCGAGTTCGTCAGCGAGGAAATCGAAAAGCTGCAGCACCAGATCGCCGCCAGCCACGGCTATGTGATCGAAGACCATAGCCTGGTGCTTTACGTACGGCCCAAGTCGCGCTCGAAGTAGGCAGAAATGGCTTGGCCCGGCGCGGCCATCGTGCCGGGCAGGGAAGCGGGCGGGATATCCGGGTCGGCTGAATGACGCCCATAAAAAAAACCGCGGGAGGACTCCTGTCCACCCAGCGGTTTATCCGTTGCCGTTCGGCGGTGTGATGTATTCGAATTGCTCGAGATACGCACATATCGCCTCTGACATCGGCGGAACAGCATCCTGCCGTCCTTCGGGCCGACCGTCCCCACGGTTGACCCGGCACACCATCTTGCGATGGCGGCTCCCCCACATCGATGGAATGATCCTAACGAAGACTTCACGCGAGCGATATTGGAAAATTTCCTAGTTGGCCTGTTTCGAGCGACCAGGCTCACGGTTTGGCGTGTTGCTTCGCAGCAAGACCCGCAGATGGACTCCACCATGTCCGGCGCGCAGTCGAAACAGGCCGCCGAGCGAGGTGACCCGGTCGCGCATGCCTTGCAGGCCGCGGCCTTCGCCGGATACCCGCTCGGGCAGGCCGATGCCGTCGTCGCGGATATCCAGCAATGCCAGCGCGACGCCCTGGCGCTCGCCAATGCGCAGGCGCAGGCGGAATTCACTGGCCTGGGCGTGCTTGACCGCATTGGTGGCGCTTTCCTGGGCCAGTCGATAGATCGCGGTGCGGATGTCTTCTTCCAGCAAGCGGGGTTCGCCACGCAAATCGGTGTGGTAGGCCATGCGGGCAGTGGCCAGCAGGTCGCGTATGGGGCCTTCGTCGAGGGCGCGCATCAGGCCGAATTCGTCCAGGACGGCGGGGCGCAGGTCGTCCAGCAGCTGATGCAGGGCGCGGCGCATATGCCCCAGGATGCCGTTGATCGCCGCACCGGTGTCTTCCAGGCCGGCCTGCTGCAGGCGCGACTGGGCCAGCTTCACATGGGTCTGGATGGCGGTGAGGTTCTGGCCCAGCTCGTCATGCAACTCGGCGGCCATGTGCCGACGCAGGTCTTCCTCGGCCTGGAGGTTGCCACGCGCGGCATCGCGCAGCTGGCGCGCGAGGTGATCGAGGCGCCGGTTGACGGCGCCCAGATGCACGTTCTGCTCGGCCACCCGCGCGCTGCTGCGGCGCAGGGCATCCGTGGCCGAGCCCAGCATCAGTGCGCCGGTGCCGGCAACCGCAAGAAACAGATGGGCCGAAGCCGTAGGGTCGGCATGGATCATCAGCCGGTCGACCATGGCCATGCCGAGGCTGGAAACCAGCATCGACAGGCTGGCACCGCGCCAGCCATGCCGGAAGGCGAAAAACAGCACCGGCGCCAGCGACAGCACGCGGGCGAACTCCCGTTGCGGCCCGGCCTGCTCGGCCAGGGCCAGCAGGATCACCAGCGAGGGCAGCATGACCAGCAGCCCGTCCATCGACAGCGCGCGCAGTGCCTGCCGCGTGGGGCGAGCGCGAAACAGCAGGATCAGCGGCGGGGTCATCAGCAGCACGCCGACGTAGTTGGCCAGCAGGTCCTGGCCGAGCATGTCCAGCAGCATGTTCGACGAGGGCGAGGAATGCAGCAGCGCCAGCAGCACGGCATCGGCGGCGGTGGCGGCTAGTACGGTGAAGGCCACCGACAACAGCAATCGCGATACGTCTTCGGGATCGCGCAGGCTGGCTTTCAGGTTGGTCCGGCGCAGCAGCCACAGGCAAATCGCCACCACCAGTGGCTGTGGCAGGTCACCCGCGGCAAAGCCGATCCAGCCCAGCGGGATGTGCAAATGGACGTCGATCAGGCCGGTGGCGATCAACTCGCCGCCCAGCAGCCATGGCCAGTAGCGCAGCGGCGCCAGCAGCAGCACGCCGAAGCGCAGGCCGAACGGCAACATCCAGTAGGGCTCGGCGGTGGGCCACAGCAGCAGCCAGAGCAGGGCGTAGCCAAGTCCGGCCAGCGGGCCGCGAACGAACGAGGGCAAGGTCATCTGGCGCATGCGCGGATGGTACATGGCCGTCGCGCCAGACAGGCGGCAACACTGATACAGTGAGGCCATGTACAGCATTGTTCTGGTCGACGACCATGCCATCGTGCGGGAAGGCTTCAAGCGGCTCATTGGCATGGAGCCGGACTTGGAAGTGATCGCGGAATGCCGCAACGCCGATGACGCGGTCGAGGCCATCGCCCAGCATCAGCCCGACCTGGTGGCGCTCGACCTGTCGCTGCCGGACGGCAGCGGCTTGCCGCTGATCGAGCATCTGCTCAGCGTGGCGGCGGATACCCGCATCGTGGTGCTGAGCATGCACGATGGCGAACCGTACGTGTCCGAGGCCTTGCGTCGCGGTGCCAGTGGCTATGTCACCAAGGGCGTGGCGCCGGAAGAACTGGTGGCCGGGCTGCGTGCGGTGATGCAGGGCGAACAATTCCTCAGCTCGGACCTGCGCCAGCGTCGCGCCGAACGGCCGGGCGAGGCACTTGATCCGTTCGAACGCCTGACGGCGCGCGAGCGCGAGGTGTTCCTGCTGCTGGCGGCCGGTCGTGCACCCAAGCAGGTGGCGGCCGAACTGGGTATCGGCCAGAAAACGGTCTATATCCACCGCGCCAGCCTGATGGGCAAGCTGGGCGCGGGGTCGGAACTGGATCTGTACCGGATGGCGAGCGAGCGCGGGCTGCTGGATACCGCGCGCAACTGAGATCCGCCCAGACGCCGGGATCAGTCGACCTGGGCCTGCTCCAGCATCTTCTTCGCATGGGCGCGCGTTTCGCGGGTGATTTCCACGCCGCCGAGCATGCGTGCCAGCTCGTCGCGCCGGCCGGCCGCGTCCAGCGTTTCGATGCGCGTGTGGGTGGAGTCGTCCCCGCTGTGCTTGCTGACGCGCAGGTGGGCATGGCCCTGGGCGGCGACCTGGGGCAGGTGGGTGACGCAGAGGACCTGCCGCTGTGCGCCCAGTGAGCGCAGTTTCTGTCCGACCACTTCGGCCACGGCGCCGCCGATGCCGCTGTCGACTTCGTCGAAGATCATGCTGCCCACGCTGTCCTTGCCCAGCGTGGCCACTTCGATGGCCAGGCTGATGCGGGCCAGTTCGCCACCGGAAGCCACCTTGCGCAGCGGGCGCGGCGGCTGGCCGGGATTGGCGCTGACCAGCAGTTCGCAGCGTTCGCGGCCCTGGGCATCCGGCTCGTCGCCCTCCGCCGCTTCCAGCGCAACCTGCAGCACGCCGCCGGCCATGCCCAGCTCGCCCATCAGCGTGCTCACATCGGTACCGAGGCGTGTCGCTGCGATATTTCGGGCCTTGCTTAGTGCGGTGGCTGCGGTGACGTATTGCGCCTGCGTGCGCTCGCGTTGGGCGGCCAGTTGTTCCAGCGCGTCGCCGGCCCCCTCCAGTTCGTCCAGTTCGCTGCGCAGCTCGCCCAGCTTGTCATGCAGCTCTGCCATGGGCAGGCGGTGGCGACGGCCAAGCTCGTGCAGTCGGGCCAGGTGTTCGTCGATTTCGGTGAACCGCTCGGGGTCGAGGTCGACATCCTGGCCGTAACGGCCCAGTCCGTCTGCCGCTTCGCCGAGCTGGATCGTGGCGTTGTCCAGCAACTCCAGCAACGGCGCGAGGCGGTCATCCAGTTCGGCCAGTTTGCCCAGCTCGGCATGCGTGCGGCCCAGTGCGCGCCGCAGGGCGAATTCGCTGTCACCGTCGAGCAGTTCGACGATGCCGGCGGCGCCTTCGGCAAGCTTGCCGGCATTGGCGAGACGGCGGTGGCTGGTTTCCAGTTCGGCCAGTTCGTCGGCTGGCAGCGCCCACTTCTCGAGCTCGTCGCATTCGTGGCGCAGCAGCTCCAGCCGTTGCTCGCGATCCTCGCCGCCGCTGATCCGGCGGATGCGCGATCCCAGCTCGCGCCATTGGCTGGCCAGTTCGCGTACTTGCCCGGCCACGCTGTCGTTGCCGGCATAGGCATCGAGCAGGGCAAGCTGGTGCGCCCGCGACAGCAACGCCTGATGCTCGTGCTGGCCATGAATTTCCACCAGCAGGCTGGCCAGTTCGCCGAGCTGGCCGGCATTGACCGGACGGCCGTTGACCCAGGCACGGGAACTGCCTTCGGCGCGGATGACCCGGCGCAGCTGGCAGGCCTCGTCCTCGTCCAGTTCCTCGTGCTTGAGCCAGGCGCGGGCTTCCGGCAGGTCGGACAGGTCGAATTCGGCGGCCAGTTCGGCCCGGTCGCTGCCGGCGCGAACCACGCCGCTGTCGGCGCGGGCGCCGGCAAGCAGCAGCAGGGCGTCGACCAGCAGGGATTTACCGGCGCCGGTTTCCCCGCTGACGACGGTGAGGCCCGGTCCGAAGCTGATCTCGGCGGCTTCGACGACAGCAAAGTGGCGAACGTAGAGCGAAGTGAGCATGAGTGGGCTGGGTACAGTCCGGGTGGTTGTGTGCAGGATTGTAACGGCTGGCGACCCGCTACAATCGCCGGACAGTCGGGGTGGTTGCCGCTGCCTGCGCTTGCATGTGGGCGGCGCAGACCTTATTTCTTGTGCGTCTCACGGATTGCCACAGCGCATGTCTTTCTTGAACAGCCATCTTGATCTCGATGCCCGCGCCCGGCGGTTGTTGCGCACGCTGATTGCGCAATACCTGCTGGATGGCGAGCCGGTGGGATCGCGCACGCTGTCGCGCTCGTCGGGGCTGGCAGTCAGCCCGGCGACCATCCGCAACATCATGTCCGACCTGGAAGACGCCGGCCTGGTGGCCTCGCCGCATACCTCGGCCGGGCGCGTGCCCACGCCGCGTGGCCTGCGGTTGTTCGTGGACAGCCTGATCGAGCTGCAGCCGTTGCCGCACGAAGACATGGCCCGGTTGCGCCGCGAGTTGCCGCCGCAGCCCACCACCACGCGCGACCTGCTCGGCAATGTCTCGACCCTGTTGTCGGCGATGACCCACTTCGCCGGCGTGGTGACGGTGCCGCGCCAGGCCGATTTCCCGCTGCGCCACATCGATTTCGTGCCGCTGCCGGATGCTCGCGTGCTGGTGATCCTGGTGTTTTCCGACAACCAGGTGCAGAACCGCATCGTGCAACTGGCCAAGCCGCTGGATGGCAGCGAGCTGGAACAGGCGGCGAACTACATCAACGCGCATTTTGTCGGCCTGCGCGTGGACGACATTCGGGCCCATCTGCTGGGCGAGTTGCGCGAGACCGGCAGCGAGCTGAACCGCCTGCTGGCCAGCGCGATGGAGCTGACCACGGCTTCGTTCGCGCCCCAGGTTGGCGGCGACGACGTGTTGGTCAGTGGCCAGACCAACCTGATGGGCTATGCGGAACTGGCCGACCTGGATCGCCTGCGCGACCTGTTCGAGGCGTTCCAGAAGAAAAACGAGTTGTTGCAGCTGATGGAAGTTTGCGCCCGCGCGCCGGGCGTGCGCCTGTTCATCGGCGAGGAATCGGGCTTTACGGCGCTGGATGGCTGCAGCGTGGTCACCGCCAGTTATGGCACGCAAGGGCGGGTGCTGGGCGCGGTGGGCGTGATTGGTCCCACGCGCATGGCCTACGAGCGAGTGATTCCGGTGGTGCAGGCCACCGCCGGATTGCTCAGCGATGCCTTGAATCGCGCCGCGACGGCCTCATAAGAGGCCCCGGGGGCGGGGTTGCCCGCAGATTTTTGGACGGTCGGCAACGTGTGCCGGCCACGGACGAGGTTTGGAGTCACACCATGCAGAACACTGATCCGCAGGCGCCGAACGGTGCGCCCGAAGGCAATGCGGCGGACGAGGCGCTGATCGCCGATCTGGAGGCGTTGAAAGCCCGCGTGGCCGAGCTGGAAGCCGGCAATACCGAGCTGCGCGATACCGTGCTGCGCGAAAAGGCCGAGCTGGAAAACCAGCGCCGCCGCCTGCATCGCGACCTGGAACAGGCGCGTCGTTTCGCCAACGAGAAGTTGTTGAACGAGCTGCTGCCGGTTTACGACGGACTGGAAAGCGGGTTGGCGGTGGAGGGCGGCGATGTCACCTCCATGCGCGAAGGCCTCAGCCTGACCCTGAAGTCGCTGCTCAAGGTGGGCGAGAACCACGGTCTGGCGCAGGTCGATCCGCTCGGTGAACCGCTTGATCCGGAGCGCCATCATGCGGTGAGCATGGTCGATGCGCCCGGCGCGACACCGGGCACCGTGGTCAGCGTGTTGCAGAAGGGATATGTGCTGAACGAGCGCCTGTTGCGCCCGGCGCTGGTCGCCGTGGCCAGGGATTGATCGATCGCACACAGCTGAACGCGCGGCATCCGAAGCCGCGCCAGCATTGAATCGCGGGGCATGACCCCCATCTGGAAATCATCGCGGCCGCGGGGGCCGCACCAAGCATCTGGAGCATGAAAACTATGGGCAAGATCATCGGTATCGATCTGGGTACGACCAACTCCTGCGTATCCGTGATGGACGGCAGCACCACCAAGGTCATCGAGAATTCGGAAGGCGATCGCACCACGCCGTCGATCGTGGCGTTCAGCAAGGACGGCGAAGTGCTGGTCGGCGCGCCGGCCAAGCGCCAGAGCGTGACCAATCCCAAGAACACCTTCTACGCGGTGAAGCGCCTGATCGGCCGCAAGTTCACCGATGCCGAGGTGCAGAAAGACCTGCACATCGTGCCCTACGGCATCGTCGCGCATGAGAACGGCGATGCGTGGGTGCAGACCTCCGACGGCAAGAAGATGGCGCCGCAGGAAATCGCCGCCAAGGTGCTGATGAAGATGAAGAAGACCGCCGAGGATTACCTGGGCGAGACGATCACCGAGGCCGTGATCACGGTGCCCGCGTACTTCAACGACAGCCAGCGCCAGGCGACCAAGGACGCCGGCAAGATCGCCGGGCTGGAAGTGAAGCGCATCATCAACGAGCCGACCGCGGCCGCGTTGGCCTATGGTCTGGACAAGAACGGCGGTGACCGCAAGATCGCCGTGTACGACCTGGGCGGCGGTACCTTCGACGTGTCGATCATCGAGATCGCCGAAGTTGACGGCGAGAAGCAGTTCGAGGTGCTGGCCACCAATGGCGACACCTTCCTCGGCGGCGAAGATTTCGACATGCGCGTCATCGACTACCTGGTCGACGAGTTCAACAAGGACCAGGGCATCGACCTGCGCAAGGATCCGCTCGCGCTGCAGCGCCTGAAGGACGCTGCCGAGCGCGCCAAGATCGAACTGTCCTCCAGCCACCAGACCGAAGTGAACCTGCCGTACGTGACGGCCGACGCTTCCGGTCCGAAGCATCTGAACATCAAGCTCACCCGTGCCAAGCTGGAAGCGCTGGTGGAAGAGCTGGTCAAGCGCACCATCGATCCGTGCCGCACCGCGCTGAACGACGCCGGCCTGCGTGTGTCCGACATCAACGAGGTGATCCTCGTCGGTGGCCAGACCCGCATGCCCAAGGTGCAGGAAGCGGTGAAGGACTTCTTCGGCAAGGAACCGCGCAAGGACGTCAACCCGGATGAAGCCGTGGCCGTGGGTGCCGCGATTCAGGGGGGCGTGCTGGGTGGTTCGGTCAAGGACGTGCTGCTGCTCGACGTGACCCCGCTGTCGCTGGGCATCGAGACCATGGGCGGCGTGATGACCAAGCTGATCGAGAAGAACACCACGGTGCCGACCAAGGCCTCGCAGACGTTCTCGACCGCCGACGACAACCAGACCGCGGTGACCGTGCACGTGCTGCAGGGCGAGCGCGATCGTGCCAGCGCGAACAAGTCGCTGGGCAAGTTCGACCTGCAGGGCATCGATCCGGCGCCGCGCGGCATGCCGCAGATCGAGGTCACCTTCGATATCGACGCCAACGGCATCCTGCACGTGTCGGCCAAGGACAAGAAGACCGGCAAGGAGCAGAAGATCGAGATCAAGGCCGGCTCGGGTCTGTCCGACGACGAGATCCAGCGGATGGTTGCCGACGCCGAAGCGAACAAGGAAGAGGACAAGAAGTTCCAGGAGCTGGTGGCCACCCGCAACAAGGCCGATCAGCTGGTGCACGCCACCCGCAGCGCGCTGAAGGAACACGGCGGCAAGGTGCCGGCCGATCAACTCAGCACGATCGAGGGTGCGCTGTCTGACCTGGAGAAGGTGAAGGACGGCGAGGACAAAGCCGCGATCGAGTCGAAGGTCGAAAAGCTGGAACAGGTGGCGCAGGCGCTGTATGCCGCGGCCCAGGCCGGCGGTGCCGATGCCGGCCCGCAGGCGGCTCCGGGCGGCGGTTCGGCGCAGCCTGACGACGTGGTGGACGCCGAGTTCACCGAGGTCAAGGACGACGAGAAGAAGTAATGACGTCACGGCCCGCGTGCCTCGCCAAGGCACGCGGGCCGTTGTCATGCAGGGAGTAGGGGAGACGGCATGGGGAAAGGCAGGCTCGAAGCCTTCAGCGATGGCGTGCTCGCCATCATCATCACCATCATGGTGCTGGAGCTGAAGGTGCCTCATGGCAGCAGTTGGGAAGTGCTGGCCGCACAATGGCCGGTATTCCTCAGCTACGTGCTCAGTTTCGTGTACGTTGGCATCTACTGGAACAACCATCACCACTTTCTGCATGTCGCCGAGCGGATCAATGGCAAGGTGCTGTGGGCCAACCTGCACTTGCTGTTCTGGTTGTCGCTGATGCCGGTGGCTACCGGCTGGATGGGCGAAAACCATTTCGCTGGATTGCCGGTGGCGGTGTACGGTGGCGTGCTGCTGATGTGCGCATTGGCCTGGCAGCCACTGCAGCGCAGCCTGATCACGGCCAATGGTGGCTGTGATTCGTTGCTGGCGCAGGCGGTGGGTGCGGACTGGAAAGGCTGGCTCGCCGCCGCCATGTATCTGTTGGGTATCCTGCTGGCGTTTGTGGCGCCGTGGATATCGTGTTTCCTTTATGCCTCGGTGGCAGCGATCTGGTTCATCCCCGATCAACGCATCGAGTCGCGGATCAAATGATGAGCAAGCGTGATTACTACGAAGTCCTGGGTGTCGAGCGCACGGTCACCGAGGTCGAGCTGAAAAAGTCCTTTCGCCGGCTGGCGATGAAGTACCACCCGGACCGTTGCCCCGACGATCCGGCGGCGCAGGACAAGTTCAAGGAGGCCAAGGAAGCCTACGAAGTGTTGTCCGATGCGCAGAAGCGCTCGATGTACGACCAGTACGGCCATGACGCTTTCGAAGGCGGCATGGGCGGTGGTCGTGCCGGTGGCTTCGGCGACGTGGGTGACATTTTCGGTGACATTTTCGGCGATATTTTCGGTGGTGGCCGGGGGCGCCAGCGGCGTGGTTCCGACCTGCGCTACATCATGGAGCTGGATCTCGAGGAGGCCGTGTTCGGCACCGAGCAGAAGATCGAGATCCCCACCCAGGTGAACTGCCACCACTGCAACGGCACCGGTTCGGCGGATGGCAAGACCGTCACCTGCAAGACGTGCAACGGCCACGGTCGCGTGCGCATGCAGAACGGCATTTTTTCGATCCAGCAGGCGTGTCCGCAGTGCGGCGGCGCCGGCAAGGTCATCGAGAAACCGTGCAAGCCCTGCCATGGTGAAGGCCGGCTGGAAGAGCGGCGCACATTGTCGGTGCGCATCCCCGAGGGCGTGGACAACGGCGACCGCATTCGTCTCACCGGCCAGGGCGAGGCCGGTCCCGCCGGCGCACCGGCGGGTGACCTCTATGTGGAAGTGCACGTGCGCGAGCACAAGATCTTCCAGCGTGAGGGCAATGATCTGCATTGCGAGTTGCCGATCCGCTTCTCGCAGGCTGCGCTGGGTGCCGAATTGCCAGTGCCGACGCTGGACGGCGAAGTACCCATCACGATTCCGCCCGAGACGCAGACTGGCCAGCAGTTCCGCTTGCGCGGTCGTGGCGTCAAATCGGTACGCAACGGGCGCACCGGTGACCTGATTTGCCGCGTGGTGGTGGAAACGCCGGTGCGTTTGACCAAGCAGCAGCGCGAACTGTTCGAGCAACTGGAGACCACCTTTGCCGGTGGGGCGGCGGAGAAGCATATGCCGCGGGCCAAGACTTGGGTCGATGGCGTCAAGCAGTTCTGGTCGCGGGTGACCTCGCAGGTTTCCTGATCCGGCCGTTTAGCCTTCTTTTTGCCGCTGCTCGTGCGTCTTGTCCGGCGACGCGTTACGCTGCTGTTTTCACGGGAAACCGGCCATGACCTCCAGCCTTCGCCTTGCCATCAATGGTGCCTCCGGCCGCATGGGGCACGAGTTGCTGCAGCGGGTGCGGGTGGATCATCGCTTCGAGTTGGCGCGCGCCGTGGTCGCCCCCGGCTCGGAACACGACGGTGCCCCGCTGCCGGGTACGTCGCTACATTACGCGCATGACTGGCGCGAGGCGCCCGCGCTGGATGTGGTGGTCGACTTCAGTGGTCCGGATGGCCTCGCGGCCGCACTCGATTGCTGTCTTGAACGTGGTGTGGCTTTGGTGACCGGCACGACCGGCCTGGATGCGGCGCTTACCCAGCGCCTGGCTATGGCTGCCACGCGCATTCCGTTGCTGCGTGCGGCCAATTTCAGCCTGGGCGTGGCGGTACTCAGCCGGCTGTTGCGCGAAGCATCCGCCGCGCTGCGTGACTGGGACCTGGAGATTGTCGAAGCCCATCACGGTCGCAAGGAGGACGCCCCCTCGGGCACGGCGCTGGCGCTGGGTGAAGTGGCTGCCGCCGCGCGCGGGACCACGCTTGAGCGTGACGCGGTGTATGCCCGCGAAGGCCGCACGGGTGCACGCCGACACGGCGAAATCGGTTTTTCCGTGGTCCGTGGTGGCGACATCGTGGGAGAACACCAGGCGCTGCTGATCGGGCAGGGCGAGCGGGTGGAGCTGGGACACCGCGCCACCGATCGTTCCATCTTCGCGCGCGGGGCACTGGAAGCGGCGCACTGGCTCGCCGGCAAATCGCCGGGTGCCTACGATCTCGACATGATGCTGGCCGAGCGCAGCGCACGTTGATTCCGTCGCATCGACCCAGCGGCTTTCGCCAGCCATGAATTCGACTTCACTCGACCCGCATCTCCTCCACGGCCGTCGTCAGCGCCCCGACGGCCCGATGCCGGTGGACATCATCTCGGTGCAGTCGCAGCTGGTGTACGGCCACGCCGGCAACAGCGCGGCCGTTCCGCCACTGTTGCGACTCGGTCTGCGCGTGGCCGAGGTGCCGACCACCGTGCTCAGCAATGCGCCGTTCTATGCCACGACGCGCGGGCGCGTGCTTCCGGCTGATTGGCTGGCCGATCTGCTGCTCGGTGTGCGCGAGCGTGGCCTGCACACGCGTGCACGGATGCTGGTTTCCGGCTATCTCGGCAGCGCGGACAACGGCCACGTGCTGGCCGACTGGCTCGACGCGATACGCCCCGAGACCCCACAGCTCAGGTTCTGCCTCGATCCGGTGATTGGCGACACGCATACCGGTGCCTACGTGGAACCGGAGCTGGAAGCCGTATTCCGCGAGCGGCTGTTGCCAAAGGCGTGGCTGCTTACGCCGAACGCATTCGAGTTGGGACGGCTCAGCGGCTTGCCGGCCACGACGGCGGCTGCCGATGGCTTGGCCGCGGCACGCGAGCTGCTCGCGCGCGGCCCGGTCTGGGTCGTCACCCACAGTCTTCGCGGTGCACCGGGTGAATTGCTGACGCTTGCCGTGGGCCGCGACGAAGCCTGGTGCATCGCCTCGCCGGAACTGCCGATCGACGTGGCCGGTACCGGCGACGTGCTCACGGCCTTGCTGGTGGCGGGCCTGTTGCGGGGCCTGGCCATGCCGCAAGCACTGGAGCATGCGGTTGCCGGTGTGCACGCGGCACTGGAAGCCACGCTGGCCGCACAGTGCGAAGAACTGGACGTGCTGGCCGCGACGCCGGATTCGACACCGCTCGCCCCGCGTTTCCCCGCCATCTGCGTCGACTGACGTCCACGGCGGCTTGCCGGTGGCGTGTACGTCCGGCTACCATGCCAGCGTTTGTCATTGGGGAGTAGCCATCCTCGCTCCCGACGGGCCTGACGGCTCGTCAATCCAGAGGAATCCGCGTCAACAGACTTGGGGTGATGCCCCATGGTGCGGATGGCCGTCGTCGGAATCTCCGGCGAACGTGCCCGGCGAGACCTTTGGCCGCGACGTGCTCACCCCTGGCCGGGCGAGCGGCGTCGCCGCGCCATCGGTATTCCGCTCGCCCGGCCCGGATCCTGTGCATGCTCACCACCTTGCTGTTCCTGCTGTCCGCCGGCGCGATCTATGCCGCCTGCGAGTATTTCGTCAACAGCGTCGAATGGCTGGGACGCAAGCTCGCCCTGGGAGCGACCGCCACCGGCACGGTATTGGCCGCCTTCGGCACGGCGTTGCCGGAGAGCGCGGTGACTTTTGTCGCGGTGATCTTTGGTCGCACGCCGCAGGCACGCGACATCGGCGTGGGTGCCGCACTGGGCGGGCCGCTGGTACTGGCCACGATCGCCTATGCCGTGGTCGGCGTGGCCTTGTGGATGAATCGCCGCCGATTGGGGCGCCCGGACGCACAGGTTCGCGTGGACCACCGCCGGCTGGCGCGCGACCAGTCATGGTTTCTTGCCATCTTCGTGGCGAAATGTGCGTTGGGCCTGTTCGCGTTCGCGTTGAAGCCATGGCTGGGCGTGCTGTTTCTTGCCGCCTATGCGGCGTACGTATGGCGCGAGATCCGGCATGGCGATACCGCGCCGGAGGAAGAAGCGCTGGAGCCGCTGAAATTCCAGCCGCGTGCCATCGACCCTTCCATGGCGCGCGTATTGCTGCAGGCCACGCTGGCGTTGCTGGTGATTGCGGTGGCCTCGCGTGTCTTCGTGGCGCAGCTCGACGTCATCGGGCTGGCCCTGCACTTGCCGGCGCACTTGGTCGCGTTGCTGCTCAGCCCGGTGGCCACCGAGCTGCCGGAAACGGTGAATGCGCTGATCTGGGTGCGCCAGGGCAAGGAGCGGCTGGCTCTGGCCAACATTTCCGGTGCGATGATGATCCAGGCTACCGTTCCCAGCGCACTGGCAATCTTCGCCACGCCATGGTTGTTCGATGCGCCGCTGATCGTGGCCGGTGCCATCACCACCATGGCCATCATCTACCTGTGGTGGCTGTTCCGGCGCGGCTGTGTCGATGCGCGCCGAATCATGCCGGTGGGGCTGTTGTACGGGGTGTTTGCGGCGTTCGTGTGCTGGCATGCCGTCGGGTAGACGGCCGTCCGGTCAGTCGCGGTGCGACGCGTTGCGGTCGCGGCCGGCGCCGAGACGGGCGTCCAGCTTGCCGAAGAGCTTCTTGAAGGAGCGCGAGAAATTGCCGCGCTTGGTCTTGCGCAGTTTTTCTTCCTCGCTGGTCAGCCATGCCACCTGGATCACACGGCGCTCGCCTTCATAGGGCAGGTGGCCGTGGAACGAGTTGTCGCAGCGCTTGAAGATGGCGAACTCGCCGTACAAAGGCGTCAGCTCGGGCGCGACGATGTCGTCGATATCGTCGATGCGGTTGAGGAAGCGCAGGCAGCCTTCGCTGGTGTCCGGCCATTGTGCATTCAGGTAGAGCAGGGCGGTGGCCACCTTGGACTTGCTGTCGGTGTGGATGGTGCCGTGGCGGCGGTTGAGCAGCCGGCACAAGGTGACCAGCGTGGGGTATTGCCCAAGGTCGGCGATACCCAGGCGACGCCCCACCGCGCTGGCGAACTCCGGCGAGGTCAATCGATCGACCAGGGTGTTGATCGTGGCGCCGCAATCGGCCGGGTCGTAGGGGAAGAAACCGGCGCTGGTGTAGCGGGGGAAATCGCGATCCAGGTCGCTGCGCGCCTCGTCGGGAAGCTGCCCATGGGCAATCATGAACGGGAAGGGTTACTCTGCGACATGCGTATCCGAACGATCGAGACGGGCAGGGTCAAGCAGGGCAGTGGCGTTCATGGATATCGTGCGGGGCAATGATGCTCCAGTTTAACGTGTGCGACGTGCAGAGTGGATGACGGCGGGATATTTCGCGTGAACCGCCGTTCATTGCAGCAGAGTGTTCGTCACGGTGGACAGAATGGCCGTCCGGGCCTATCATTTCGACCCGCCCGAGAACTCTCATAACCGAGATCCTCAAGCCTGCTTCCTGCGGCTTGCGGATCTTGCTGTATCCGAAAAAAGGCGGCCCATCCCATGCCCATTCCCGCTCTGCTTGCTCTAGAAGACGGCAGCGTGTTCCACGGTCACGCCGTGGGCGCGACTGGCGAAACCACCGGTGAGGTGGTGTTCAACACAGCGATGACGGGCTATCAGGAGATCCTTACCGATCCCTCGTACTCCCGACAGCTTGTCACCCTGACCTATCCCCATATCGGCAACACTGGCTGCAACGCCGAGGATGTCGAGTCCGAAACGGTTCAGGCCGCCGGCCTGATCGTGCGCGACGTGCCGCGTCGAGCCAGCAACTGGCGCAGCTCCGAAAGCCTGCCCGATTACCTGAAGCGCCACGGCATCGTGGCTATCGCCGGCATCGACACCCGTCGGTTGACCCGCATCCTGCGCGACAAGGGCGCGTTGGCCGGCTGCATCCTGGCGGGCGAGCAGGTGGATGCCGAGGCGGCACTGGCCAAGGCGCGCGCCTTCCCCGGGCTCAACGGCATGGATCTGGCCAAGGTCGTCACCACCGCCCGGACCTATGCGTGGAACGAAGGCGTGTATAACCTCGACAAGACGACATTCAGCCAGCCGGCGCGGCGATTCAAGGTCGTGGCCTACGACTTCGGCGTGAAGCGGAACATCCTGCGCCTGTTGGCCGAGCAGGGCTGCGACATCACCGTGGTACCGGCGCAGACGCCGGCCACCGAGGTGCTGGCGATGAAGCCCGACGGCGTGTTCCTCTCCAACGGTCCCGGTGATCCGGCGGCCTGCGATTACGCCATCGCCGCCACCAAGACGTTCCTGGAGGCGAAGATTCCGTTGTTCGGCATCTGTCTGGGCCACCAGATCATGGGCCTCGCGCTGGGCGCGAAGACGCTGAAGATGAAGTTCGGTCACCACGGTGCCAACCATCCGGTGAAGGATCTGGACGACGGCCGTGTGCTGATCACCAGCCAGAACCACGGCTTTGCGGTGGACCCGGCGACGCTGCCGGCCAACGTGCGGGTGACTCACAACTCGCTGTTCGACGGCTCGCTGCAAGGGTTTGCCCTGACCGACCGTCCGGCGTTCTGCTTCCAGGGTCACCCGGAGGCTTCGCCCGGCCCCCACGACATCGGTTACCTGTTTGACCGGTTTGCCCAACTGATGCAGGAGGCCCGCTGAGATGGCCAAGCGTACCGATATCAAGAGTGTCCTCATCATTGGTGCCGGCCCGATCGTGATCGGCCAGGCCTGCGAGTTCGATTACTCCGGCGCACAGGCATGCAAGGCGCTGAAGGAAGAGGGGTACCGGGTGATCCTGGTGAACTCCAACCCCGCCACCATCATGACCGATCCGAATACCGCCGATGCGGTCTACATCGAGCCGATCAACTGGCAGACGGTGGAGCGCATCATCGCCAAGGAAAAACCCGATGCGGTGCTGCCCACGATGGGCGGCCAGACGGCGCTGAATTGCGCGCTCGACCTGGCTGACCACGGCGTGCTGGACAAGTACAACGTCGAGCTGATCGGCGCCAAGCGCGAGGCCATCCGCATGGCCGAGGACCGCGAACTGTTCAAGCAGGCGATGAGCGAGATCGGCCTGGAAAGCCCGCGGTCGGGCGTTGCCAAGAGCTACGAGCATGCGGTGGAAATCCAGGCGGAGCTCGGTTTTCCGGCCATCGTGCGACCCAGCTTCACGTTGGGTGGTTCGGGTGGTGGCATCGCCTACAACGTCGAGGAGTTCGAGGCCATCGTCAAGCGCGGTCTCGAGCTCTCGCCGACGCACGAAGTGCTGATCGACGAATCGGTGCTGGGCTGGAAGGAGTTCGAGATGGAAGTGGTCCGCGACACGGCGGACAACTGCATCATCATCTGCGCCATCGAGAACCTCGACCCGATGGGCGTGCACACCGGCGATTCGATCACCGTGGCACCGGCGCAGACCCTGACCGACAAGGAATACCAGCGCCTGCGCGATGCCTCCATCGCGGTGCTGCGCAAGATCGGCGTGGACACCGGCGGCTCCAACGTGCAGTTCGGCATCAACCCCGCGGACGGTCGCGTGGTGGTGATCGAGATGAACCCGCGCGTGTCGCGCTCCTCGGCGCTGGCGTCGAAGGCCACCGGCTTCCCGATCGCCAAGATCGCGGCCAAGCTGGCGGTGGGTTACACCCTGGATGAATTGAAGAACGACATTACCGGCGGCCTGACCCCGGCCTCGTTCGAGCCGACCATCGATTACGTGGTCACCAAGATTCCGCGCTTTGCGTTCGAGAAATTCCCGCGCGCCGACGCCCGCCTCACCACCCAGATGAAATCGGTGGGCGAAGTGATGGCGATCGGCCGCAGCTTCACCGAGTCGCTGCAGAAGGCGCTGCGCGGGCTGGAGATCGGCAAGACCGGACTCAATCCGACCGGCCTGGACCTGACCACGGCCGAAGGCCTTGCCACGCTCAAGCGTGAGCTGCGCGAGCCGCGCCCCGATCGCGTGTTCCACCTGGCCGATGCGTTCCGCGCAGGGCTTTCGCTGGAAGACGTGCACGAACTCAGCCGCGTTGATCCATGGTTCCTTGCCGCATTCGAGGACATCGTGCTCACCGAGAACGAGGTGAGCGAGCAGGGTCTCACCGCACTCGATGAGCCGCGCATGCGCGAGCTCAAGCGCATGGGCTTCGCCGATGCGCGTCTGGCCGAGCTGGTCGGCACCGACGAGGCCGCGCTGCGTCACGTGCGCCATACGCTGGGCGTGCGCCCGGTGTACAAGCGCGTGGATTCCTGCGCGGCCGAGTTCGCCACCACCACGGCCTACATGTACTCGACCTACGAGGAAGAGTGCGAGGCGGACCCCAGCGATCGCGAGAAGATCATCGTGCTGGGTGGTGGCCCGAATCGCATCGGCCAGGGCATCGAGTTCGACTATTGCTGCGTGCATGCCGCGTTGGCGCTGCGCGAGGACGGGTTCGAGACCATCATGGTCAATTGCAACCCGGAAACCGTGTCCACCGACTACGACACCTCCGACCGCCTGTACTTCGAGCCGCTGACGCTGGAAGACGTGCTGGAGATCGTCGCGCTGGAGAAGCCGAAGGGCGTGATCGTGCAGTACGGCGGCCAGACCCCGCTGAAACTGGCGCGCGCGCTGGAAGCGGCCGGGGTTCCGATCATCGGCACCTCGCCCGACTCGATCGACCTGGCCGAGGATCGCGAACGCTTCCAGCAAATGATCGAGAAGCTGGGCCTGCGCCAACCGCCGAACCGTACCGCGCGCAACGCCGACGAGGCGCTGGCGCTGGCTCGCGAGATCGGCTATCCGCTGGTGGTGCGCCCCAGCTACGTGCTGGGAGGCCGCGCGATGGAAGTGGTCTATGACGACGCCGATCTTTCGCGCTACATCCGCGAGGCGGTGCAGGTGTCGAACGATTCCCCAGTGCTGCTCGACCGTTTCCTCGACCACGCGGTCGAGGTGGACGTGGACATCATCGCCGACACCGACGGCAAGGTGCTGATCGGCGGCATCATGGAGCACATCGAGGAGGCCGGCGTGCACTCGGGCGATTCGTCCTGCTCGCTGCCGCCGTATTCGCTGTCCGCCGAGGTGCAGGACGAAATGCGTCGCCAGGTCACCGTGATGGCGCGGGAACTGAAGGTCATCGGCCTGATGAACACCCAGTTCGCCATCCAGGGCGACACGGTGTACATCCTCGAGGTGAACCCGCGTGCTTCGCGCACGGTGCCGTTCGTGTCCAAGGCCACCGGCATGCCGCTGGCCAAGATCGCCGCCCGCGCCATGGCCGGCATGACCCTGGCGGAGCAGGGCACCACGCGGGAAGTGATTCCCTCGTACTACTCGGTCAAGGAAGCCATCTTCCCGTTCCTGAAGTTCCAGAACGTCGACCCGATCCTCGGGCCCGAAATGCGTTCGACTGGCGAGGTGATGGGCGTGGGCCGCAGTTTCGGTGCCGCATTTGCGCGTGGTCACGATGCCGCCGGCATCGTGACGCCGCAGCAGGGCAAGGTGTTCGTGTCGGTGCGCGATGCCGACAAGGACCACCTGTTGCCGGTAGCGAAGGACGTGGTCTCGCGCGGCTTCAGCCTGGTGGCGACCGCGGGCACTGCGGCCTATCTGACCAGCCATGGCGTGGTCTGCGAGCGCGTCAACAAGGTGCTGGAAGGGCGTCCGCACATTGTCGACATGATCAAGAATGGCGATATCGTCTATATCGTCAACACCACCGAGGGCAAGCAGGCGATTGCCGACTCGTTCTCGATCCGTCGCGAGGCGCTGCAGCGTCGCGTTACCTATTCCACCACCGTCGCGGGCGCACGTGCGCTGGTCCATTCGCTGGATTTCCATGGCAGCGAGGACGTGCACAGCCTGCAGGAACTGCACAAGGAGCTGAGCCCATGAGCCGAGCCCCCATCACCAAGGCTGGTTCGGAGCGTTTGCGCATCGAACTGGAGCGTCTGAAGTCGGTCGAGCGGCCGCGCATCATCGCCGCGGTGGCCGAGGCGCGGGCGCACGGCGATCTGAAGGAAAACGCCGAGTACCACGCCGCGCGCGAGCAGCACGGGTTCAACGAAGGTCGCATCGCGGAACTGGAGGCGGGTTTGTCCACCGCCGAAGTGATCGACGTGACCCGTCTCAATGCCGGCACCAAGGTGGTATTCGGTGCCACCGTTGACCTTGAGGACGAGGACACGGGCGCTGCGGTGACCTATCAGATCGTGGGCGACCTGGAGGCCGACATCAAGCAGCGCCTCATCGCGGTGTCGTCGCCGATCGCCCGTGCGCTGATCGGCAAGAGCGAGGGCGACAGCTTCGAATTCACCGCGCCCAACGGGGTGAAGCACTACGAGATCACCGGCGTGCGTTACGAGTGAAGCACGACCGGCTGGAAGGGGAAACCCTTCCAGCCGGTGCGTCCGTGCAGAGGCAGCGGACGCAAATCGGCAACCATAAAAAAAGGGCCGCGATGCGGCCCTTTTTTTCGCGACAGGTCGGCAGCCGGCGCTTAGCGCTGGCGCGCCTTGAAGCGCGGGTTGCTCTTGCAGATCACGAACACCTTGCCACGACGGCGCACAACCTTGCAGTCGCGATGCCGCTGTTTGGCGGACTTCAAAGAGGAAAGCACCTTCACGGCCAGCTCCTGATACCAATAGGGAAAAATCAAGCACGGAATTATAGCTATTCCAAGGGCTTGCCACAAGTCCGCGCGTGGCACCCGATTTCGACCACGGCAGGGGCCGGCCGAAGCACTTCGCCGGTCTCAGCCGGGCGCGATTACCGGTACGCCGCGCGCGGCTTTCAGGTCGGCCACGGTCGACAGGAATTGCGCCAGTACCGGTGACGGATCGTCGATGCGACTGGCCACGGCCAGCAGCAAATGGGCATCGGGTTCCTGCAGCGGCACATAGCTGACCCCGGCCAGCCGTACCGCGCGCATCGTGGTCGGGACCAGGGCCAGTCCGATGCCGGCCGAAACCAGGGCGAGCAAGCCGGTCAATTGCTGGGCATGCTGACGGATCTGCGGGTGGAAGTCGGACTTGGCGGCCAGTTGCACCAGCCGGTCGTACAGCGTGGCCGCCAGCTCGCGAGGCTGGGCCACGAAGGGTTGTCCAGCCACGTCGCTCATGCGCAGGCGCCGACGGGTGGCCAGTGGATGCCCGGATGGCAGCGCCAGCAGCAGCGGCTCGCGATCGATCACCTCCAGCCGCAAGGCCCGGGCGTCGGCTTCGTGGGCCGGCTCGTTGCGCACGAAGCCGACGTCGATCTGCCCGGCACGCAGGGCGGAAAATTGTGGCTCGGTATACATCTCGCTGAGCTGCATGCGCACGTTCGGCGCATTGCGGCCGAAGCGCAGCAGCGCCTGTGGCAGGGCGGGGTGGAACGACACCGATACGGTATAGGCCAGCCGCAGCTGGCCGCTGAAGCCGGCGGCAGCCTCGCTCACCAGGTGGCGGGCCTCGTCTGCCTGCAGCAGGATTTGCCGGGCCTGCTCCAGGAACAGCTGGCCGGGCTCGGTCAGGGCGACGTTGCGTTTGTTGCGCTCCAGCAGGCGCACGCCCAGGTCCTGTTCGAGCGACTGGATCTGCTGCGATAATGGTGGCTGCGAGATGTGCAGGCGCTGCGCGGCCCGGGTGAAACTCAGCTCCTCGGCGACGGCGATGAAATAGCGCAGTTGGCGGAAATCAAACATATATGGATATCGTATAAGTATCGATCTAAATATATATTTGATTCTGTATTGCGTCGATCATAAAGTAGGCCCTGTCGCGCCACCTACCCCCCTCCCCCCGGGTGGCGCTGACCCTCGCCCCGCAGCGACGCTACTCATGCGGTATCGGTTTCTCTCCCCATGAGCCGATACTGACGCGTCGCTCGCGGGGCGCCTTATTTTGGCTGTATTCGTGCCTTCGTCCGTGAATGGTGAAAGCCAGACGGGCGACCATCCATGGCCGCACTTCTCGTCATGGGCAGGGCAAAGTCAGAGCTGGCTGGCCAGCCGCGTGCCTTGCGCAATGGCGCGTTTGGCGTCCAACTCGGCCGCCACGTCGGCTCCGCCGATGACATGCGCGGGGATGCCTGCCGCCGCGAGTGCGTTGGCCAGCGCGCGGTTCGGTTCCTGTCCGGCACAGATCACCAGATTGTCGACCGGCAGCACCTGCGGCTTGCCGTCGACCGTGATGTGCAGGCCTTCGTCATCGAAACGCTGGTAGCCGATGCCACCGAGCATGGTGACGCCCTTGTGCTTGAGCGTGGCGCGGTGGACCCAGCCGGTGGTCTTGTTGAGCCGGGCGCCGGGGCGGCCTTCACTGCGCTGCAGCAGCCAGATCTCGCGCGCTGGCGATTCCGGCGCGGCCGGTTGCAGGCCGGCGCGGTGGGTCAGTTGCATGTCCACGCCCCATTCGCGGGCCCAGCGCGGGATGTCGGTGGTGGGTGAAGGCGCGCGTTCGACCAGGAACTCGGCCACGTCGAAGCCGATGCCGCCGGCCCCGATGATCGCCACGCGGGCGCCCACGGGACGGTCATGCGCCAGCACGTCGAGATAACTCAGCACGCGCGGATCATCGCTGCCCGGGAATTGCACCACCCGCGGGGTGATGCCGGTGGCGATCACCACCTCGTCGTAGCCGCCTTCGCGCAGGGACTCCATCGTGGCCGTCTGGCCGAGGCGCAGTTCCACCCCGGTATCGGCCAGTTGATGGCGGAAGTAGCGCAAGGTCTCGTGGAATTCTTCCTTGCCCGGAATCCGCTTGGCGTAGTTGAACTGGCCGCCGATGTCGTTGGCGCGATCGATCAGGCTGACCGTGTGTCCGCGTTCGGCCAGTGTGGCCGCGCAAGCCATGCCGGCCGGGCCGGCGCCGACCACGGCGATGCGTTTGCGCGTGGTCGCCGGGGTGATGGTCAGCTCGGTTTCATGACAGGCGCGCGGGTTGACCAGACAGCTGGCGCGCTTGTTCTGGAACACGTGGTCGAGACACGCCTGGTTGCAGGCGATGCAGGTGTTGATGCGGTCGGCGCGGTCGTTGCGCGCCTTGTTCGCCCAGTTCGGGTCGGCCAGCAGCGGGCGCGCCATCGACACCATGTCGGCTTCGCCGCCGGCCAGGACGGATTCGGCCACCTCGGGCATGTTGATGCGGTTGGTGGCGACCAGCGGGATCCCCACTTCGCCCTTGAGTTTCTTCGTCACCCACGCGAAACCGGCGCGCGGCACGCTGGTGACGATGGTGGGGATGCGGGCCTCATGCCAGCCGATGCCGGTGTTGATGATGCTGGCGCCGGCCGCCTCGATGGCCTTGGCCAGGGTGACGATTTCCGCCCAGTCCTGGCCGCCCTCGACCAGGTCCAGCATCGACAGGCGGTAAATGATGATGAAGTCGCGGCCGACCGCTTCACGCGTGCGCCGCACGATTTCGGTGGCAAAGCGCATCCGTCGTGCGGCGTCGCCACCCCAGGCATCGTTGCGCTGGTTGGTGCGCGCGGCGATGAACTGGTTGATCAGGTAACCCTCCGAACCCATCACCTCGACGCCGTCGTAGCCGGCCTCGCGGGCCAGTTTCGCGCAGCGCGCGAAATCGTCGATGGTGCGCTCCACGCCGCGCGCGGACAGCGCACGCGGGGTAAATGGCGTGATCGGCGACTTCAGTTTCGATGGCGCCACCGACAGCGGGTGGTAGCCGTAGCGGCCGGCGTGCAGGATCTGCATGCAGATGCGACCGCCTTCGGCATGCACGGCATCGGTGAGCTTGCGATGGCGTGGCTTGTGCCAGGGCAGAGTGAGGCGTCCGCCGAACGGTTTCAGCCAGCCCTGGATGCTCGGTGCAATGCCGCCGGTGACCATCAGCCCCACGCCGCCGCGCGCGCGCTCGGCGAAGTACGCCGCCAGCTTGTCGAAATCGCCGGCCTTGTCTTCCAGGCCGGTGTGCATCGAGCCCATCAGGATGCGATTGGGCAGGGTGACGTGGCCCAGGTCGAGCGGGGCGAACAGATGCGGGTAGCTCATGGCGTGACCGTGTTCAAACGATCGTATGAATGTGCCGGGGTGCCGGGACAAAAGCAAGCACCCCGTATCGTCCGCCGTGGATCCGGCAGCTCAAGGCGGTGCACGGGAATGTTGTCCGCAGGGCGCGGTGCCCGGCCGCTGACCGTGCCGGAAATGTTTCGTTCGATCAGATACCTGGGCGTGGATGTTGAAGTCGACGCGAAGGTGGCGTTCAGGCCAGCAGTTGTCGTACCAGGTCGATATAGCGGCGCATGGCTTGATCGGCCGGCATGCCGCGCAGCGTGGCCCATGCCTCGTGCTTGGCGGTACCGACGAAATCGAAGAAGCCGGGGCGCTCCTGGCAGGCATCGCCCTCCGCGCCCTGCTTGTACAGCGCATAGAGCTTGAGCAGGGTGTCGTTGTCGGGACGCTCGCCGAGACGCTTGACGTCGATGGCCGCCTGCTCGAATTCGCGCTGGAGATCGTTCGTGGGCAACGTAGGGAACCAGCAGATGGGTCAGGCAGGCGAGGCCATGCGCGCCTCCGGTCGAGACAGCGGGTTAAGATAGCAGACTCTTTCGATTTGACTGGAGCCCGCATGAGCCCGAACCCGTCCGCCCCGGTACTGACCATCGACGGACCCTCGGGATCAGGCAAGGGGACCGTGAGCCGGCTGGTGGCCGAACAACTCGGCTGGCGGTTGCTGGATTCCGGCGCGCTGTATCGCGCGGTCGGTTATGCCGCCGGGGCCGCCGGGCTGGACCTGTCCGACGCCGAGGCGGTGACGCGTTGCGCGCTGGCCACGAAAATCCGCTTCCACGCAGCCGCTGACGGAGGCGATACGCGGGTGCTGGTCAACGGGCATGACGCCACCGACGAATTGCGCACCGAAACCGGCGCTGCGGCAGCCTCCGCGATTGCCTCGATTCCCTCGGTGCGTCAGGCACTTGTGGAGCTTCAGCTGGGTTTTCGCAAGCAGCCCGGGCTGGTGGCTGACGGGCGCGACATGGGCACCGTGATCTTCCCCGATGCGTCGTTCAAGGTGTTTCTCACCGCCAGCGCCGCCGAGCGGGCGAAAAGACGCTATAAGCAGTTGAAGGAAAAGGGACTCACGGTTACACTTGGCGGCCTTCAGCGCGAAATTGAAGCGCGTGACAGCCGTGATGCATCACGGACGGTCGCGCCGCTCAAGCCCGCCGCGGATGCAGTTCTGGTGGACACCACCGGCATGCCCATCGCGGAGGTGGTCGCCAAGGTTCTCGCCGTCGTGCAGCGGTAACGATGCACGGCGGTTTCGCGCCCCTGCCACGGCGGGGGTTTTGGTCAACGGTGCCGAGGGGCTTCCCGCCAAGGGATTTTCCGAGACACCCACAACCGGTGGGCCGTTCCGCCTGCACGCGCCAATCGAACAGCGTGCATTCGGGGAGACGGTCTTTTCTCATTCTGGAATCAACATGACTGAAAGTTTTGCCGAACTGTTTGAACAGAGCCAGAGCGCCATCGCCAAGCTCAAGCCCGGCGCCATCGTCACCGGCATCGTGGTGGAGATCCGCAACGACGTCGTCGTCATCAATGCGGGCCTGAAGAGCGAAGGCATCGTCCCGATCGAGCAGTTCAAGGACGAGAAGGGCGAGTTGGAAGTGCAGGTGGGCGACGAGGTGAAGGTTGCCCTCGATGCCCTGGAAGACGGCTTCGGCGAGACCAAGCTCTCCCGCGAGAAGGCCAAGCGTTCCATGGTGTGGGACACTCTGGAAGACGGCTTCGACAAGGAAGAGACCGTCACCGGCATGATTTCCGGCAAGGTCAAGGGCGGCTTCACCGTCGACATCAAGGACGTTCGCGCGTTCCTGCCCGGTTCGCTGGTGGATGTGCGCCCGGTGCGCGACCCGGTGTACCTCGAGGGCAAGGAACTCGAGTTCAAGATCATCAAGCTGGACCGCAAGCGCAACAACGTGGTGGTCAGCCGCCGCGCCGTCGTCGAGACCGAGTTCTCCGAGGAGCGCGAGAAGCTGCTTGAGCGCCTGGTCGAGGGTGCCGTCGTCAAGGGTGTGGTCAAGAACCTCACCGATTACGGCGCATTCGTGGACCTGGGCGGCATCGACGGCCTGCTGCACATCACCGACATGGCGTGGAAGCGTGTGCGTCACCCGTCCGAAGTGGTCAACGTCGGCGATGAGCTGGACGTGCGCGTGCTGAAGTTCGACCGCGAGCGCAACCGCGTTTCGCTGGGCCTGAAGCAGCTGGGCGACGATCCGTGGGTGAACATCTCGCGTCGTTACCCGGTCAGCAGCCGCATCTTCGGCAAGGTTTCCAACGTCACCGATTACGGCTGCTTCGTCGAGATCGAGCCGGGCGTGGAAGGCCTGGTGCACGTGTCCGAGATGGACTGGACCAACAAGAACGTCAACCCGGCCAAGGTGGTTCAGGTCGGCGACGAGACCGAAGTGATGGTGCTGGACGTGGACGAAGAGCGTCGTCGCATCTCGCTGGGCATCAAGCAGACGCGTTCCAATCCGTGGGAAGCGTTCGCCGCCATGCACAAGAAGAACGACAAGGTCTCCGGTCAGATCAAGTCGATCACCGACTTCGGCATCTTCATCGGCCTGGACGGCGGCATCGACGGTCTGGTGCACCTGTCCGACATCTCCTGGCAGGTGTCCGGCGAAGACCTCGTGCGCAACTTCAAGAAGGGCGACGAGATCGAGGCCGTGGTGCTGGCGGTGGATCCGGAGCGCGAGCGCATCTCCCTCGGCATCAAGCAGATGGAGCAGGATCCGTTCGGTCAGTTCATGGCAGCCAATCCGCGCGGCACGATCGTCAACGGCACCGTCAAGGAAGTCGATGCGAAGGGTGCAGTGATCGACCTGGGCGAGGGCGTGGAGGGTTACCTGCGCGCCAACGATATCGCCAAGGAGCGTATCGAGGATGCCACCCAGCATCTGAAGGTGGGCGACAAGGTCGAGGCCAAGTTCACCGGCATGGATCGCAAGGGTCGCCAGCTGGCGCTCTCGATCCGCGCCAAGGACGAGGCCGACGTGCAGGACGCCATGGCCGAGTATGGTTCCGCCAATGGCGGTGCCACCACCAAGCTTGGTGCACTGCTGCAGGAACAGCTCAACAAGGCTGACTAAGGCCATGCCTGGCATGGGGCGGTGTTGCGCCGCCCCATGCCGTTTCATGTCACGGACATTGGGGACCCATGACCAAATCCGAACTGATCGAGGCGCTGGCACGGCGCCAGACCCATCTTGCGTTTGGCGATGTCGAGCTGGCGGTCAAGAGCGTGATCGAGCAGATGAGCCACGCTTTGGCGCATGGTGAACGCATCGAAGTACGCGGCTTTGGCAGCTTCGCCCTGCATTACCGGCCACCGCGCATGGGACGCAATCCCAAAACGGGCGAAGCCGTGGCGCTGCCCGGCAAGCATGTGCCGCATTTCAAGCCGGGCAAGGAACTGCGCGAACGCGTGAACATGCACCTGGAGCAGACGGCCGACTAAGGGCCTGTTCCAGCCAGACGAAACGAGGCAGGCGGCGACAAGCCGGTCCTGCCTTCTTTTTTGCCTGAAGATCGTGAATGGCCACCCATCGGAAGCTGGCAGTGCCTGTGCCGTTCGACGGCAATCGGTTAAAGTCATCCGATGCGACCGATCGTGATCCTCATCCTTCTGCTTTTCATTGCCGCTGGGGTGGTGCTGGGTGCGCTCAACGCCGACCTGGTGAACTACGACCTGGGCTTCGCCCGGTTGCAGTTGCCCAAGGGCGCGGCGCTGCTTGGCGCACTCGTCATCGGCTGGCTGCTGGGCGGCCTGACCGCATGGCTGGGCGTGTCGTCGAAACACCGCCGGCAACGCCGGCTGCAGGCGCGCAAGCGCGATCCCAAGGCGTCGGCTGACGCATGACTCCGATCTACCTGTTGGCCCTGCTGATTCCCGCGGCCTTCATCAGCGGCTGGTGGACGGCGCGCCGGGCCGGTGCGCGGCGCTCGGGAGCGCGCGTGAGCGAGCTGTCTTCGGACTATTTCCGCGGCCTGAACTATCTGCTCAACGAGGAGCAGGACAAGGCCATCGAAGTCTTCCTGCGCCTGGCCGAATACAACCGCGATACCGTCGAAACGCATCTGGCATTGGGTAACCTGTTTCGCCGTCGCGGCGAAGTCGATCGTGCCATCCGCCTGCACCAGCACCTGGTGTCGCGCCCCGGCCTGACCGAGGCGATGAAGACGGTAGCCCTGCTCGAACTGGGCGAAGACTACATGCGTGCGGGCCTGCTCGATCGCGCCGAAACACTGTTCTCCGACCTGGTGGCGATGAATGCGCACGCGCCGTCGGCCTTGCGTCACCTGATTGCGATCTACCAGCACGAGCGGGACTGGCACAAGGCGATCGAGCATGCGCGTCGGCTGGAGGCGATGGCCGGCGAGGACGAGTCGACCACCATCGCCCAGTTCTATTGCGAACTGGCCGAGCAATCGCGCCAGCATGGGGCACGAGCCGATGCGCGCGAGTACCTGAAGCAGGCGTTCGAGTGTCAACCCGAGTGCGTGCGCGCCTTCATGCTCACCGGCCGCCTGTATATGGATGAGGGCCGCCAGGCCGACGCCGTGGATGCCTACGAGCAAGCGGTGAACGCCGACATCGCCTTCGTCCCGGAAATCCTTCCACCGTTGCTGGATGGCTATGCACGCTCCGGCCAGATGGAGCGTGCGGAACGGTTCCTTTGCGACATCCTGGCCCGCTACAACGGTATTTCCCCGGTACTGGCACTGACCCGGCTGTACCAGCAGCGCGATGGCGAGAAGCCGGCCATCGAATTCCTGACCTCGCAGTTGCGCCAGCGGCCTTCGGTGCGCGGCCTGATGGCCTTGATCGATGCCACCATGGACAAGATCCAGGGCGAGGCGCGCGAGAACTTCCTGATCCTGCGCGACCTGACGCGCAAGCTTCTGGAAGGGCAGGCGATGTACCGCTGCAGCCGTTGCGGCTTCGGCGCCAAGGCACATCACTGGCAGTGCCCGAGCTGCAAGAACTGGAGCACGATCCGCCCGATCCACGGCGTTGCCAACGAGTGAGGCGCTGATGTCACCTTTCGTGCTGGCGATAGGGATGGTGCTGGCATCGCTGCTGCTGTCGGCTGGCGTGGTGCGCGCGGCCATCGGTTATGCGCATCGTCGCGGCATGCTTGATCAGCCGGGCTATCGTCGCTCGCACACCGTGCCCACGCCGCGTGGCGGGGGCGTCGGCATCGTGGCTGCCGTGCTGGTGACGGTGCCGGCAAGTCTGTATCTGCTACCCCAGGCATGGCCCGTGACGGTGGTCATCGGGCTGGCCGTGGCCTTTGCGCTGGTGGCCCTGGTCGGCTGGCTGGACGACCATCATTCGCTGCCGATCCTGCCGCGATTTGGCATCCAGTTGATTGCCGCCGCGCTGTTTTCGGGCCTGCTGCTGGCCAGCGGTCTGTCATGGGGGTGGTGGGCGCTGTTGATCCTGGCCGGGGCCTGGAGCGTCAACCTGCACAATTTCATGGACGGCATCGATGGCCTGCTGGCGCAGCAGGGCATCTTCGTGGCCAGCGGGCTGGGCGTCATCGCATGGCTGGTCGGACAGCCGGCCTTGTGTGCGGCATGTGCCTGTACGGCAGCGGCCTGTCTCGGCTTCTGGCGCTACAACGTTTCGCCGGCCCGCATTTTCATGGGCGATGCGGGAAGCGGTAGCCTCGGTTTGCTGCTGTTCATGCTGATCGCCATGCTGTGGCGGATCGAGCCCCGTTTGCTCTGGCCGGCCTTGATTCTCTGTTCAGCCTTTGTCGCAGACGCCAGTCTAACCTTGTTGAGCCGGATGCAACGTCGACGCCGCTGGTATAGTGCGCACCGCGAACACCTTTATCAGTGGATGGTGAGAAAGGGCTGTTCGCATACAGGGGGTGTTGCGCGTTATCTGGGATGGAATCTCCTGGTAGCGTTGCCGTTGGCGGCAGCTTCCCTGTTTGTCCCAGGGATGGCGTTGCCGTTCTGCGTCGTGGCCTACCTGGCTGCGGCAGCAACATGGCTGGCGCTGAAACGCCGACTCTTGCGGCGCAATCTGCACAAGGCTCGTCATGTCGCTCCGTAAAACCATCGGCATCGTCCACCCTCGTGTCGCCATCATTGCGCACGACCTTCTGATGACAGCGCTGGCGTGGTGGGCGGCGAAGGAACTTCGCTACGCGCTGGATCCCTCGCTGCAGATCGGCTTCGCCCAACTGGAATTTCCGGTGGTGCTGGCGGTGCAGGGGCTGATCTTTGCCTGGACCGGCCTCTACAAGGGCGTGTGGCGCTTCGCCAGCCTGCCGGACCTGTGGAACATCCTGCGCGCCGCGGTGCTGGGCGCGATTGCCATCTATCTCGCCCTGTTCGTCTACAACCGCCTGGATGGCGTGCCGCGTTCGGTGCTGCTGCTGTATCCGTTCGTGCTGGCGATGTGCCTGGGTACCCCGCGCGTGGCCTATCGCGTATGGAAGGATAGCCGTCTGGCCTTGTTCCCGAACCAGGGAGGGCAGCGCGTGCTGATCCTGGGGGCGGAAAGCGCAGGCGAGGCCCTGTTGCGGGACCTGCAGCGTGACGCCCGCTACGCGGTGGTCGGTTTCGTGGATGATCGACCCAGCCTGCGCGGTGCCCGCATCAACGGCTGCCCGGTACTGGGCTCGCTGGAGCAATTGCCCGACGTGGCGCGCGAGGCAGCCGTGCAAATGCTGCTGATTGCCTTGCCTGCGGCCAGTCCTGCCGACGTGCGGCGCGTGGTCGAACTGTGCGACGGCACAGGCCTGCCTTATCGCACCGTGCCCAAGCTGGAAGACGTCGTCGCCGGGCGCGCGCAGTTCAACGAGATCAAGGAAGTGGCCATCGAGGACCTGCTCGGCCGGGATACGGTCGAACTGGACTGGACGGCCATTCGCGAAACCCTGACCGGGCGCCGCGTGCTGGTGACCGGGGGTGGTGGCTCGATCGGTTCGGAACTGTGCCGTCAGGTGGCGCGACTGGGCGCGCATTCGCTCACCGTGGTCGAGCGCAGCGAGTACAACCTGTACAAGATCGGGCGTGAATTGCGCGCTGCCTACCCGGAAATGATCTTCAACGGGATCCTCGCCGATTGCGGCGACGAGGTGGCGATGCGCCGATTGTTCGCCGAAACCAAGCCGCAGGTAGTGTTCCACGCGGCGGCCTACAAGCATGTGCCGATGCTGCAAGGGCAACTGCGTGCCGGTTTCCGCAACAACGTGCTGGGCACGCGCATCGTGGCTGACCTGTCCGATCGCTACGGCGTGGAATGCTTCGTGCTGATTTCCACCGACAAGGCCGTCAACCCGACCAGCGTGATGGGCGCCTGCAAGCGCATCGCCGAAATCTGGTGCCAGAATCTCAATGCGCATTCGGCCACGCGCTTCATTACCGTGCGCTTCGGCAACGTGCTCGATTCGGCCGGCTCGGTGGTTCCGCTGTTCCGCGAACAGATTCGCGGTGGTGGCCCGGTCACCATCACCCATCCGGAAATCTCGCGCTATTTCATGACCATCCCCGAGGCCAGCCAGTTGATCCTGCAGGCCGCGACGCTGGGCGAGGGCGGCGAGATCTTCGCGCTGGACATGGGCGAGCCGATCAAGATCCGCGACCTGGCCGAGCAGATGATCCGCCTCGCCGGCAAGAAGCCCGGCAGCGAGATCCCGATCGTCTACACCGGTTTGCGCTCCGGCGAAAAACTGTTCGAGGAACTGTTCCACCCGCTGGAAAACTACACCGCGACGCGGCACGCCAAGATCTTTCTGGCGCAGCATCGCCAGGTGTCGTGGGAGTTGCTGCAGGTGCAGTTTGCCAAGGCCGCCGAGGCGGTCGTGGAATTCGATGAAGACCATTTGCGGCAATGCGTATCCGGCCTGCTGCCCTCGTTCCGCTGGAGCGATGCGGTGCAGCCGGACAACGTGATCTCGATGCGCCGTCATGAATCAGGAGAAAGTGTGTGAGCAAACCGTTGCGCAAGGTGGTGTTCCCGGTAGCCGGTCTCGGCACGCGCTTCCTGCCGGCCACCAAGGTGGTGGCCAAGGAAATGTTGCCGGTGCTGGATCGGCCGCTGATCCAGTACGCCGTGGACGAGGCGGTGGATGCCGGCGCCGACACATTGATTTTCGTCACCAATCGCTACAAGCACGCCATTGCCGATTATTTCGACAAGGCCTATGAGCTGGAAGCGAAACTGGAAAAAAAGGGCAAGGACGAATTGCTGGCGTTGGTGCAGGGCACCTTGCCGCGCAACGTGCGCGCCATCTTCGTGACCCAGCCGGAGGCACTTGGCCTCGGCCATGCGGTGCTGTGCGCCAAACCGGTGGTGGGTGACGAACCATTCGGCGTGGTGCTTCCCGATGACCTGATCTGGAACAAGGGCCATGGCGCCCTGCGCCAGATGGCCGAGCTGGGCGACGCCGAACAGGCTGGCGTGATCGCGGTGGAAGAGGTGCCGCACGACCAGACCGACAAGTACGGCATCGTCGACGCGGAACGCATCGACGAACGCAGCGCACGCATCCGTTTCATGGTGGAAAAGCCGAAGCCGGCCGACGCGCCGTCCAACCTCGCGGTGGTGGGCCGTTACGTATTGCCCGGTCGCATCTTCCAGTTGCTCGAACAAACCACGCCGGGCGCCGGCGGCGAGATCCAGCTGACCGATGCCATCGAAGCCTTGCTGAAGGAACAGGGCAAGGTGCTGGCCTATCGCTTCGAGGGCACGCGCTTCGATTGCGGCAACAAGGCTGGCCTGGTGCGCGCCACCATGCACATGGCGATGCAGGATCCGGCCCTGGCGCCGACTGTGCGCGAGTTCGTCAGCCAGCTCTGAGCTGACGACCCGCCTCGGGTGGCGTTGTGTGCCACCCGGCAGGCTCGCCGGATTCGGTGGCGCGATGGATCGCGCTATGCTCGACTGTCGCCCGGTCCATTCACCTCACCCATGAAGCAGCCACCGGTTCCTTCGTACTATCGCGCCACGGCCACGCCGTACGCACCGCATGCGCCCCTGCAAGGGCGGCATGAAGCGCGCGTGGTCGTCATCGGTGGTGGTTATGCCGGTCTCAATACCGCATTGGGTCTGGCGGAGCGTGGCGTGCGCGACGTGGTGTTGCTGGAGCGCGAACAGGTCGGTTTCGGTGCCTCGGGTCGCAATGGTGGCTTCGTCTTCGCCGGTTATTCGCTGGGCGAACAGGCCCTGCTTGATCAACTGGGCGAGGCCCGTGCGCGGGCCTTGTTCGGATTGACCACGGCAGCAGTGCAGCGCATCCGCGAACGCATCGCCACCCATGCCATTGCGTGCGATGCAGTGGACGAAGGCGTGATCTGGGCCAACTGGTTCCGTGATCCGGCCGTGTTGCGCCGACGCCAGCAATTGCTGGCCGAGCACTACGACACGCACTGGGAATGGCTGGGGCAGGATGAACTGCGCGAGCGCATCCGCAGCCAGCGCTATGCCGACGGTCTGTACGAACGCAACGCCTTGCACCTGCATCCGCTCAACTATGCCATTGGCCTGGCGGCCGCGGCGGTCGGGCAGGGCGTGCGCATCCACGAGAACAGCGAGGTCTGGCGCCTGCGTCGCGAAGGCGCGCATTGGTGCCTCGATACGCCGCACGGTGAGCTGCAGGCCGAACAGGTGGTGCTGGCTTGTGGCGGCTATCTGGCCGGTTTGAATCGGACCATCGACCGCTCGGTCCTGCCGATTGCCACTTACGTGATGGCCACCGAGCCGCTGGGCGATCGTCTGGCGGATTGCCTGCGCACGCGTGCGGCGATCTATGACACCCGCTTCGCCTTCGACTATTACCGCCCACTGCCGGATACGCGGCTGTTGTGGGGCGGACGCATCTCCATTCGCAATCGCTCGCCGCATGCCGTGCAGCGCTTGTTGCGGCGGGATCTGCTGCGCGTGTTTCCGCAGATGGATGGTGTAAAGATCGATTACGCCTGGTCCGGCCTGATGAGTTACGCGCGGCACCAGATGCCGCAACTCGGCAGCGATGGCCAGGGATTGTGGTGGGCGCAGGCCTTCGGTGGCCATGGCCTGGCGCCCACCTGTGCCGCCGGCGAGTTGCTGGCCGCGGCCATTGCCGAGGGTGACGAGGGCTGGAAACAGTTTGCCGATTACGGCCTGGCCAGCACGCACAAACCGCTGGGTTTTCTCGCCGCGCAGGCCAATTACTGGTGGCAGGAAGGCAATGACTGGTTGAAGACGAGACTGGAAGGATGAACCACACAATGACGCAGACAGACTTCGCTGAAATCAGCTGGCACGATTTCGAAAAGGTATTGATCGTGGCCGGTACCGTGGTGAAGGCGGAAGCTTTCCCCGAAGCGCGCAAGCCGGCGTGGAAGGTATGGGCGGACTTTGGCCCTTACGGCGAAAGGAAAACCAGTGCGCAGATCGTCGCCCTGTACAGTGCCGAGGAACTTGTCGGCCGGCAGATCGTGGGCGTGATCAATTTTCCGGAGAAACAGATCGGCCCGTTCCGTTCGCAGTTCCTGCTCACCGGCTTTCCCACCGACGAAGGCGTGGTGCTCACCGCCATCGAGCGCCCTGTGCCGAACGGTACGCGACTGGCCTGAGAGTCTGTTCACGATCTTTCCCTGTTGAACGGGCGCCTACGAGTGGCTCCCGCATCGGAAAGATGAGGGCATGAACGAGATCGTGGGCAGGCTCTGAGTGGCCGCCCGGCGTGTTGCCATGAAATGGCCATTCGATGGCTACGGGTTTTGCTTGCCAGGTCATTCCGCGAGCAGTGATGCGGCCCAGCATGGAGGGTCCTGTCTTTCCGTGGAGTGCACTGTGGCACGATCCGCTCGATTTCTTCTCGCGATGGCATTGCTGTCGATGGCCGGCGCCAGCATGGCGATGGACGCCAGCTGGAGCCAGCCGCGGAAACCCTTCCGCATCTACGCCAATACCTGGTACGTCGGCTCGGAGGGGTTGAGCGCGATCCTGATCACCTCGTCGCAGGGGCATATCCTGATCGACGGGACGCTGACCCGGAATGCACCGATGATCGAGACGAACATCCGTGCTCTCGGGTTCCATCTGCACGATATCCGCGTGATCCTGAATTCGCATGCCCACCATGACCATGCCGGGGCCATCGCCGCACTGGCGCGGGACAGCGGTGCGCGCGTCGTTGCCAGCGTCGAGGGTGCACGCGAACTGGAGGCCGGCGGCAACGATCCTGGCGATCCGTTGTATGGGGATGTGCCGCGCTATCCTGCCGTCGCGCATGTGGAAACGGTGCGTGATGGAGGTGTCGTACACGTCGGACCGTTGGCCGTCGCAGTGCATGACACGCCGGGCCACACACCGGGGAATGTTTCGTTCACCTGGCACTCGTGCGAGGGTTCGCGTTGTCGGGCGATGGCGTATGTCGGAAGCCTCACCGCGATCGGTCGCCCGGGATACCGTTTCAGTGCACACCCGCAGGTGGTGGCGTCATTTCGGCATTCGTTCCGGACGGTGGCGGCGTTGCCGTGCGACATCCTGCTGACGCCGCATCCTGACGCCATCGACTTCATGGCCAAGGTGGCTGCGCGTGATCGTGGCGTGCGGCCTGATCCACTGGTCGATGCCGATGCCTGCAAGCGCTTCGCGGCTTCAGCAAGCCGCGCTTTCGATGCAGTGCTGGCGAAGGAACGTGCGGTGCACTGAACCGGGTTACGCCTCAGCGCCCCAGCCATACCTCCAGCCCTTGCGCGTTCAACTCGATGTCCATGCCGATCAGCTCGCCCAGCGCCTCACGGCCTTTCGTCCAGCCGTGGGCGGCGGCGCGGCCGGCATAGAAATTGGCCAGATCGTCGAGCAGGACGGCATGCCGATCATGCTTGCTGTTGGCCGCCAGCGCGATGGCCACCATCGCATCGATCTGCGTATGCAGGTCGGCGGCGAGCCGTTCAACGTCTTCCACGCGGCCGTAATGGGTCAGGTACATCGCCGCGGGGTTCAATGCGAGCAGGCGATGGATCGAGGCGTGCAGGGCCTCGGGATCGAACTGCACCGGTGAGGTGGTCGGCAGGATGAACGGGCCGTTCGCGGTGTCGAAATCACGATAGGACAGGCCGAACACGTCGCCGGTGAAGCACACGTTGTTGCGCACGTCGTGCACGGTGTTGTGGTGGCGTGCATGGCCCGGGGTGTCCAGGCAGCGCAGCGTGCGTCCGGCCAGGTCCACCTCGTAGCCGTCGGTTGCCTCGATCACGCGTTCGGCGGGAATCGGTTTCAGCCGGCCATAGGTTTTTTCCATCACCTCGTCGCCATACACCGCACTGGCACCGGCCCACAGTTTCGAGGGATCGATCATGTGCCGCGCGCCACGCGGATGCACCACCAGTTTCGCGTTCGGCAATTGCGCGATCAGCTCGCCCGCGCCGCCGGCATGGTCGAGGTGCACATGGGTGAGGATCAGCCAGTCGACCTGGGCTGGCGTCAGCCCGGCCTTGTCCAGCGCCGCCAGCATGCGCGGTACCGAATGGTTGGTGCCGCAATCGACGAAGGCGCCCCGACCGTTTTCCACCAGCAGATAGGCCGCGTCGAAATGCGGGCGCACGAAACCGGTGTCGATGGTGATGATGTCGGGTAGGGACATGGTCTGCTCGCACATGGGTGAAAGACGAGGATAACAAGGCCAACTGAACCCGAGTGGAGAGTAAGGATTGGCGATAAGTCGAATATCCGCCGTAGCCCGTGCGCGCCTGGTCGGCCCGGCTTGCGTACAAAACCCAAACGACGGTATCTTTCGTGGAGTACGTTTAGATCGATTTAAATTATCCGTTGAAGAGCTGCGGCTGGACGGGCTCGAACGGCATGGGACAGGTCTGGCGGGGCGGGGGAGATCGGATGATGAAGCGCAGTGTGACTGTGGACGGATACCGAAACGGCAACGACGGCCTTGCGCCGCCCGCGTCCACGCAGACTGTCGGACAGCCTGCGCCCGCGCTTGCCGAACGTGGCAACGCCCATGGCCGCTTCGCCTTCGGACGTAACCTGACCCTGCTCGGCGCCATGCTGTTGTTTGCTGCGAGCCTGACCCTTCCGGCCATGGCCGCGACGCAAACCGTTGACCACGGCTGGCAATTCCGCCTGGTGCCCGGGTCGACCGCGGCGGTTGAACACCCCGGTGCCAGCATCTGGCATCCCGCCCAGGTGCCGGGTGCGGTGCAGACCGACTTGCTGGCGGCCGGCCTGATCCCGGCGCCGTACTACCGCGACAACGAAGCCAAGGTGCAGTGGGTCGGCCTGGCCGATTGGCAATACCGGACCACGTTGCAGGTGGATGCCGCGACGCTGCAGCAAGGCCACGTGGATCTGGTGTTCGATGGCCTGGATACCTTTGCCGACGTCAGCCTCAATGGCCATCCGATCCTGTCTGCCGACAACATGTTCCGGCGTTGGCGGGTGCCGGTGAAGAAACTGCTGCATGCCGGCGCGAACACGCTTACCGTCACCCTGCATTCGCCGATCAAGCGGCTGCAGCCATGGCTGCTCAAGCAGGCGTATGCGTTGCCCGGCGAGTTCGACTCGGCGTTCGGCGACGAACCCGTGGGCAAGCAGACCGCCAACTACGTGCGCAAGGCGGCCTACCAGTACGGCTGGGACTGGGGCCCGCGCATCGTCACCGAAGGCATCTGGCATGACGTGCGACTGCAGGGCTGGGACAGCCTGCGGCTGGCGGATTTCCACATGGCGCAACCGCACGTCACCGCCGACGTCGCGGAACTGCAGGCACAACTGGACATCGACTCCGACTCAGCCGGTCCGGTGCAGGTGACGCTGCACTGGCGCGCGCCGGATGGCAGTACGCAGTCGTTGCAGCACGAGGTCGTGCTGAAGGTCGGCGACAACCACGTTGCGTTGCCGCTGCGCATCGACCATCCGCAGCGCTGGTGGCCGGTCGGCTACGGCGCACCCAACCTGTACGACTTCCACGTGGATATCGCCCGCGGCGGCAAGACGCTGGCCAGCGCGGATCGCGAAACCGGCTTGCGCAGCGTGGAGCTGCGTCGGCAAAAGGATCAGTGGGGCAAGAGCTTTGAGTTCGTGGTGAACGGTGTGCCGATCTTCGCCAAGGGCGCGAACGTGATTCCGCAGGACATGTTCCCGAATCGCGTCACGCCAGCCCGCATCGACGCGATGCTGCAGTCCGCGCGCGATGCCAACATGAACATGCTGCGCGTCTGGGGCGGTGGTTATTACTTCGATGATGCGTTCTATGCCGAGGCCGACAAGCTGGGCCTGATGATCTGGCAGGACTTCATGTTCGGCGGTGCGATCCCGCCTTACGACGAGGCTTTCCGCGACAACACCCGGATCGAGGCGATCCAGCAGGTGGATCGGTTGCGCGACCATCCGTCCATCGTCGTTTGGGTCGGCAACAACGAGGTCGAAACCGCGTGGGAGTCCTGGGGCACAAGCCTGGATTTCAAGAAAGCGCAGGGCAAGGCCGAAAGCCAGCGCGTCGAGCAAGGCATGCGTGAGTTGTTCGACCACACCTTGCGCGACGTGGTCGCATCGCAATCACCCGACGTGCCGTATTGGCCGAGCACCCCCAGCAGCGACTACGACACCAAGGCCAACGTGCTGGACAACGGCGACTACCATTACTGGAACGTGTGGTCGGGTGACGCGCTGCCGGCCACCGCCTATCTGGGTGTGACACCGCGCTTCCAGTCCGAATACGGCCTGCAGTCGTTCCCCGCGCTGGCGACATTGCGTAGCGTGCTCAAGCCGGCCGATCTCTCCCTCGATTCGCCCGTGTTGCGCGCGCACCAGAAGTTCGACAAGGGCAAGGGCAACCAGCGCCTGCTGATGTACGTCGAGCGCGAGTACGGCAAGCCGAAGAATTTCGCTGCGCTGGTCTATCTCAGCCAGGTGATGCAGGCCGAGGGCATCGAGCTGGCCGCCGAGCACCTGCGCGCCTCGCGTCCGCAGACCATGGGCTCGCTGTATTGGCAGCTCAACGACGTGTGGCCCGGCATCACCTGGGCCAGCATCGACTACGACGGTCGCTGGAAGGCGTTGCAGTACCACGCGAAGCGCTTCTACGCGCCGCTGCGGGTGGTGCCGATCCGCCAGAATGGCCGCACGCAGGTGTCGCTGGTGTCCGATCGCACCACGCCGTTCGATGCGCAATTGCGCACGCGCGTATTGGACATGCACGGCAAACTGCTGCAGCAGCACGTGCAGGATGTGCACGTCGCCGCGCTAGCCAGCACGCGGGTCGCCGACCTGGCCGATGCGCAGCTGCTGCATGGCGCCGATTCGCATCGCAGCATGGCGGTGTTCGATCTGCTCGATCACGGCAAGTTGCTGAGTCGTCACGTGCTGTACTTCGACGTGGCCAAGGCATTGGACCTGCCCGATCCTGGCCTGCACGCAACGCTTTCGTCGGACGGCCATCAGCTTACGGTCAGCGCCAGGAACCTTGCGCGCGAAGTGTGGGTCGATTTCGGCAAGCTGGATGCGCGGCTTTCCGACAATGCATTCACCCTGCTGCCCGGGCAGAAGGTCACTTTGCAGGTCCACAGCGATGCCGATCCAGCCGCGTTGCGCCATGCCTTGCATGTGCGCAGCCTCGCCGGGGCCACGGTAGATACGCGGCCATGATGCCGGTCGGCGCCCTCGCCATGACTTGCGCGTTTGGTTTCGCGCTGGTGGCGGGGTGTGTCGATGCACGGACGCCGGACGCGCATTCACGTGCGGTGGCACTGGTGGCGAAGATGACGCTGCCGGAGAAAGTGGCGCAGATGCAGAACGACGCGCCGGCGATCCCGCGCCTGGGTGTGCCGGCCTACGACTGGTGGAGCGAAGGCTTGCACGGCATCGCCCGCAACGGTTACGCCACCGTGTTTCCGCAGGCGATCGGACTGGCCGCAAGCTGGGACACCTCGCTGCTGCATGCAGTGGGTACGGTGATCTCGACCGAGGCACGGGCCAAGTTCAACGCATCGGGCAGCGGCCGTGCCCACGGTCTGTTCCAGGGGCTGACCTTGTGGTCGCCGAACATCAACATTTTCCGTGATCCGCGCTGGGGCCGTGGGCAGGAAACCTATGGCGAAGATCCGTACCTGACTGGCCAGCTCGCCGTGGCCTTCGTGCGCGGCATCCAGGGCGATGATCCGCAGCATCCGCGCGCCATCGCCACGCCCAAGCATTTCGTCGCACACAGCGGACCGGAAGCCGGGCGCGACAGCTTCGACGTCGATGTCTCTCCGCATGATCTGGAAGACACCTACCTGCCGGCGTTCCGCACTGCGGTCGTCGATGGCCATGCCGGTTCGGTGATGTGCGCGTACAACGCCTTGCATGGCACGCCGGCCTGCGCCAATGCGGGGTTGCTGGACACGCGCCTGCGCAAGGACTGGGGCTTTGCCGGCTATGTCGTGTCCGACTGCGATGCCGTTGGCGACATCGCCTCGTACCATTATTTCAAACCGGATGACGTGCAGGCCTCGGTGGCTGCCGTGCAAGCGGGCACCGATCTCGACTGCGGCCACACCTATGCCAGCCTGGCGCAGGCGGTGCGCCAGGGCGACATCGCCGAGTCCGCGCTGGATGCCTCGCTGGTGCGCTTGTTCACCGCCCGTTATCGCCTCGGTGAACTCGGCAGCCGCGGCAATGATCCGTATGCCCGCATCGGTGCGGATCAGATCGACAGTCCGGCGCATCGCAAGCTGGCCTTGCAGGCGGCGTTGGAGTCGCTGGTGCTGCTGAAGAATGCGCACAGCACCTTGCCATTGCATGCCGGCATGCGTCTGGCGGTGATCGGTCCGGACGCGGATGCACTGGAAACACTGGAGGCGAATTACCACGGTACCGCGCGCCATCCGGTGACACCGTTGCAGGGGTTGCGCGCACGTTTTGGGGCCGACCATGTGGCCTATGCGCAAGGCGCGCCGATCGCGCTCGGCGTGTCGATACCGGTACCCGAGACCGCATTGCGCACAGATGGCGGCGCGGTGGGTCTGACCGGGGCGTACTACGGCAACCTCGATTTCAGCGGCACGCCGAAGCTCACACGTACCGATCGCGTGATCGATTTCGATTGGGATCGCGTCGCTCCAGCAGCAGGCCTTCATGCCAATCACTATGCCGTGCGCTGGACTGGACAGTTGATCCCGCCAGGACCAGGTGATTACGTGCTGGCCGTGCATGTCGATCGCTGCTTCGACTGCAGCGGCCACGATCCCGTGCGCCTGTACGTGGATGGCAAGCCGGTGATCGCCGATCACAGCGACGCAAGCGATCTCAAGGTCCAACTGCATTTTGCCGACAGCCATCCCCACACCCTGCGCCTGGAACTGGTGCACAGCGGTCAGGACCAAGGCGTGCGCCTGCAGTGGCAGGCGCCACCGGCCGCGCAATTGGCGGCCGCGGAACGCGTACTACACGACGCCGATGCCGTGGTCGCCTTCATCGGTCTGTCGCCGGATGTCGAAGGCGAGCAATTGCGCATCGACGTGCCGGGTTTCGATGGCGGCGATCGCACCGATATCGGTTTGCCGGCACCGCAGCGCGCACTGCTGGAACGCGCCAGGGCTTCCGGCAAGCCGTTGATCGTGGTGTTGCTGTCAGGCAGTGCCGTGGCGTTGGACTGGGCGCAGCAACATGCCGATGCCATCCTCGCAGCGTGGTATCCGGGGCAGGCCGGTGGCACTGCCATCGCGCAGGTGCTGGCGGGCGACTACAACCCGGGCGGCCGCCTGCCGGTGACCTTCTACCGGTCGACCCGCGACTTGCCGCCGTATGTCAGTTACGCCATGCAGGGGCGCACTTATCGCTATTTCGATGGCAGGCCGTTGTACCCGTTCGGCTACGGGCTGAGCTATACGCGGTTCACGTATGCGGCGCCGACGTTGTCGGCAGCGACGCTGAAAGCGGGCGGCACCCTGCAAGTCAGCGCCGAAGTGCGCAATGCCGGTCAGCGTGCCGGCGACGAAGTGGTGCAGGTCTATCTGGACACTCCGCCATCGCCGCTGGCACCACGTCATGCACTGGTCGGTTTTCGTCGTATCCACCTTGCCGCGGGCGAGCAGCGCCTGGTGCGTTTCACGTTGGCGCCGCGGCAGTTGAGTAGCGTCGATGCGGCTGGTGCGAGGGCAGTCGAGCCCGGTCAGTACCGCGTTTTCATTGGCGCGGGTCAACCCGGGCATGCCGCTGGCGTCGCGGCACATTTTTCCATCGACGGTCGCGAGGCGCTGGCGCCGTGACCACGAAAATCCTCCCACGAGTCCTGCCATGCTTACACGTCGAGACATGCTCAAACTGATCGGCAGCACTGCCGCCACCAGCGCCTTTGCGCTCACCACGCGAGGCATGGCGGCTGCAGTGTCGTCGGCATCGGGAGCGCTGATCAGCCACCGACCGCCGCCGGCCAAGCGCAAGTTCACCAGCGCGGCGGTGGAGCAGGAGATTGCGCGCATCCAGTCGAAGATCGGCGATCCCGAGCTGGCGTGGCTGTTCGGCAATTGCTACCCGAACACACTGGACACCACCGTGCATCTGGACACGCTGCACGGCAAGCCGGACACGTTCGTGGTCACCGGTGACATCGATGCAATGTGGCTGCGCGATTCCTCGGCGCAGGTATGGCCTTACCTGCCGCTGGCGGCAAAGGACAAATCGCTGCGCCGCTTGTTCCAGGGACTGATCCGGCGTCAGGCGCTGTGCATTTCGATCGATCCCTACGCCAATGCCTTCCTGCCCGATCCGCACGGCAAGACCACGCTGGACTGGGCACAGCACGATCTCACCGACATGAAGCCCGGCGTGGCCGAGCGCAAATGGGAAATCGATTCGCTGTGCTGGCCGATCCGGATGATGCACGGCTACTGGCAGGCCACCGGCGATCGCACCCCGTTCGACGACGACTGGCGTGCGTCGATGCACAAGGTGTTGGCCACCTTCCGCGAGCAACAGCGCAAGCACGGACACGGCCCGTACCATTTCCAGCGCAGCTCGGCGATCCCCACGGATACCGTGCCGCTGGGTGGTTACGGCAACCCGGCACGACCGGTCGGTCTGATTTTCTCGATGTTCCGCCCCTCCGACGATGCCTGCATCTATCCGCTGTTTGTGCCGGCGAATGCATTCGCGGTGGTTTCGCTGCGTCAGCTCGCGCAGATGTCGCACGCGCTGCATGGCGACCACGCTTTCGCCGCCGATTGCGAAGCGCTGGCCAGCGAAGTGGAAACGGCGCTGCAGCAGCATGCGTTGATCCGCGATGCGGACGGCACCGACGTATGGGCTTACGAGGTGGATGGCTACGGCAACCAGCTGTTCATGGATGACGCGAACATTCCCAGCCTGTCCGCGATGGCCTACCTGGGCTTCTGCAAGCGCGACGATGCGCGTTACCAGCGCACTCGCTCGCAGGCCTGGAGCACGCGCAACCCGTACTTCTTCAGCGGCACCGCAGCGCAGGGCATCGGTGGCCCGCACGAGGGGCTGCGCATGATCTGGCCCATGTCGATCATGGTGCGTGCACTGACCAGCAATGACGCCGGCGAAATCCGCCAGTGCCTGCACTGGCTCAAGACCACGCATGCCGGTACCGGTTTCATGCATGAAGCTTTCGATCAGGACGATCCGACCCATTTCACCCGGCCCTGGTTTGCCTGGGCCAACTCGCTGTTAGGCGAACTCATCGTCGACCTGGCTGGACGCCACCCCGATCTGCTGCGGCGCGCCTGAGCGCACCACGGTTTCTTCCCCCGATACAACAACCCATCCAGGAACAGGAGAACTCAGCATGGTGACCCGCAGACAATTCCTGCAAGGCGCGGCAGCCCTCACACTGATCGGCGGCGTTGGCCAGCAACGCGCCCTGGCCGCGGCCGTGGCCGGCATGCGCGGCACGTCATCGTCGGCGATACCTGCGACCCAGGGCGTATCGCGCTACGTCGACGTGTTCGTCGGCACTGGCGGTCATGGCCATACCTATCCGGGCGCCACGATGCCGTTCGGCATGGTGCAGCTCAGCCCGGATACCAACGATGCCGGTTGGGATGCCTGCTCGGGCTACCACCAGAACGACGGCTCGATCATGGGTTTCTCGCATACCCATCTCAGCGGCACCGGTGCCAGCGACATGCTCGACGTGCTGGTGATGCCGGCACAGGGGCCGGTGTTGCTGCAGCCGGGCGCACGTGGCCTGCCGGACAAGAACTATCGCTCGCGTTACGACAGTGCCGCGGTAGCCGCTGAACGATTGCCGCCCGATCTCGTCGGTATTCCCGGTCCCGGTTATCGCTCGCGCTACGATCGTGCCAGCGAGCAGGCGCAGCCGGGTTATTACCGCGTGCGCCTGACCGACCACGACATCCTCGCCGAGCTCACCGCCACCTTGCGCGCGGGTTTGCATCGCTACACTTTCGGCAAGAAAGGTTCCGGCCATCTGCTGGTGGATTTTGCGCACGGCTTCCATGACAACGCGAAGGTGCCGTGCAAGGTCACCGATGCCACGCTCAAGCTGGTCGGCAACGACACCCTGGTCGGCAGTCGCCGCGTGCATCAGTGGGCGAACGGTCGCTACATCCACTTCGCGATGAAGCTGTCGCGTCCGTTTACCAAGGCCGAGCTCTTCTCGAACGATGCGCAGGTATCCGGCGGACAGGCCGCCGGAACCAACCTCAAGGCCGCGCTGCATTTCAGCGATGCAGGTGACGCGCCGTTGCTGGCCAAGGTCGGCATTTCGGCAGTGGACATCGACGGCGCCATGCGCAACGTCGACGCCGAAATCCCCGACTGGAACTTCGAGCGCGTGCAGCGTGCCGCCGCCGATGCGTGGGAACGCGAGCTGGGCCGCATCCGCTTCGATACCTCCTCCGCAACGGTGCGCAGCACCTTCTACAGCGCGCTGTACCACACCATGCTCGCGCCCACCTTGTTCAGCGATGTGGATGGGCGCTATCGCGGCATGGACCTGAAGGTGCACCAGTTGGCCGAAGGCGAGCACAACTACAGCACCTACTCGCTGTGGGACACCTATCGCGCGCAGCATCCGCTGCTCACCCTGTACCAGAGCGAGCGCGTACCGGACCTGGTCAACGGCCTGGTGCGCATGTCACTGGAAAGCCCGGCCGGTCCGCCGGTGTGGCCGCTGCAAGGCGTGGAAACCTACTGCATGATCGGCTACCACTCGGTGGTGGTGCTGGCCGAAGCACACGCCAAGGGCTTCAAGGGCATCGACTACGCCAAGGCGTGGCCGGTGTATCGCAAGCTGGCGATGGATGAGGATTACCGCGGCCTGCCGTATTACCGCAAGCTCGGTTACATCCCCAGCGACAAGGTGGACGAGGCGGTCAGCAAGACCCTGGAATATGCCTACGACGACTGGGCCATGGCGCACCTGGCCGAGGCCGTCGGTGCGCACGACGACGCCAAGGTGCTGCGCAAGCGTTCGCAGAATTATCGCAACGTGTTCGATCGCAAGATGACCTTCACGCGTCCGCGCGGCGAGAACGGGAAATGGCTGGAACCGTTCGATCCACGCGGCATGGGCCACTCCAGCAAGTGGCGCGATTTCACCGAATCCAATGCCTGGGAAGCCACCTTCCTCAACCAGCACGACCTGTACGACTACATGAAGTTGTTCGGCAGCGAAGCGGCGTTCGAGAAGAAGCTGGACACCTTGTTCACCACCAGCTCCGAGTTGCCGCCGGATGCGCCACCGGACATCGCCGGCATGGTCGGCCAGTACGCCCACGGCAACGAGCCCAGCCATCACGTGGCTTACCTCTACGCCTACACCGGCGCGCACTACAAGACGCAGTCGCGCGTGCGCATGTTGCTGGACACCATGTACCGCGCCGCTCCCGACGGCCTGGCCGGCAACGAGGACTGCGGGCAGATGAGTGCGTGGTACGTGATCAGCGCGCTGGGCCTGTACGCCGTCGATCCAGTCAGCGCGCACTACGTATTCGGCAGCCCCTTGCTCGACAGCGCCGAGGTTGATCTGGGTCGCGGCCGCACGCTGGCGGTGGTGGCGCATGGCAACGGTCCGGACAAGCCTTACATTCAGTCGATCACCTGGAACGGCAAGCCCTGGACGAAGAGCTGGATCAGCCATGCCGAGCTGGCGCAAGGCGGCACGCTGGCCTTCACCATGGGCGCCACGCCGAACAAGAAGTTCGGCGCCGCACCGGCGGACCGTCCGCCATCGTTCGGTGCCGCCGCTACCGCGTGAATCCCCCGTAGGAGCGCAGCCTGTGCGCGAAAAGCTCTTGGCTGGTTATCGCCAAAAGCCTTTCGCGCACAGGGTGCGCTCCTGCAAGATGCGCTTACCTCTGCAACCGATAAACACTGGTATGCAGCGAGCTCACGCCAGCCTCAACGAACTTCGGCTGCGAGACGAGAATGTCGCGTCGTTCGATCAGGCCCACGTTCCAACTGTGACCAAACAGTGCGTCGACGTTGCCGGCATCGACAGAAAACGGCGGCCCGTCCATTTCCTGTTGCGGGTAGTCCAGGGTGATCATCAGGCCGCGACAGCCCCTGGGTAGTCGGCCGTAAACCTCACGTGCATAGCGTTCGCGCAAGGGCGGGGGCAGGGCGATCACGGCGGCGCGGTCATACACCGCATGGCAACTGGCGAGGGTGGCGTCATCCAGCGCAAACACGTCGCCCTGGATGATCTCGATGCGACCGGCCACATGATGCACGCCCAGTAGCGACTCGTGTCGTTCCGGCGTCAGTCGTTGTTCGGCGAAGAACTGCTCGATCGCCAACGGCGACAACTCCACACCCAGCACGTGGTGGCCTTGCGCCGCCAGCCACGGCATGTCCAATGTCTTGCCGCACAGTGGCACCAGCACGCGGCTGTCCGGCGGCAGTGCCAGGGTCGGCCAATGTCTCACCAGCAGTGGCATCGGCTGGTCGCGATGAAAGCCGGTTTGGCCTTCGCGCCAGCGTTGCAGCCAGAATTCCGTTTGCATGGGTTACTCCGAGGCGTGGGGAAATTGTCGGCCACCTTATCAATGCGTCCGGCAAACGCGTGTGTTTGTGTTGAGGGGAGACGGGCTTCATTCAGCCCTTCGCCGAAGCCTGCGTCAGGCTTCCCAAGCAAGCATGATCTTGCCGATATGCTCGCTGCTTTCCATCAAGGCATGGGCCTGTGCGGCCTCGCCCGCAGGCAGCACGGCATGGATGACCGGGCGCACCTTGCCGGTCTCCAGCAGTGGCCAGACCTGCGCATGCAGTTGCCGGGCGAGTTCAGCCTTGAAGGCCACCGGGCGTGCACGCAGCGTGGAGCCGGTGAGGGTGAGCCGGCGCCGCATGATCGTGCCGGCATCGATCTCGCCCTTGGCGCCGCCCAGCGTGGCGATGAATACCAGCCGCCCGCCTTCGGCGAGGGCATCGATTTCGCGCGGGATGTAATCGCCGGCGACCATGTCCAGGATCACATCCACGCCACGGCGATCGGTGGCCTGTTTCACCACCTCGACGAAGTCCTGCTCGCGGTAATTGATCGCCAGCTCCGCGCCCAGCTGCTCGCAAGCGGCGCATTTCTCCGCATTGCCGGCGGTGGCGAACACGCGATGGCCCAGTGCATGGGCCAACTGGATCGCGGTGGCGCCGATGCCGCTGGAGCCGCCCTGCACCAGCAGGCTTTCGTGCGAACCGCCTTCGCCATGGCCAAGCTGGCCACGCACGAATACGTTGCTCCACACGGTGAAAAAGTTTTCCGGCAACGCCGCGGCCTCGATCATCGAGAAACCCTTCGGCACTGGCAGGCATTGCACCAACGGCGCAACCGCGTATTCCGCGTAACCGCCGCCGGCGAGCAAGGCGCACACGGCATCGCCGGGTTTCAGGCCGAACGGGTTGGCCGCAGCGAAATCGCCTTCGACCAGCGTGCCCGCCACTTCCAATCCCGGCAGGTCGGACGCACCCGGCGGCGGCGCGTAATGCCCGCGTCGCTGGAAGACATCCGGCCGATTGACCCCGGAGGCTGCGACCTTGATCAACACCTCGCCCGGTCCCGGTTGCGGTCTGGGTCGCTGCACGGGTTGAAGCACGTCAGGTGTGCCGAAGCGGGTGATCTCGATGGCTTGCATGGTGGGCATGGGGATTCCTGGTCGGCTCGGTGATTCAGATCAGTCTGGTGGCAGCGGCGACCGTATCAAGCCCGACATCATGCCGATGTGTCGAACGCTTCGTTTGATGTGCGGGCGTTCATTCTCCTTCCCTGCGCGCAGGGGAGGGTTGGGGTGGGGTAAAACCAGTTCGCCGCAAAGCTCACCCCCTCCCAGCCTCCCCCTGCTTGCAGGAGGAGGGGCGACGGTATCGCAGCGTTCACTCTCCCTTCCCTGCACGCAGGGGTGGGGTTAGGTCATGCTGCCGTATCCACCAGCACCAGTTCGGCATCTTCCAGCGCGGTCACGCGCAACACGGGCTCGTTGCGAATCGCGGCGCCGTCGCGTGCATCGATCCGCACACCGTTGACTTCCACCACCCCGCTGGCAGGTACCAGATAGCCGTAGCGACCTTCCGCCATCGCATATTCGACCGTTTCGCCGGCTTTCAACGTGGCGCCGAGCACGCGCGCATCGGTGCGCAGGGGCAGGGCGTCGGCGTCTTGTTTGAATCCGCTGGCCAGTACCACGAAGCGGCCGGAACGCTCGCCCTTCGGGAACGGTCGCGTTCCCCATGACGGCGGCTGGCCTGCGCTGTCGGGGATGATCCAGATCTGGAAGATGCGCGTGGCTTCCGCTTCGTCGTTGTATTCGGCGTGGGTGATGCCACTGCCCGCGCTCATCACCTGCACATCGCCGGCGACCGTGCGACCGACGTTGCCCAGGCTGTCCTTGTGGCTGATGGCGCCTTCGCGCACATAGGTGATGATTTCCATGTCCGCATGCGGGTGCGGCGGGAAGCCAGTGTGCGGCGCGATGGTGTCGTCGTTCCACACGCGCAATGCACCCCAGCCCATGCGCGCGGGATCGTGGTAGCCGGCAAACGAGAAATGATGCTTGGCGTTGAGCCAGCCGTGGTCGGCTCCGCCGAGGCGGTCAAAGGGGCGACGATCAATCATGGGAAAACCTCCGTGGATGCTTCGCCACAGCATGAGGCTCGGTGTCGTGCGAGGGAACGGACACGGGACGAACGGATTGTTGCGCGAATCGCGCCATTCCCGGCGGCTACGTCGCCCGTCATCACGGGACTGAACGGTGACGGGCGCGAAGCTGGAAATTCCCTCCGCGGAGCCGCATATTCAGAGATCGGCCATTCAGCGTTTTGCGGAGGTTCCCATGGCTACCGGTTGGGCCGGCGACGGCGCCGTACAGGACCAGATCGACGCCACCGTCAGCGATGCGGTGCAGCGTGCGCGGCAACAGCTGCGCCAAGGGCCCGGGCTGGCCCATTGCGAGGAATGCGACGCCCCGATTCCCGAAGCCCGCCGCAAGGCGGTGCCCGGCGTGCGCCTGTGCGTGGCCTGCCAGCAGGCGCAGGATGCCGAACGCAGTGCCGGCCTCTACAACCGTCGCGGCAGCAAGGACAGCCAGCTGCGCTGAAGCGCTTTCGGGCTTGCTCGGTTCAGCCAAGAGCCAAGTCATGGCTCCTGCATCAGTGAGGCATCAGGCTTTCAGGCCGACCCGCGTGCGGTACGGCGTCCGCGATGCCCGCTCATCTCGCTACCGGCATCGTGGGCGAACTTGAGGTGCCAGCGCGTGGCGCACAGCGAGATCAGGGTGACCACCAGGAAGGCGATGGCAAAGTCGCGCTGGCCGAGCTGGCTGTGGTGTTCGGTCGCCATGCTCAGCTTGAGGATCATCGCCCCGCTGCACACACCGACCGACAGCATCAGCTGCTGCAGCGTGGTGTAGAAGCTGTTGGCTGCGCTCATGCGCTCGGCCGGCACCGCCTCGTAGGCCACCGTGTTGTAGGCGCCGAACTGGAACGACATCGACGCACCGCACACCATCAGCAGCACGAACATCAGCGCGAACGGCCAGTCCGGCTGGAAGAACGCACACACGGCATAACTCATGCTGGACAGCACGCCGTTGATCACCATGCCGCGACGAAAACCGGTGCGCTTGAGCAGGGCCGGCGTGGCGCTGCGGATGAGCAGCGCGCCCAGCGATGTCGCCAGGATCAGCTGGCCGCTGCGCACGGCCGACATGCCGAAGCCGATCTGGAACATCAATGGCAGCAGGAACGGTTGCGCGCCCTGGGTGATGCGCATCAGCGCGCCGGAAATCACCGACAGCCGGAACGAATCGATGCGCAGCAGCGAAAGATCGATCAACGGATCGCTGCGTCGCCGGGCATGCCACAGGTAACCCATGCAGGCCGCCGCTCCGACCGTCATCAGGCTCAGCGCATGCGGCAGGTTGGCGCTCTGGCCCACTTCCTCGAAACCGAACAGCAGGCAGCCCAGGCCCACGCTGCACAGCGCGAATCCGCCCAGGTCGAAACGCGACGGACGCGCGGCGCTGGGGATGTACGGAATGAACCGGCGCACCAGCCAGAAGCCGAGCATGCCGATCGGCACGTTGATGTAGAAGATCCAGCGCCAGTCGAGATACTGCACGATGAAGCCGCCCAGCGGCGGACCGATCAATGGCCCGAGGAAGGCCGGCACCAGGGTCCACGACATCGCCGAGACGAAATGCTTGCGCTCCACCGCGCTGAGCAACACCAGCCGCCCGATCGGCGCCATCATCGCGCCGCCTGCACCTTGCAGCAGGCGCGCGGCCACCATCAACGGCAGGCTGTGGGTCAGCGAGCACAGGATCGAGCCCAGCACGAACACGATGATCGACCCGCTGAACACGCGCTTGGTGCCGAAGCGATCGGCCACCTTGCCGCTGATCGGAATGAGCACGGCCAGCGCCAGCAGGTAGCTGGTCATGGCGATGCTCATGGCCGGGGCGCGCACGTGGAAATCGCGGGCCATCGTGGGCAGCGCCGTGGCCAGCACGGTCGCGTCCATCTGCTCCATGAAGATGGCGCAGGCCACGATCAGGGAAATCACGCGGTAATCGGGAAACGCCGGCGTGGGGAGAGCCGTGGCGTTCGCCTTTTCCTCGGTGTGCAGACTCACGAAAGGTTCCTGGAAACAGCCGCAGAGAGCCGTCACCGACTGGGGTGGTCGGCATACGGAAACGTGCGAATGCCACAACGCATCGGGGTGGTGCGCTGCAACATAACGAATTGTCCACCGTTGTCATGTCCGCGACAAGTACGACCAAAGGCGAAGAGGGCATGTTTCAGCAGGGCGTCTGGCTGCCGTTCAGATGGATGGCGCTGGATTGGCTCCTCCCCCTGCCCGCAGGGGGAGGTTGGGAGGGGGTGACGCTTTTATCCCCAAGCCAAAAGCACCCCTCCCCAACCCTCCCCTGCGCGCAGGGGAGGGGGCGTTCAGCTCGCCCTTCGAGGCACGTGGACAGCCTGCTCCGGTATGACAAGCCAAAGCGTGGCGAATGCCGTTTCCAGTGCCAATTCCTTATTCGCCCTCGCTGCCAATCCCGTCCAGCTCGGCCAGCACCTCGTCCGCAAGCACCAGCTCGGCCGCGGCAAGGTTTTCCCGCAGATGCCCCAGTGACGACGTGCCCGGGATCAGCACGATGTTCGGCGCGCGTGCCAGCAGCCAGGCCAGCGCCACCTGCATCGGCGTCACGCCCAGCTTTTCGGCCACGGCCGACAAAGTGCCGGACTGCAACGGCGTGAACCCGCCCAGCGGGAAGAACGGCACGTAGGCGATGCCTTGCTGGCCCAGCGTGTCGATCAACGCGTCGTCGTCGCGGTGCGCGAGGTTGTAGTGGTTCTGCACGCAGGCCACTTTGGCGATGCGCTGCGCTTCGGCCACCTGGGTTGGCGTGACGTTGCTCAGGCCAAGCTGCCGGATCAGGCCCTGCTGCTGAAGCTTGGCCAATACCGTGAAGCGTTCCTCGATCGATTCCTCGCTGGGTTCGTGGATGTTTCCCATGATGCGCAGGTTCACCACGTCGAGCACGTCGACGCCGAGGTTGCGCAGATTGTCGTGTACCGCCTTCGTCAGTTCGGCCGGACTCTGTGCCGCATTCCACGACGCATCGGCACCGCGCGTGGCGCCCACCTTGGTCACGATCACCAGCTCGTCCGCATACGGATGCAGGGCCTCGCGGATCAGCTGGTTGGTTACGTGGGGACCGTAGAAGTCGCTGGTGTCGATGTGGTTCACGCCCGAGGCCACGGCCTCACGCAGCACGGCCAGCGCGGTGGCATGATCTTTCGGCGGCCCGAACACGCCGGGCCCGGCGAGCTGCATCGCGCCGTAGCCCATGCGGGTCACCCGGCGATCGCCCAGGGAATAGCTTCCGGATTTGCTGATGTCAGTCATGGTGGTTCCAGTGAGGTGGGGAAGGAGCGCAAGTACAGCATCACTATAGGCGTTGACCGCCTGCACGATAATCCGCTCAAATCAGCACGGGTTGTACGGAATTTCGCACAATGGCAATCGACCTCCAGGAGCTTTTCGCCTTCCTCGCCGTGGTGCAGGCGGGCGGTTTTCGCGAAGCGGCGCGCAAGAGTGGCCGTTCTGCGTCGAGCCTGAGCGAAGCCGTGCGACGCCTGGAAACGCGTCTGGGTGTGCGCTTGCTCAACCGCAGCACCCGCAGCGTGATGCCGACCGAGGCCGGCACGCGCCTGGTCGAGCGGCTGGTGCCTGCGCTCGGTGAGGTGGAGGCATCGCTGGATGTGGTCAACGGTTTCCGCGATCGACCGGCTCGTGCTTCCTGCCATCGTCACGCCGTTCCTCAAAGCCTATCCCGACATCCGGCTGGAAGTGATCGTGGAAGACAGTTTCGTGGACATGCTGGCGTCGGGCTGCGATGCCGGCATTCGCTATGACGAGCGGCTGGAGCAGGACATGATCGCCGTGCCCATCGGCCCGCGCTTCCAACGCATGGCTACCGCTGCCGCACCGGCCTATCTCGATGTGCGAGGCCGACCGGAACATCCCCGCGACTTGCTTGACCACGCGTGCCTGCGAGGGCAGTTTCCCAGTGGATCCATTCCCACTTGGGAATTCGAGCGCGATGGTAAGGTGCTACGAGTCGACCCCAGCGGACCGTTATTGGTGCGTATTGGCGCGGCGGTGGATCTAGCCATTGCAGCTGCCATGGATGGCCTCGGCATCATCCATCTGTTCGAAGAATGGTTGCGTCCGCATTTCGACAGCGGTGCGCTGGAGCCTGTGCTGGAACCGTGGTGGCAGACGTTCTCGGGCCCGTTCCTCTATTACCCGGGCCGTCGGCATCTTCCGTCGCCACTGCGGGCCTTTGTTGATTTCATCCGCTCGCAGTGAGGGCGATTTACAGCGGAGGTCGAATTATCCCGATAGGGAAAATATGCGTTGATTTCTGGCTTTGGCAGCGCTATGTTCCCGGTCGGGAATATTCGGTAGGAATACCGTCATGAGCACGGTTTTATCCCGGTCGGGAAAATCGATGTCGCGGGACATGGCGCCTATTGCACACGCCATTCGCGAAGCCCGGCGCCGGCATGGCCTGACCCAATCCCAGTTGGCGGGCCTCTCGGGAACCGGGCTGCGCTTTATCAGCGAACTTGAGCGCGGCAAGCCTAGCGTTGCCATGAACAAGGTGCTGGCAGTCTTGGCGGTGCTGGGCTTGCAGGTCCTGGTTTGCGAAACCCATGCAGGTGACGAGCCGTGACCACGCGGTTGCATGTGCGCCTGTTCGGTCGCCATGTCGGTGAATTGGCGATGGTCGGTGAAGTTCGCGCGCCCGAAGACTGGCGTTTTGCCTATGCGCCGGATTATCTGGACGGCGATGCACCGGTGCCATTGTCGGTCAGCCTGCCATTGCAGGCCGAGCCGTTCATTGGTGCAGTCGTGCGCAACTGGTTCGGCAATCTGTTGCCCGAGGGGGCGGTACGCGAAGCCGTTGCGGCGCGATTGCGTATCCAGGTATGGGACGATTTCGAGCTGCTTGCAGCCATTGGCGGTGAGTGCGCTGGTGCGGTCAGCGTTACCGTACCGGGTGCCGCAGCACCGGCCGCATCGGAGTCGGCGAAAGATCTGGAAACACTGCTTGCTGCCGTGGGAAATGACGTGGGCGAGGCATCGCTGGCGCTTATCGGCGCGCCGCAGCGTCTGTCACTGGCCGGCGCACAAGACAAGATCGCCGTGGTGCAGGAGGCCGATGGCTCGATACGGCTACCCGAGATCGGTGAAATCACCACGCATATCCTCAAGCCTGAGAGCCTGCGTATTCGCGGCCTGCGTGATCTGGAAGCCTTTGGTCTGGCACTGGCGCGGGCCTGTGGCTTGCGTGTTGCGTCGTCGTCGATCCTTATGCTGGCGGGCCACAAGGCGTTATTGGTCGAGCGTTACGACCGGCAAAACGATGCACACGGCCATCGCGCACGTTTGCATCAGGAAGATTTCTGTCAGGCGTTGGGTTATCCGGGCGAGATGAAATACGAAAGCCATGGCGGCCCAAGTCTGGCGCGTTGCGCACAGCTCATTCGGCAGGAATTGCGGCTCGGTCCGGTTGCCTTGCAAGGCTTGCTCGACTGGGTGGTCTTCAACGCGGTGATCGGCAATGCCGATGCCCACGCGAAGAACCTCGCGCTGTTGTGCGGCCCGGATGGCCGTCGCCAGCTTGCCCCGTTCTACGATCTGGTTCCGACGCTGGCTATCTCCGAACAACTGGTGGAACGTGCGCCGGCGCTGCGCATCGGCCACGCCGAACGCATTGATGCCATCAGTCACGATGACTGGCGCCTGTTCGCTCAAGCCACTGGCTACGCGCCGCGCTTTGTACTGGCGCGGGTTATCAAACTGGCGGGCCTGGCACAGCAGCACAGCGAGTCCGTAGGCCAGGAGTTGATGGAACAGGGCGCCGATGTCTCGCGTATCGCGAACGTGCTTCAGGTCATCCAGCAGAACACCGAACGCTTGCGCGCCACGCTGGTCTCAGTGAACAACTGATCTCCTGGCTGAAGGCCCCGCATCGCATGGCCTTTCCTTTGCACGCAGAGATGCGGCCACCACGCATTCATGCAGCGCACGGTGCGATTGCGCGACACTTCATCTCTTTGCCCCCACAAGGCGCACGACCTTGCCCCACTTGTTCGTAAATCGGCGCCTGCAACGGCTGTTGGCCGCGGCCGGCTGCATGCTGGCGATCCCTGCCATGGCGAAAACGTCCCCGGGTTTCGCTGGCCCGCTCACCGTCCACCTGCGCAGCGACCGCATGACGCTGCGCATGGCCAAGGCGCCGCAGCTTTATCTTGCGGGCACGATCAATGCCGCTGCCGTGGCGCAGGTGCAACAACTGTTGCAGTCCGGGCGCTTGTCGCCGGGGACGGATGTCTATCTGGATTCGTCCCATGGCGATGTCGCCTCGGGCATGGCGTTGGGCAAGCTGTTCCGGAATGCCCGCTTCAACACCCATCTGGGCGCCTGGCGCAGCGGGAGTTGGCGCGCGAGCGGATCATCCGCGCTCCCGGCTACCTGCCTGGATGCCTGCGCCTACGCGTATCTCGGCGGCGTGTACCGCTGGTCGCCCAGCGGTGCCGATCGCATCGGCCTGCACGAAAACCTGTTGCCGGATCGCACCACCACGGCGCCCGGCACACCCCCGCCGCAACAGTTGCGCGACTACATGGCGTCGATGGGCGTGCGTCCGGTGTACTTCGCGCAGGTCAGCCAGCTGGTGATGAACGGCATCGCCTGGTGGAACACCGAAAAAATGGCGCCGTGGCTGGTGGCCAATAACGGCCGCCTGCCGCCCACCGCGTCGTACCGGAAAGCCCCCGGCGTACCGGTGCTGACCTTGACCCAGGAGGTGCGCGGCAATCGCAGCCTGATGGTGCTGCAATGCGCATCCGGCAAGTTCTCGTTGACGGCCCGTTACGTGCAGAGTGACTCGTCCGCCGAACGCCTCGCTCCACGCACCATGTACGCCTATTTCGAAGTCGGCAAACAGGCGCTGGGCATGCGCCAGGGCGCGCGGCCGAAAGCGGATGGCGATGCGCTGGTTTTCACCCGCGAGCTGCCCTTCACGGAGCTGGATACCGTGCTGCGCGCGCCCTTGCTGGCCGCGCGGATCGAAGTGATGGGCAGTCCCGTGCGCCTCGGTTTCTGGCTGGACCCCAGCGTGGTAGCACCGCAGACCCGCGCGTTCTACGCCGATTGCCAGGCACTGCAGCCTGGTTACGTGCCGCCTCCGCCAGAAACCAAGCCGGCCAAGCGTTCGCTATGGAAGCGAATCAAGGGCGTGTTCAAGTAAGTCTGATTTCAGGGAGCCGCTTGCACAGCAGCAAGAATGCGACCCGCAAACTCCGAGAACATGTTTCGAATGCTTGTCGCGGGAGATAGGGCCCGGTGGCTGGCAGTTCTCGTGGGTGTCAATTCCAAGGCTGCTGCACTGTACAACTGACGCTCTACCAGTCGTTCGCAAAGTATTTGGTATCGGCGGGCATATGAGGCATCCCGAAATTCCTCGAATACTGGAAAGTGTGGTTCGTCACAACGGACAGATCGCATGGATGCGTCGCATTCTTCGAGGAGCATGAGCCACGCCAGAAAGGGAGGCCGCGGGTCTGACTGGATCACCGGATTCAGCAGCGCCGGCGAATGTTCCTTCACCTGTTGACGGCTTCTTGGGATACCGCCGTAGGCGCCATGATGATGGGCAACCCAAAGATCGGCAGCCGACCCGATTACTTCCTCACTGCGATTGTTGAAGTTGTTTCCGAACGAGCCTACCTGCGACTTGAACTCGAAGACGCCTAGAAGCCGTTTTTTTTGGACAACCAGCACATCCCAGTTCTTGGTAGCACGGAAAAAACCGGGAAGAACCACCTTCGACTTGCGCACATGCACTGTATCTTCGGGCAGGCCACAGTGCTTCACGACGGCACGGACAATTTCAATGAAGCCATCCATGTTCTTGCCGCCGATTACGGCGCTTCGACCGTCTCCCAAGTCGGAGTTGGCGGCGTTGCCATTGCGGGTGTGCCAGAACGCATGGACTGCTTGTTGGGTGAGCTGATCAAACGAGGGTGGCAGCAGGCTGATGGTCATCGGGCCAGTCCCTTTCCGACCCGTGCAGTGTCGGCAATCTCGCGCGTACGTCGCGCCTCCGCGACATCCAACTCGTACAGTTCAAATACCGGCATGTCTATTTCATCCTGAAGCCTTGTCGAGGATACGGCGATCAGCCGTTCGCGCATCAACCCGTTGACGTTGCGCCAGTGGGGAATGCGTATACGACGCAGGTACTGCGCTTGGAATCGCAGGAAGCCCCCTGCCATGCGGGTGCAGTAAGTCGCTACGGTCATCAGTGTCAGGGATGAACGGAGCACAGTCTGCAATGCTCGCAGGTCCCACTCTTCAGAAGTGATGAAGTAGAGGTTGTGGTGTGGGTAGTACTTTCCATCGTCGATGACGAAGACACCTTCGCCCTTGATGTCAGGCACCAGCAATTTGGGTGTTTCAAGCAGGCCGGGTTGGATACGGTCGATGGTGCGATACCAACTATCCGGATTGCGCTGGGCGATATGGCGATTGGACACGCTGTCTCGGTGTACATCCAAATAATGCTTGAACTGTGGAAAGGCATCCAGCGAAACGAGTTGTCCTGATGGCTCGAATGGGTTCAGCACCCCTTTGCCACCCCAGCAAATGGTGCCATCAACGAGATCACGCGCCATCACCAGAGGAAGCTTGCGGTTAGATTCCACTGGCAGTGCGTCCAGTGCGCCGATGAATACCCGATCACAACCGGTGGCCACACCAATGCCGACTTTGCAGCCAGTTTGTTCGAGTGTCGGAAACTCGCGCTCGATCCGGCGCAGCAATGCCAGACGAGGGATGTCATCGAGCAAAAGTGGCGCCGATCCAGCGGCGCCGAGTTTGAATTTCGCTATCGCAACAGACCCCTCAGTAGTACCAGCAAGTAGTTCAGCGACAAGTTCTGGCAATGATTGTGCTGCCACCGCCTCGACTCTGGCGGCGAGGGTCAGATTGCTGACTGCGGATTCATGTGCCGCCACGCGTTGCAGCACAGTAATGGCTGGGTAGGCGATTACGTCCGAGTGAAATGCATCGGCACCTTCCATGTCGATGAAATATTTCAGCCAGTAGTCATTCGTGATCTTTTCGCGGAGCGGCCCCCCATAGCGGTTTTTCAGCCAGCGATTGGCACAGATGTAACCAAGGGTGCCACCGTCAGTCAGCAGGTCCAGCGCCCGTTCAAAAAACGGCACGTAAAGGTCTGCGCGATCGTATAGCGTGCGGAAGCGTCGGCGATACTCGCTCAGAAGAGCCGTCGGAATCCGCTCCTGACGAACGTAAGGCGGGTTGCCAACGACGAAGTCGAAGCTACCCTCGATTCGCGTCAACAGGAAATCGTCACGAATTAGCCATGATTTGCAGAGCGCGTCGGCCTCGTCCACGGACATGCCATATCCGACGAGTTGAATACGCAGCTTTTCTGCCGTCCTGTCGAACGTCGCCGTATGCAGCTCCACCCCGGTGATTGCGTTGTGCAATGTCTCAAGCGCTTTTTCTGGATGGCCACCATCGTTGAGAAACGCCGTCCACAAGCGCTGCACCGCACACAGCAGGAAATCGCCTGCCCCGAAGGATGGTTCCAGCAAGTGCATCCGATGCAAGGGGCGGTCGTAACTGTAACCGCAGAGATCGAGGATGGCGTCAACGACTTCAGTACGGGTGAACACGGCACCTCGTCCTGTCTCATCATGCACGGCCATGCGTGAAATGGCGGCCTCGATTTCAGGTGCCCTTTCGGTGTGATCAAAGAGGTCAAACAAAAGATTCATGAGAGCAATGGTGAGGTGCACGTAAGCGCCTGTCCAGCGGCGCTTATAGTCGTGTGGACGACTCCATATTCATCTGTGGCTGTCTCTTACGTTGAGATGGAGTCCAGAAACAGCATGAACGGGGCTAGGATGCTCCCTCCACCGCCACTTCCGCAAACCTCTCCCTCAACCACTGATGCCTCGCATCATGCTGCGCACTCGGATGCCAGGCCATGGCGATTTCGAAGGGTTCCATCGCAAACGGCAGGGGCAGGATGTCGAGCAGGGTGGTGTATTTCTGTAGCAATCGGCTGGGTAGGGTAGCGATGCAGTCGCTGTCGGAGAGCACCAGGGCGACCTGGTTGTAGCTGGAGACGGTGACCACCACTTTGCGCGTTTTCGACAGCGCGGCCAGCGTGTCGTCGACGGAGCTGCTGAAGTCGCCGTTCTGCGACACCATGATGTGGCGCAGGCCGCAGTAGTCGTCGAGGCTGGCGTGGCCCTTGCCGCGCGGGTGGTGTTTTCCCTGCGCCATGCTGAAGCCGTCGCGCAGCAGAAAGCGCGCTTTCAGTGCTTCGGGCACTTTTTCGGAGGCGCCGATGTAGAGATCGATCTCGCCACGCTCCATGCGTGCGGTGAGGCCTTCGCGCGGCGGCGCCACGAAGCTGATGCGCAGGCCCGGGGCTTGCTGCGCCAGCATGGTGCTGAGCGCGGTAACGCCGATGATGGTGAAGATGCTGTCGTTGCTGGCGACCACAAAGGTGCGTTGCGCGGTGGCCGGATCGAATCCGGATTGGGTGTTTACCGCGCTGCGCAAGCTGCTCAGCGCCTGGCTGAGTCGTGGTTGGAGTTCCAGTGCGCGCGGCGTGGGCACCATGCCGCGGCCTTGTTCGGAGGGCACCAGCAGCGGGTCATCGAACAGCTCGCGCAGGCGGCTCAGCTGCCCGGATAGCGCCGGCTGGCTGATATTCAGGCGGCGGGCCGCGCGGGTGACGTTGAGCGTGTCCAGCATGGCGTCCAGCGAGATCAGCAGGGGCAGGTCGGAACGCTTGATATCCACGCGGGTGATACCTCGTATAGGGAATGCCGACTCACGCTGAGGCCGATGGCGCGCCTATCGTTTCGATGTCGGAGCAGACCGCAGCGTAGTGGGACACACCCCCACGGCACCAATGTCATTCCTTCATGACGCGCTGTGGTGGGCTCCGTACTCCATCAGGGTTTCGAAAACTGCCGTCATCCCGGCGAACGCTGGGGTCCAGCGCCTTCCTGCGCTCTTGAAGGCAAAAGCACTGGGTTTCTGCTTTTGCAGGAATGACGGGAAAAGCGGTTTTTCGAGGCTCTCCTTCTGCCATCTATCGGAACATGCTCATGAATACCTCCAAGCAACATCTCGTTCTTGCTGCCGTGCTAACGCTGTCGGCCGCCATCGGCGGTACCTTCGCACCCGTCGTCCCTGCTTATGCCGCGTCAGCCAGCACCGCAGTTGCGGCCACCGTGCCGATGCCGGATTTCTATCCTTACCGCGTGGGCAATTTCGAGATCGTGGCGCTTTCCGACGGCACCGTGCCGCTGGATCTGCATGCACTAATGAAGGATGCGCCGAAGGGCGTGGTCGACAAGCTGCTGCATCGGTCGTTCCTCACCAATCCGGTGGAATCGTCGATCAACGGCTTCCTGATCGACACGGGCACGCGGCTGATCCTGGTGGATACCGGTGCGGGTGACCTGTTCGGCCCCGGCGCCGGCGGCAAGCTGGTCGCCAACCTGAAAGCCGCCGGCTATGACCCGGCACGCATCGACGATGTGCTGATCACCCATATCCATCCGGACCACAGTGGCGGCCTGGTTCACGACGGGCAGCGGGTGTTTCCCAACGCGACGGTGTTCGTGGGCAAGCCGGACGTGGACCTGTTCATGGACCCGGCCCACCAGAATGGCGTGGATGGCTACGACAAGTCGTATTTCCACGAAGCGGTGCTGACCTTGGGGCCGTATGCGAAGGCCGGCAAGCTGAAGCCGTTCAGCGGCGTGACACAAATCCTCCCCGGCATCGAAGCCATCCCCACGCCGGGGCACACGCCGGGCCACAGTTTCTACTTGGTGCAAAGCCAGGGACATTCGATCGAATTCGTGGGCGACTTGGTCAATTCCGAAGCGGTGCAGTTCCCGCAACCCGGCATCACCACCAGCTTCGATTTCAACCAGAGCGGGGCGGCCGCGCAACGCATCAAGCAGTTCGCGAACCTGGCCGGCAAGCGCGAGTTGATCGCTGCCGCGCACCTGCCTTTTCCGGGCCTTGGACATATCCGCAAGGCGGCGGTTGGCTGGACATTCGTGCCGGTGGATTACCGCAACCGCGCGGGGAAGTGATGCGGCACACGCGCTTGCCGTGAGGCAGGACGAATGCGTGGAAACAGCAACGGCGCCGTAGCGATATGGCGCCGTTGTTTGTTCTCGCAGAAGTCACTGGATGCCAGCTTGCGCTGGCATGACGGTGAGGTAGATCGGAACGTTTCGAAGATGCCTGCTGCGCCATGGTGAATCAGGAGAGTGGCGGGTACGGACAATCAAGCCGAGATGACCTTGTCAGGCAGCGCGAGGCTCTACCCGGCGCAGGATCTCCTTGCGCGTGGCGAGTGTCTTGAGATCGTAGGTCGCCTGCAGGTTCAGCCATGACAGTGCATCGCCGCTGAAGTAGCGCGCCAGACGCTCGGCAGTGTCGGCGCTGATACCGCGGCGCTCATTGACGATTTCGTGGATGCGTGTGGCTGGCACGCTCAGGGCGACGGCCAATGCATGGGCGCTCATGTCGAGCGGCACAAGGTAATCCTCGCGCAGAATTTCGCCGGGATGCACGGGACGCATGCGGTTGACGGGGAGTTTCATAAGACCCTCTCAGTGATAATCCACGATTTCGACGCTTTCCGGCCCACTGGTCGTCCACACAAAGCACACACGCCATTGCCTATTGATGCGGATGCTGTACTGGCCAGTGCGATCATGCTTGAGGGCTTCGAGCTGGTTGCCCGGTGGCGAACGCAGAAACTCCAGCGTGTGCGCGGCATCGAGTTGGGACAGCTTGCGTATGGCAGCATCCTTGATGGCGCGGAACCGTCGCGGGTCACCGCCTTCGAACAACGCCTGCGTGTCCTTGCAGCGGAAGCTCCGAACCATGAATCGATCATATTACGTCTAGCGTAATACGTAAAGCGTTGGGAGGTGGAAGTAGGCCCAATGAAAACGGCGCCGCATGGTTGCGACGCCGTTGTTGTTTCAAGTTACTGGATGCGCGGTTTGAACACTCGAAATTATGTGTAACGCGCACACGCATCGAAATCAGGCCTTTGCTCGTCATTCCGGCGCAGGCCGGAATCCAGTGACTGTGTGGCCTGAGCAGGCGTGATCGCTACTGGATGACCAGCCCTTTGGCTGTTGAAGGGGACCTCCGGCCTGCGCCGGGATGACGATGCAGAAGCCTTACCAGTCGGTTGGCTGGTAATCCTTCAGGAACTTGCCCCACACGTGTTCGCCGGTGTTGATGCCGCTGATGATCGGGTCGACGATGCGCGCGGCGCCATCGACGATGTCCAGTGGCGGGTGGAAGCGTTCTTCCAGCACTTTCCTCGCGGCCAGCTCGGCGGGATCCTCGTCGGTCACCCAGCCGGTGTCGACGCTGTTCATGTGGATGCCGTCGTTGTGGTAATCGGTGGCGGAGGTGCGCGTCATCATGTTCAACGCGGCCTTGGCCATGTTGGTATGTGGATGCCGGGTGGTCTTGAAGTTCCGGTAGAACTGGCCTTCCATCGCCGACACGTTGACGATGTGCTTGTCGCGTTCGGGCGTGCGCAGCATCAGCGGCTTCAGGCGCGCGTTGATGATGAAAGGTGCGATCGCGTTCACCAGTTGCACTTCGAGCAATTCCACCGATGGCACCTCAGCCATCAGCAGTCGCCACGAGTTGCGCTGGCGCAGGTCGATCTGCTGCAGATCCTGGTCGAGCTTGCCTTCGGGGAACAGATGACTTTGCGCCAGCAGTTCCTCTGGCAGCAGCGGCATCTGGGACAGTTCGGCAGCGTGGGTCAGGCCGGGCAGCTCTGATGTGCGGCTGGCCAGCAGGTTCGCCGAGGCACCCGCTTCGGGCAGGATGTTCGAGCCGCGCAGGCCTTCGTAGTGACCGACCAGTTGGCGCACGTGCCCGGGCATGTCGTGCAACGCCGCGGTCTCGCCTTCCATCATGTGCGCGTAGAAGTCTGGCGGGCGGCGCACGGTCTGGCAGGCGTTGTTGATGATGAAGTCCAGCCGAGGCCGGGTGGCCACCAGTTCCTGGCAGAACGCTTCCACGCTCGGCGTGTGGCGCAGGTCGAGTCCATAGATCTGCAGGCGATGGCCCCATTCGCCGAAGTCCGGTTCCTCGGCATAGCGAGCCGCCGAATCGCGCGGGAAACGCGTGGTGACGATCAGTTCCGCGCCAGCGCGCAGCAATTTCAGGCCGGCCTGGTAGCCGATCTTCACGCGCCCACCAGTCAGCAGCGCGACGCGACCGTGCAGATCGACCAGCTCGGTGCGCTTGGCGTAGTTGAATGCCGCACAGGTGGGGCACAGTTGGTCGTAGAAAAAGTGGATCGTCGAATACTTCTGCTTGCACACGTAGCAGTGCTTGGGCTCGATCGATTCACGCGGTTGCGCGGCATCGGCATCCGGCGCGATGTCGTGCGCTTCGAAGCCCAGCGGGGCATGCACATTCGGCGTGGTGAACACCGGTCGGCGGCGCAGCTCGCGGATGCCGGTCTGATTGAGCACGGCATCCTCGGCCTGGATCTTCAGCGCATGCCGCGCTTTCTCGGCTGCCTTCATCTTGATCCGACGCGCGCCAGGATCGGGGTGATAGGCCTGCGCCACAGCTCGGTGCAGGCGCTGGCGGTCATCCGCGGGCAGCCGGTCCAGCGATTGTCGATCGGCGGCGAACGATTCCAGCAGTTCCGCGGCGGCGCGCACACGTTGTAGCAATGCGGTGTCCGCGTCATCGGTGACCGTGTCACCAGACAGTGGCGTGGTGGTGTTCATAAGCATGATCTGTATCGAGTTGGGCAGAGCGATGTGAGATGCCGGAACAGGCGCATCACATGTAGTTAACCGCTTATTCTGCCTGTTCTGGCCTTGCAGCGGGTATTTCGGCCTTCCTGCTGCCCGTGCGTCGAAGTCTGCGCGTCCGTTCGACAGCGCATGCGGACGCCTCGAATAACCCTGTTTTGTTCGTCATTCCAGCGAGGTGCTTTTCAACAGGCGGGTGTCTGGTCATCCCGTGCTTTTGCATTTCAATGCGTTGAAGGCGCCGGGCTCCAGCCTTCGCCGAGGTGAGGGAGGCTTTTCGATGTTTCCATACAAGAACGGCGCCGTTTCGCAACGGCGCCGTTCTGTTTTGCTGGAGTGGCGTGGCTCAGAGCGCTTCGAACACGCCTGCCGCGCCCATGCCGGTGCCGATGCACATGGTCACCATGCCGTACTTCTGCTTCCTGCGACGCATGCCGTGCACCAGCGTGGCGATGCGCACCGCGCCGGTGGCGCCGAGTGGATGACCGAGCGCGATGGCGCCGCCCAGCGGGTTGACCTTGGCTGTGTCCAGGCCGAGGTCGTGGATGACGGCCAGCGACTGCGCGGCGAATGCTTCGTTGAGTTCGATCCAGTCCAGTTGATCCTGGCTGATACCGGTCTGCTTGAGTGCCTTGGGAATCGCTTCCTTCGGGCCGATGCCCATCACCTCGGGCGGCACGCCGGCGACGGAGAAGCCGACGAAGCGGGCCAGCGGCTGCAGGTTATATTCCTTGATCGCTTTTTCGCTGGCCAGCAGCACGGCGCCGGCGCCATCGGACATCTGGCTGGAGTTGCCGGCGGTAACGGTGCCGCCGAACTGGCCGTTGCGGAACACGGTTTTCAGCTTGGCCAGCACTTCCATCGTGGTGCCGGCACGCGGACCTTCATCGGTGCTGATGGTACGGCTGTCGGTGATGATCTTGCGGGTGGCCAAGTTCGGGTAGTGATCGTCCAGTGCGAACGGGCTGATCTCGTCGTCGAACTCGCCGGCGGCCTGGGCGGCCAGCGCGCGGCGGTGGCTTTCCACCGAGAACGCATCCTGCTGCTCGCGGCTGACCTTCCACTGCTTGGCCACGTTTTCGGCGGTGATGCCCATGCCGTAGGCGATGCCGATGTTCTCGTCGGTGAAAATCGCGGGGTTCATCGCGATCTTGTGGCCCATCATCGGCACCATGCTCATGCTCTCGGTGCCGCCAGCGATCATCAGGTCGTCTTCGCCGAGGCGAATGCGGTCGGCGGCCATTGCCACCGACTGCAGGCCGGACGAGCAGAAGCGGTTGACGGTGACGCCGGGCACGGTGTCGGGCAGACCGGCCAGCAGCGCGCCGATGCGCGCCACGTTCATGCCTTGCTCGGCCTCGGGCATGGCGCAGCCGATGATGACGTCACCGATGCGGTGCGGATCGATGCCCGGCGCCTGTGCCATCACGGCGCGGATCACGTGGGCGAGCATGTCGTCCGGACGGGTATTGCGGAACACGCCGCGTGGCGCTTTGCCGACCGGGGTGCGGGTGGCGGCGACGATGTAGGCGTCTTGCACTTGCTTGGTCATGGTTCTTGCTCCGTTGCGTCGCGCGATTCGCGGCGACGCGTCTTGGTTTTTGATCGTCATTCCAGCGAAAGCTGGAATCCAGTGTCTTGGGTGTGAGTCTGAAGTCACTGGATCCCAGCTTTCGCTGGGATGACGGTGTGGAGGGCTGCGGTCAGTTCCTGAGTGGCTTGCCGGTGGTCATGGTGTGGGCGATGCGGGCCTGGGTTTTTTCCATCTTGGCCAGTTCCACGAAGTGCTTGCGCTCCAGTGCCAGCAGCCATTCCTCGTCCACCGTGGAGCCGCGTTCGATCACGCCGCCGCACAGGGTGTCGGCGATGCGGGTGGCAATTTCCACGTCATGCGGCGAGGCGAAGTAGCCGGCTTGCAGGTTGGCCAGCGAGGCCTTGAAGGTGGCGGTGCCGACGTCGCCGGCGACCGGAATGGCACGCTGGTACAACGGCGGGCGATAGCCGGACTCGGCCAGCGCGTTGGCCACCTGCTTGGCGACGTAGAGCAGCTCGTAGGCGTTGAACACGACCACGTCGCTGTCGCGCAGCAAGCCCATGTTCTTCGCTTCCATCGCGCTGGGCGAGACCTTTGCCATGGCCACCGTCTCGAACACTTTCTTCAGCGCCTCGAACGGATCGGACGGGTTGGAATGCGCCGCGCGCACGGCCAGCTCATGCAGGCCGCCACCGGCCGGCAGCAGACCGACGCCAGCCTCGACCAGGCCGATATAGCTTTCCAGTGCGGCCACGGTGCGCGCCGAGTGCATCTGGAATTCGCAACCGCCGCCCAGCGCCAGGCCGCGCACGGCGGAGACCACCGGCACCAGCGAGTGCTTGATGCGCATGCTGGTGCGCTGGAAGTTGGCGACCATGTGCTCGAAGTCGTCGAACTTGCCTTCCTTCAGCAGGCCCAGCGCGCCCTTCAGGTCCGCACCGGCGGAGAACGGTTCGCTGGTCTGCCAGATCACCACGGCCTTGAGCTTTTCCTCGGCCACGCCGATGGCGTGCTGGATGCCATCGAGCACGTGGTCGTTGACCGTATGCATCTTGGTCTTGAACGAAAGGATGCCAATGCCGTCGTCGCCGAGCGTCCACAGGCGCACGCCATCGTTCTCCCACACCGTAGTGCCGGTATCGAATTTCTCGCCCAGGATCGGATCGGGGAACAGCTGGCGCTGATACACCGGATGCTGCGAACGCGGCTTGTCGGCGTTGGCGCTGGCCGAGTACGAACCGTCCTTGCCGTGCACGCCCTTGCGACCGTCGGTGACCCAGGCGGGCAGGGGTGCGTCGCTCATCGCCTTGCCGGCCTTGATGTCTTCGTTGATCCACGCGGCAATCTGCTGCCAGCCGGCGGCCTGCCAGGTCTCGAACGGCCCCAGCTTCCAGCCGTAACCCCAGCGGATCGCGAAGTCGACATCGCGCGCGGTGTCGGCGATGTCGGCCAGGTGGTAGGCGCTGTAATGGAACAGGTCGCGGAAGCTGGCCCACAGGAACTGCGCCTGCGGGTCGCTGGAGGCGCGCAGCTTGCCGAACTTCTCGGCCGGATCCTTGATCGCCAGGATGGCGGCCACTTCATCGGACGGCTTCTGTTCCGACGGACGGAAATCCTGCTTGGCCACATCCAGTACAACAATGTCTTTACCGACTTTCTTGTAGAACCCGCCGCCGGTCTTCTGGCCCAGCGCGCCCTTGTCGATCAGGCCCTGCAGCCACACCGGCGCCTTGAAATACTTGTGCCACGGATCGTCGGGCAGGGTGTCGGCCATGGTCTTGATGACGTGGGCCATGGTGTCCAGGCCGACCACGTCGGCGGTGCGATAGGTGGCACTCTTGGGCCGACCCAGTGCCGGGCCGGTCAGCGCATCGACGGTGTCGAAGCCCAGCTTGAACTGGTCGGTGTGATGCATCGCCGACAGCATCGAGAACACGCCGATGCGGTTGCCGATGAAGTTCGGGGTGTCCTTGGCAATCACCACGCCCTTGCCGACGGTGGTGACCAGGAAGGCTTCGAGGCCGTCCAGCACCTTCTTGTCGGTGAGCTTGGTCGGAATCAGCTCGACCAGGTGCATGTAGCGCGGCGGGTTGAAGAAGTGCACGCCGCAGAAGCGGTGGCGCATTTCTTCCGGCAGCGCCTCGGCGAGCTTGGTGATCGACAGGCCCGAGGTATTTGAAGCGATCACGGCCGTCTTCGACAGATGGCCGGCGATCTTCTTGTACAGGTCGAGCTTCCAGTCCATCCGTTCGGCGATGGCTTCGATGACCAGGTCGACATCCTTCAGATGGTCGAGATCGTCGTCGTAGTTGGCCGGGATGATCGCGTTGGCCAGAGTCTGGTCGGCCAGCGGGGCAGGGGAAAGCTTCTTGAGGTTGGCGATGGCCTTGAGCGCAATGCCGCTCTTGGGGCCTTCTTTCGCGGGCAGGTCGAACAGCACGGTTTCGACACCGGCATTGGTCAGGTGGGCGGCAATCTGCGCGCCCATGACGCCGGCGCCCAGCACGGCGGCCTTGCGAATGCGCAGTGCCGGGTTGGGTGAGGAGGATGCAGCGGTCATTGGCTTCTCCAAAGTGAGGCGGACACGTAGGGCAAAACGGGTATGGAACAGGGGCGGCGGTTACCCGCCGGTGAAAGATCCGGGGTCAATTCATGGGGAACTGAGGCCTGCTGCCGCGAAGCGGACGAGATGGGCGACGGTTTGCTCGCGATGCGCGGTGGCACTGACGTCCCCCTTGCGCTGGATCATGCCGAAGCCGGACATGGCGTGGGTCAGCGCGCCAGTGACCAGGTCGATGCGCCAGTACAGCTCGGCGCGACTCAGGTGCGGCAGCAAGTGGGTGAATTCGGCGGTGAACTGGCGCATCACGTGGCCGTAGTTCTCCGACAGGAACTGGCGCAGATGGTCGTCGTGCTCGGCGAAGGCGCGCGCCAGTACGCGCATGAACAAGGCGCCGTTGTCGTCGTGGGTCAGCTCCAGCGCGGGGCGGATATACGCCTCGAGCACGTCTTCCAGGGTGGTGCTGTCGCGGCCGGCAACGGTCGCCAATGCGGCCAGTCGGCCTTGGTTCAGGGCGTCCAGACGGCGGCGAAACACCTCGTCGACCAGCTTTTCCTTGGAGCCGAAGTGGTAGTTCACGGCCGCCAGATTGACCCCTGCGGCGGCGGTCAGCTGACGCAACGACGCACCATCGAAACCGCGTTGTGCAAACAGGGTTTCGGCGGCCGCGAGGATGCGATCCTTGGTCGAGGCGGTGCTGTTCGGAGGCGTTCCCGTCGTGGGCATGGTCGGCATCGAATCAAACGATCGTTTGAGCATACGCGCGGGGCTTCCCGCGAGTCAAACGAACGTTTGTTAAGAAGGGCTTGTGACTTGCTTCTGAGTTAGAATCTGTCAAACTTTCGTGAGCTAAATCCGTATTTCGTGTCGGTTTTAGCTCACAATCGGACATCTCGACCGATTCTTCACATTCCTGACGAACCTTCTCCCGGAGCAGATTCCCATGGCGCTGGAGCGCACCCTTTCCATCATCAAGCCCGACGCCGTTGCCAAGAACGTGATCGGCGAAATTTACGCTCGTTTCGAGAAGTCCGGTCTGAAGATCGTGGCCGCCAAGCAGAAGCAGTTGTCGCGCGCGGAAGCCGAAGGCTTTTACGCCGTGCACAGCGAGCGCCCGTTCTTCAAGGCGCTGGTTGAATTCATGATCTCCGGCCCGGTGATGATCCAGGTGCTGGAAGGCGAGAACGCCGTGGCGAAGCATCGCGAGCTGATGGGTGCCACCAATCCGAAGGAAGCCGCGCCGGGCACGATCCGCGCCGACTTCGCCGATTCCATCGACGCCAATGCAGTGCACGGTTCCGATGCCGCCGAGACGGCGCGCGTCGAGATCGCGTACTACTTCGCCGAGACCGAGATCGCGTCCAGGTAAGCATGGTGAACCAGGTAGCCGCCACGACATCCGACCCGACCGCTCCGGCGGACAAGGTCAACCTGCTGGACTTCGATCGCGAAGGCCTGCGTGATTTCTTCACGCAGATCGGCGAGAAGCCGTATCGCGCTGAGCAGGTGATGAAGTGGATCTACCACCACCTGGAAGACGACTTCGAGAAGATGACCGACGTGGGCAAGGCGCTGCGCGCCAAGCTCGAGGCCTCGTGCTACGTCGGTCCGCCGAAGACGCTGCTGGAAAAAGTGGCCACCGACGGCACGCACAAGTGGCTGCTGGGCATGGATCGCGGCAACGCGGTCGAGGCGGTCTACATTCCCGAGCCCACGCGCGGCACGTTGTGCGTGTCTTCGCAGATCGGCTGCGCACTGGCTTGCACCTTCTGCTCGACCGGCACGCAGGGCTTCAACCGCAACCTGGCGCCCTCCGAGGTGATCGGCCAGATGTGGGTGGCGGCGAAGCAGCTCGGCAACATCACCCACCAGAACCGTCGCATCACCAACGTGGTGATGATGGGCATGGGCGAGCCGCTGCTGAACTTCGACAACGTGACCACGGCGATGAGCCTGATGCGCGACGACCTGGGCTTCGGCCTGGCGTCCAAGCGCGTCACGCTGTCCACCGCTGGCCTGGTGCCGATGATCGACAAGCTGTCGGAAACCATCGACGTCTCGCTGGCCGTGTCGCTGCATGCGGCCAACGATGAGCTGCGCACCGAGCTGGTGCCGCTGAACAAGCGCTACCCGCTGGCCGAATTGACCGCTGCCTGCCAGCGCTGGGTCGCGCGCAAGCCGCGTACCTCGATCACCTTCGAATACACCTTGATGAAGGGCATCAACGACCAGCCGGAGCATGCGCGCCAGCTGATCAAGTTCATGCGCAAGCTGCCCACGTGCAAGGTGAACCTGATTCCGTTCAACCCGTTCCCGGGCACTCGCTACGAGCGTTCGGACGCGCAGGCCATCCATGCATTCCAGACGTTGCTGCTCAACGCCGGGGTGCTGACCATGCTGCGACGGACCCGCGGCGACGACATCGACGCGGCCTGCGGCCAGTTGAAGGGGCAGGTGCTGGACCGGACGCGTCGCCAGGCAGCGTTCCGCAAGCGACTGGAAGAGGGGGGCATCCATGCGGCTTGAACGTATTTTGCTGGGAGTGGGCTTTTGCGCCCTTCTCGGCGGTTGTGTCACGACCCACAGCGGCGAAAGCCTGCCGAAGACCAGCAAGTCGCAGAGCGCAGAGGACGCTGCGCGCATCCACACCGAGCTGGGCCAGCACTACATGCAGCTCGGTGATCTGCAGTCCGCGCTGGGCAAGCTCAAGCTGGCGTTGCAATTCGACGACAACTACGCGCCCGCACATACCGTGATCGCGGTGATCTACGAGCGCATCCACGATCTGCCCGACGCCGAAGTGAACTATCGCAAGGCCGAGCAGTTGGAGCCGAAGAAGGGCGCGCCGAACAACAACCTCGGGGCGTTCCTGTGCCGTATCGGCAAATCGGCCGAGGCGCTCACCTATTTCCAGCGGGCCGTCGCCGATCCGTTCTATGCCACGCCTGACGTGGCCTGGACGAACGACGGCATCTGCCGCATGCACATGAATGATCGTGTTGGCGCCGAAGCCAGTTTCCGGCATGCCATCGCCATCAACGGCAACAATGACGAGGCGCTTTACCAGCTCGCCAACGTGATGTACCTGAACAACGATCCCTTCCATGCCAGCGCTTTCCTGCAGCGCTACGAGGCATTGGGGAAAGCTACCCCGGCGTCGCTCAAGCTGGGTTATGAGATTGAACTTCGGCTGGGTGACACGGATGCCGCTCGCAACTACAACAAGCGTCTGCAAAACCAGTTTCCTGATTCGGAACAGGCGCAGGCCCTCAATACCAACGCAAAGCCATGAATGTTCAGCCGTCCCACCCGGGGGATATGACGTCTGGAGTCCCCGACCCGACCCTTGATGCTGCCGGGGGGCAGCAGCCTGCCATCGACCTGACCGACTCCGCACCCGGTTTCGGCAGTCGCTTGCGCGCCGCCCGCGAGGCCAGGGGCCTCGATCTGGAGAGTTGCGGCCACGCCATGCACCTGCCGGTGCGCGTGCTGCGCCAGATTGAAAGCGATGACCGCCAGGGTATCGATTACCAGGTCTATCTGACCGGATACATCCGCAAATACGGTCGTCACCTGGGCGTCGACGACGCCGAGATCGACGCCGAGATCGCGCGCATCAAGCGCAGCGATTCGGTGCAGGCCAGCCCCGAGCTGGTGGTGACCGGCGGCATTTCGCATTCCCGCTACCTGCTTGAGCGCTATGCCACCGCGGCCACCTACGTGGTGCTGACGGTGGTGATTGCCGTGCCCACCATCTGGCTGGGCGTGCATGGCACGCTGAGCAGCGACATGAGCCGCCTGGCACCGCTGGATTCCGCTCCGGTCGCGCAGCAGGACGCCGCGTCTCCCGTGCAGAAATCCGGCCATGCGCTTGCAGCAACCTTGCCGCTGCCCACGGTGGAGCCGCCGCAGGTCGACCAGCCCTTGATGGCCTCGATGATGCCGGTGCCCAACCTGGGCGGTGACACGGCAGCGACTCCGGCACCGCCGGCCGCCACGGCCGTTGGGAGCGGCGACCATTCGCTGGTGCTGACGCTGGACAACAACAGCTGGGTCGAAGTGACCAATACCGATGGTGACCGGCTGGAATACAGTCTGCTCCCCGCCGGAACCGTCAAGACGTACCGCAGCAACGAGCCGCTGAACGTGCGCATCGGCAACGCCGCCGGCGCCAAGGTCAGCATTGACGGGCAGCCGGTGGCGCTTGGCGATTACCGCCACGCCAACGTCGCGCACTTCCGCGTGGCCATCCAGGATGGCAAGGCTGCACCCGCCGGCGTCTGAACGGCGATATCGAATGCCCGCATCGGCCCGCGCGGCCGGTGCAATCGGTTATGCTTGCCCATTCTCCGCCCCATGGTTGGGCGGATGATCCCGACTGCGGCCGTGGCTGATCGTCGGGACGGCTTACAACAGCGCCTCCGGGCGTATTCCCCCACACGGTGATTGCATGGCATTTGACGCATACGACGACTACGAACAGGGCGAACGCGTACAGCAGTGGCTGCGCCAGAACGGCTTGTCGATCGTGGTCGGCATCGTGATTGGCCTGGTGGCGATTTTCGGCTGGCAGCAGTGGCGCAAGCACCAGGTCAACCATCAGGCCGCCGCTTCGCAGCTTTACGTGAACCTGCGCACCGCGCAGGCCGCGGGCCAGACCGACCAGGCCAATGCGCTGATCACGCAGTTGATGAAGGACTATGCCGACAGCCCGTACGCACTGTTCGCGGTGAGCGATCGCGCCGTGGACGACGTGCGTGCCAAGCACCTGGACAAGGCGCTGGTATCGCTGGACTGGGCGCAGCAACACGCCAAATCGCCTGCGCTGAAGGCGCTGGTCAACTTGCGGATCGCGCGCGTGCAGCTGGCGCAGGGCAACGCCCAGCAGGCCATCACCACGCTCGGGCAGATTTCCGCGAATGATTATCCGGGCCTTGTCGAGGAACTACGCGGCGATGCGCTGGTCAAGCTCAAGCGTCCTGATGACGCGCGCAAGGCATACCAGGCCGCCGAGGCCGCCTTGGGCAAATCCGAGCTGCAGGGCGGTGACCTGCAAATGAAAATCGACGATCTGGCCGTGGCCGGAAAGCAGGGTGCATGAAAGCAGGATTCACGAAACGGGCATGCGCGGTCGCTTTGACGGCTTCCCTTGTGGCGCTGGCAGGCTGCCATTCCTTCAAGAAGGAAAACATCCAGCCGCCGACGCCGCTGGCCAAGCATTTCACGCCCACCGTGCAGGTCACCCGCCTGTGGAAGGACCGGGTTGGCAAGGGCGCGGGCGAAAGCGGTATCCGCATGCGTCCGACCGTGGTCGACGGCGTGCTCTACGCGGCCAGCACCGACGGCACCATTGCCGCGATCGACGCCACCAGCGGCAAGAAGCTGTGGTCCGAGCATTCGCGCCAGCACGGCTGGTTCGGCTGGGGTGACAAGAAGCGCAAGGATTCCTTCTACTCCGGTGGTCCGGCGGTGGCCGGTGACCTGCTGGTGATCGGCACGCTCGACGGCCACGTCTACGGCTTCGATGCGAAGGATGGCAAGCCGCGCTGGACCGCCGCACTGACGTCCGAAGTGATCGATTCGCCGGTGATCTCGAATGGCCTGGTCATCGTGCGCACCCAGGACGGCAACCTGTACGGCCTGGACAGCGCCACCGGCGAGCGTCGCTGGGTCTATGACCAAGGCACCGTGCCCAGCCTCAGCCTGCGTGGCAATGGCCCGATTCTGGCGGCCAATGGCGTGGTGTTCTTCGGCAGCGACAACGGCAAGCTGGTCGCCCTGCGTGAAGACAATGGCGAAAAGCTGTGGGAACAGCCGCTGGCCAGTGGCGAGGGTCGTACCGACATCGACCGCCTCGATGATGCCGACGGCAGCATCCTGCTCGATGGCAGCACGCTCTATGCCGCCGCCTATCACGGCAACCTGCTCGCAGTGGACGGCCCCAGCGGTCGCCCGATGTGGTCGCACCCGTTCTCCAGCTACACCTCGCTGGCGGTGAACGGCAGCGCCGTCTATGGCGTCGACGATTCCTCGCAGGTGTGGGCGTTCGACAAGAGCAGCGGCAGCGACATGTGGAAGAACAGCAAGCTGCGTTATCGCTGGCTCAGCGGCCCGGCGGTGCAGGGCGACTACGTGGTGGTCGGTGACATGTACGGTTACGTGCACTGGCTGCAGACCGGCGACGGTGCGCTGGCCGCGCGCGAACGCCTGTCGCGGAAGGTGGCGATTCGTGCCCAGCCGGTGGTGGTGGGTGATGTGGTGTACGTCGAGGACGTGGAGGGCCATATTGGCGCCTACCGTCTCGGCGGCCACTGATCGCTGCCGCGCTGATTCAAGGAAACATGCCTCCCCATGCTGCCCGTCGTCGCTCTGGTCGGTCGCCCCAATGTCGGTAAATCGACCCTTTTCAATGTACTGACGCGCAGCCGTGACGCCCTGGTGGCCGATATGCCGGGCGTCACCCGCGATCGCCACTACGGCATCTGCCGCACGAACGAGGAACGTCCCTTCGTGGTGGTCGACACCGGCGGCTTGTCCGGTATCGATGACGGTCTCGATGGCCTGACCGCACGCCAGGTGCGCCTGGCCATCGAGGAAGCCCAGGTACTGGTGTTCGTGGTCGATGCGCGCGATGGCCTGCTGCCGCAGGATCGCACCATCCTCGACGAGCTGCGTCGCAGCGGCAAGCCGATCATCGCCGCGGTCAACAAGACCGATGGACTGGACGAAGAGACCGCGCTGGCCGAGTTCGCCGTGTTCGGCATTGCGGCCACCTTGCCGCTGTCCGCTGCGCACAACCGTGGCACCGAAGACCTGGTCGACATGCTGTTGCCGTTGCTGCCGGCCGAGCCGGACGAGGCGGAAGAGCAGGTCGAGGACGGCAGCATTCGCGTGGCCATTGTCGGCCGTCCGAACGCGGGCAAGTCCACCCTGATCAATCGCCTGCTGGGCGAGGATCGCCTGATCGTCTCCGACGTGGCCGGCACCACCCGCGATCCGATCCGCGTGCCGCTGGAACGCGACGGCAAGCGTTACACCCTGATCGACACGGCCGGCGTACGCCGCAAGGCCCGCGTCGAGGAAGCGGTGGAGAAATTCAGCGTCATCAAGACGTTGCAATCCATCGCTGCCGCGCAGGTGGTGGTGATCATGATCGACGCCCGCGAAAACCTGGCCGACCAGGATCTCACCCTGATCGGCCATGCCATGGAAGAGGGGCGGGCGCTGGTCATTGCGGTCAACAAGTGGGACGGCCTGGACGCCTACCAGCGCGAGCAGTGCCAACGTGCGCTGGATCGTCGACTGGTGTTCGTCGACTGGGCCAAGCAGGTGTACATCTCCGCGCTGCATGGCTCCGGCCTGCGTGAGCTGATGCGTGCCGTGATGCGGGCACATGCCTCGGCCACGAAAGAACTGAACTCGTCCGACCTGACCCGCACGCTGGAAAAGGCCTACGAGAGCTACCAGCCGCCGCTGGTGCGCGGCCATGCGCCGAAGCTGCGCTTTGCCCATCCCGGCGGCAGCAACCCGCCCACCGTGGTGATCCACGGCAGCCGCACCAAGCACATCGCGCCGGCGTATCGTCGCTACCTCGAGAACTTCTTCCGCAAGCGCTACAAGCTGGAAGGCACGCCGATCCGCATCGAATTCCGCGAAGGCGAGAATCCGTACGCCGGCAAGAAGAACGTGCTGACCGAAGCCCAGCAGCGCAAGCGCCAGCGCATGATCCGCGAGATGAAAAAGCGCAAGTAACGGCACGCTTGCTTCCTCTCCCCGCCGGGGAGAGGACCGCGGTGAGGGGCGGGTGCTCGCGATAGCACCCATCGAAACCCGCTTTGAGGTCGACGGAAGAACACGGGAGAAAAGCTACACTTCCCGCCATGTCTCCTCTCCCCGATAGCGAAACCTGGCTGGCCGAGCTGCGCAGCCGCATCCAGGAAGTCCCTCCTGCCGCCGCCTTGGCGCAGCAGTCGCAGGGCGCCTTGCTGATCGATGTGCGCGAAGACGGCGAACGCGCAGCCGGTTCGCCCGCGGGCGCGTTGGGTTTGTCGCGCGGTTTCCTGGAATTGCGCATCGAACAGGCTGAGGCGGATCGCGAGCGTCCCATTCTCGCGTTGTGCGGCAGTGGCACGCGTTCATTGTTGGCGGCCGAAACCCTGCAGCGACTCGGTTATCGGCACGTGCAATCGGTCGCCGGCGGTTTTGAGCGCTGGAAGACCGAGGGCTTGCCGGTGGTGCGGGGTGCGCTCGACGCCGACGCCAGCGAGCGCTATGCCCGCCAGTTGCGCCTGCCGCAGGTGGGCGAGGCCGGGCAGGCCAAACTGGCAGCGGCGAGTGTCGTCCTGCTGGGCGCCGGTGGCCTCGGTGCCCCGGCTGCGTTGTATCTCGCCGCAGCCGGGGTGGGTCGGTTGACCCTGATCGACGATGACCGGGTCGAACGTTCCAACCTGCATCGCCAGGTCATCCACGCCGATGCTCGCGTGGGCATGGCCAAGACCGAGTCGGCGCGCCTGGCGCTGCACGCGTTGAATCCGCGTGTGCAGGTGGATACGCGCGACGAACGCCTGCGTGCCGACAACGTGGAGCGGCTGCTGGCCGGTCACGACGTGGTGATCGACGGCGCCGACAATTTCCCTGCACGCTACCTGCTGGCCGCCGCTTCGCTGCGGCTGAAGTTGCCCATGGTGTACGGCGCCGTGGAGCGCTTCACGGGGCAGGTGAGCGTGTTTGATCCGCGATGCGACGCATCGCCGTGCTATCGCTGCCTGTTCCCCGAACCGCCGGCCGCCGCCGATGCGCCCAACTGCAGCGAAGCCGGCGTACTTGGCGTGTTGCCCGGCATCGTGGGTCTGCTGCAGGCCACCGAGACGCTGAAGCTGATCCTTGGCCTGGGCGAACCCCTGACGGGCCAGCTGCTGTCCTTCGATGCCCTCGCCATGCGCTTTCGCGAGACACGTTTGCCGCGCGACCCGGATTGCCCCGGCTGCGGCAGGCATGCCGCATTCCGTGGTTACGAGGATGTGGCCCGACTCTGCGCAAGCGGCGGTTGAACAAGATCCTCGGGAATCAGCGAGTAGACCAGGGCGTCTGTCGCTCGATTGCGCGTCCACAACCGGTGCCGGGCGAGGCCTTCCAGCTTGGCTCCGGCCTTTTCGGCGGTGCTGCGGCTGGCATGGTTGTCGGGCAGGACGACGATCTCGATACGCGCCAGTGCCAGCTGTTCGAAACCGAAGCGCGCCACCGTCGCTGCCGCTCGCGAGGCAATGCCCTGGCCCTGATGCGATTGGCGGACCCAGTAACCCAGGCTGGCGATCCGGTGCTGCGGGTTGAACTGGTTGAGTCCGGCGCTCCCGCGTAGTTCACCGCTGTCCCGGTCGCAGATCGCAAACGCGAAATGCCGCTGTTCGAGCCAGCCTTGCCGGCACTCGCGCACCCAGGCCTGGGCTTCTTTTTCGCCGTACCCGGCATGACACCAGTCCAGCCAGCGTCCAAGGCTTGGCAGGGATGCCTGCACGGCTTCCAGCAACGCGGCGGCGTCGGAAAGGCGCCAGGGCCGAAGCAGCCATTCTCCGTTGACCAGTTCCAGCCCGGGATCGATGGGTTCGACCGGCATCGTCGCTCCTTTTTCGTTTGTGTGGTTGGCAGCCAACCGCGATAATGTGCGCCTTTGCAGGACTAGGGCGATCATGAGCGCACGCATTCTCGACGGCAAACGGATCGCACAGGAACTGCTGTCGCGAATCAAGCGACGCGTAGTCGAACGCAAGGCGCAGAACCTGCCCGAGCCCGGTCTGGCCGTGGTGCTGGTGGGCGACGATGCAGCTTCCTCGGTGTACGTGCGCAAGAAGCGCGAAGCCTGCCATCAGGTGGGGTTCCGCTCGTTCGACCACGACTTGCCGAGCAGCACCACGCAAGCCGAGCTGTTCGCACTGATCGACCAGCTCAATGCCGATCCGGCCGTACACGGCATCCTGGTGCAATCGCCGCTGCCATCGCATATCGACGAGGATGCACTGGTCGACCGCATCGATGCGAACAAGGACGTGGACGGTTTCCAGGCGGTGAACGTGGGCCGTCTGGCGCTGCGCCGATTCGGTTTGCGCCCGTGTACGCCCAAGGGCGTGATGACCTTGCTGGGCCATACCGATCGTCCGGTGCGCGGCCAGCATGCCGTGGTGGTGGGCGTGTCCAATCATGTCGGGCGGCCACTGGCGCTGGAACTGCTGATTGCCGGCTGCACCACCACCTGTTGCCATCGTTTCACGCGGGACCTGGAAGGCTTCGTGCGCCAGGCCGACATTTTGATCGTAGCGGTGGGCAAGGCGGGTCTGGTGAAGGGCGAATGGATCAAGCCCGGCGCAGTGGTGATCGATGTCGGCATCAACCGGCTCGATGACGGCCGCCTGGTCGGTGACGTGGATTTCAAGCCGGCGGCCGAACGCGCGAGCTGGATCACTCCGGTGCCCGGCGGCGTCGGCCCGATGACCGTGGCCACCTTGCTGGAGAACACGCTGGAAGCGGCCGAGGCAAGCACCCCGTAGGAACCCGCTCGCGGGCGATGCTTCTGCTCCGGTTTGCATCGAAACTGGAGCATCGCCCGCAAGCGGGCTCCTGCAGAACGCTGCATGTCTGGCGAGAGGACCTGCGAGGCGCGTATAATCCCCTCTTTGCAGGGAACTTTCCGATGCGCATCCTCGCCGAGGCCCTGACCTACGACGACGTTTACCTCGTCCCGGGCCACTCCGTCGTGCTGCCACGCGACGTCGACACCTCCACCCGATTCACCCGCGGCCTGCGTTTGAACATTCCCATCGTGTCCGCTGCCATGGACACGGTGACCGAAGCGCGCCTGGCCATCACCATGGCCCAGCAGGGTGGCATCGGCATCATCCACAAGAACATGACCGCCGAGCAGCAGGCCGCGGAAGTGCGGCTGGTGAAGAAGTTCGAAGCCGGCGTGATCCGCAGTCCGTTCAGCGTGAGCCCGGACACCTCGATCCGCGAAGTGCTCAAGCTCACCCACGCACACAACATTTCCGGCGTGCCGGTGGTCGAGGGCGAGCAACTGGTCGGCATCGTCACCAGCCGCGACATGCGCTTCGAGCGCAAGCCCGATGATCCGGTGCGCAACATCATGACCCGCCAGGACAAGCTGGTCACGGTGAAGGAAGGCGCCAGCCAGGACGAAGTGCTGCAGTTGCTGCACAAGCACCGCATCGAGAAGGTGCTGGTGGTCAACGACGCCTTCCAGCTGCGCGGCCTGATCACCGTGAAGGACATCCAGAAAGCCCGCGACAACCCCAATTCCGCCAAGGACGCCAACGAGGCGCTGCTGGTCGGCGCGGCGGTGGGCGTGGGCGGCGATACCGAGCTGCGTGTCCATGCGCTGGTCGAGGCCGGCGTGGACGTGCTGGTGGTGGACACGGCGCACGGCCATTCGCAGGGCGTGATCGATCGCGTGGCCTGGGTGAAGAAGAACTTCCCGCAGGTGCAGGTGATCGCCGGCAACATCGTTACCGGTGATGCCGCACTGGCCTTGCGCGACGCCGGCGCCGACGCGGTGAAGGTGGGCGTGGGCCCGGGTTCCATCTGCACCACCCGCGTGGTGGCCGGCGTGGGCGTGCCGCAGATCACCGCGATCGACATGGTAGCCACGGCGCTGAAGGATTCCATTCCGCTGATCGCCGATGGTGGCATCCGCTATTCTGGCGACATTCCCAAGGCGCTGGCCGCTGGTGCGTCGTCGGTGATGCTCGGCTCGATGTTTGCCGGCACCGAGGAATCGCCCGGCGAGGTGGAATTGTTCCAGGGCCGCTCGTACAAGAGCTATCGCGGCATGGGCTCGATCGGCGCGATGCAGCTTGGCTCCAAGGATCGCTACTTCCAGGACGAAGCCGATGCCGACAAGCTGGTGCCCGAAGGCATCGAGGGTCGCGTGCCGTACCGTGGACCGCTGAGCAACATCATCCACCAGCTGATCGGCGGCCTGCGCGCCTCGATGGGCTACGTGGGCGCAGCCACCATCGAGGACGTGCGCAGCAAGGCGCAGTTCGTGAAGGTGACCTCGGCCGGCGTTACCGAAGCGCATCCGCACGATATCCAGATCACCAAGGAAGCGCCGAACTACCGGCTCAATTCCTGACCAGTGCGGGGCGCTTGCGCTCCCCGCGCGTCATTCCGGCGCAGGCCGGAATCCAGTAGCGATGCCGAAGAGGGCCTGCCCGACCGGGCCGGGTACCTCCGGAATACACCCGCGACGAGCGGAGCGTGCAGTCACTGGATGACCAGCTTGCAGCTGTTGTAAAGCACCTCCGGCCTGCGCCGGAATGACGACGACCGAACTCTCCAGCCTTCCGGCCAGCCGCCCATGACAGCCAATATCCATTCCGACAAGATCCTCATCCTCGACTTCGGCGCGCAGTACACGCAGTTGATTGCGCGCCGCGTACGCGAGCTCGGCGTGTATTGCGAGATCTGGGCCTGGGACCACGACCCGACCGAAATCGCGGCGTTCGCACCCAAGGGCATCATCTTCTCCGGCGGTCCGGAGTCGACCACGCTGGTCGACGCGCCCAAGGCGCCGCAACAGGCGTTCGATGCGGGCGTGCCGATCCTCGGTATCTGCTACGGCATGCAAACCCTGGCGGCCCAGCTTGGCGGCGCCACCGAGGCGGCCGAGGCGCGCGAGTTCGGCCACGCCAGCGTGGACATCGTGGCCTCCAGCCAGTTGTTCGATGGCCTCAGCGATCATGCCGACGCCCATCGTCTGGACGTCTGGATGAGCCACGGCGATCACGTCAGCAAGGCGCCCCCGGGCTTCGTCGTCACCGGCACCACCGAGCGCATTCCCGTCGCGGTGATGGAAAACGCGGACAAACGCTGGTACGGCGTGCAGTTCCATCCGGAAGTGACCCACACCAAGCAGGGCAGTGCGCTGCTCAAGCGCTTCATCACCGACATCTGCGGCTGCGCCACGTTGTGGACGGCGGCCAACATCATCGACGACCAGATCGCCCGCGTGCGCGAACAGGTGGGCGAGGATCATGTGCTGCTGGGTTTGTCTGGTGGCGTGGATTCCTCGGTGGTGGCCGCGCTGCTGCACAAGGCCATCGGTGATCGACTGACCTGCGTGTTCGTCGATACCGGCCTGCTGCGCTGGCAGGAAGGCGACCAGGTGATGGCCACCATGGCCGAGCACATGGGCGTCAAGGTGATCCGCGTGAATGCTGCGGACCGCTACTTCACCGCACTCGAGGGCGAGGCCGACCCGGAAGCCAAGCGCAAGATCATCGGACGCCTGTTCGTGGAGATCTTCGACGAGGAATCGGAAAAGCTGATCGCCCACGGCGGCAAGGTGAAGTGGCTGGCACAGGGCACCATCTACCCCGACGTGATCGAGTCGGCCGGCAGCAAGACCGGCAAGGCCCACGTCATCAAGAGCCACCACAACGTGGGTGGCCTGCCCGAGCACATGAAGCTCAAGCTGGTCGAGCCGCTGCGCGAGCTGTTCAAGGACGAAGTGCGCCGTATCGGCGTGGCGCTGGGCTTGCCGCGCGAGATGGTCTATCGCCATCCGTTCCCCGGCCCCGGCCTCGGCGTGCGCATCCTGGGTGAAGTGAAGCGCGAATACGCCGAACTGCTGGCCCGCGCCGATGCCATCTTTATCGACGAGCTACGCAAGGCCGACCTGTACGACAAGACCAGCCAGGCCTTCGCGGTGTTCCTGCCGGTGAAATCGGTGGGTGTGGTAGGTGACGCGCGCGCCTACGAATGGGTGGTGGCACTGCGTGCGGTGGAAACCATCGACTTCATGACGGCCCATTGGGCGCACTTGCCGTATGAGTTTCTTGGCAAGGTTTCCAACCGTATTATCAATGAGATACGTGGCATTTCTCGTGTCGTGTATGACATCAGCGGCAAACCGCCGGCCACGATCGAGTGGGAATAGAAAAATCAGCCACTTGTGCGTATCGGGGTTTGGGGAGCAATGGAACGGAAAACCGGGATAAGAACGAAAAGTCGTTACGGATCATAGTATTTCGTATTGACCATGTTCTCATTTTTGCTTGGATTGACGGCGTTTGTGGCCCACAGTCAACTGACTCTCTGCGGCCACTGCGCGGGCTTCCGCTGATTGAAGCGCCAAAGTCAGGCCACTGACCTGTCCTCGCGTGGCAGCCAGCTCCAAGGCGAGCTGGTCACGCTCGCCGGTGACGCTGGTCATCGCCGCCAAGCGCGCTTCGCCATCGGCCAATTCTCGACGAATGCGCGCCATGTTCAATCGCAATTCCGTGAGGCTGGTCTGCTGGTCTTCGCTACGTTGCCGCAGCTTGGCCAATTGCTGCTCTGCCTGCCGCTGTCCTTCCCGTGCTGCATCGGTTTCTTGCAGCATGCGGGCTTGAGCGGCCTCCACGCGCGCGTTGGCTTTGTCCCGTTCCACCTGAAAGGTAGCATCGCGGGCTGCAACGGTCGCTTGGAATTCGGTGGTCAATCGGTCGTGGGCCTGCCGTGCGGCCTCTAGTTGCTGAGCCATGTCGGTACGAACGGCCGCCACCTCGTGCTGCAACGATTGAACCTGGCCAAGGGCATCGCGCTTGGCCTCGGTTTCCCGGGTGAGCTGCTGCTGCACCTCGATGCCTTGCTCGCGTAGTTGACTGACCTCGTGCTGCAGCTGATGAACCGTGGCCTGTGCCGCATCCCGTTCGACAGCAACGTCATCGTACGCACGCTTCTGTGCGTCCAGATCAGATTCCAGCGCCTGGCGGTGCTCGTTGAATACCTTCTCCCCCTGTTCCACAGCGGCCACCCAGAGTGAGCGCATGGCATCGGCGATCGCCGGCGGTAGATCGGCGCCGACCGCATCAGCCTTGGCCCGTTCGTCCTTCCACAGCTTCAGCTCGTCGTTGATGGTGGTGCGGCTACCTTGCTGGATGGCGGCATAGATCAGGTCGACGGTCAGCTCGTGGGGGCGTCTACCGTCCGCGACCAAGGCAGCGGCGGTTTCGCGGGTACGTTGGCGGGTATCACTGACACGGCTCATGGCGGCTCCAGTCGCTCGGCGGGTCAATTTTGCAGAACTCGCAGCATGTATATCACAGTATTACGTTATATTCATAACGATAAGATCAGGAAATTTACGATAACTCCCATAATCAAAAATCTTTCGGGTGTACGCTCCAATCTCGCGCCCACCTCAACATCGGAAAGCCTGTGAGCGACCACCCGCTGAGCACCGTAGTACCCCAAGCGCTCCCGGCCGCCCTGTCGGGAATCTCGGGTACCAATCGCGCCTCAGTCGGTGTGACCCGGCAAATCGCCGCAAACGACGATGTCGCTGCCATTGGCTTATGGCTGGCCGAATACCACGGTTCGCCGCACACCTTCCGTAGCTACCGCAAGGAAGCCGAACGGCTGCTGCTATGGGCAACCCAACTGCGCGGTAAGGCGGTCTCCAGCCTGACGCGCGAGGATGTCTTGGCGTACGAGGCCTTCTTGGCCGCCCCCCTGCCGACCTGGTGCGACGAAGCTTTGGCGCGACGCGGCGACCATCGGCGACTCTTCGCGGGTCCGTTGGCGGAGCGCAGCCGGCGCCAAGCGCTTGGCATCCTGGCCGGCCTGTTCAATTACCTCGTGCGTGCCGGCTATCTCGCCGGCACGCCCTTCGCGCTACAGCCTCGCCGGCGTGGTTCGCGCGGCACCCGCCGGACGATCGAGCGCTACCTGGATCGCGCGCTATGGCAGGACACGCTCGCGCAGGTGGAGCAGTGGCCGCAAACCACACCCAGGGAGCGGCAACGCTATGAACGCGCCCGATGGGTATTGCGTTTCCTCTACGAAACCGCTCTGCGTGCCACGGAAGCGGCGAAGGCCAGTGAGGGTGACTTCGTGCATCGGCGAGGCCGCTGGTGGTTGCACGTGACCGGCAAAGGCGGCGTGGAGGGTGAGGTGCCGGTCAGCGATGCCTTGATGGCGGATTTCGCACGGTACCGGAGCTTCCACGGGTTATCTGCGCTACCGGAGGGTGATAGCGCTCGGCCGCTGATTCTCGGCATCGCCGGCCGGACAGCGCCGTTGACCGCGACCGCCGTGTACTTGGTTGTCAAGGATGCCCTGGGACGGGTCGCCGACGCATTGGCACCGACCGATGACGCACGCGCCGCTCGATTACGGCAGGCATCGACCCACTGGCTCCGGCATACGGCCGCGACGCATCAAGCCGAAGCCGGCAACCCTGTGCATCATATCCAACGCAACCTTCGACACAGCTCGATCGCCACCACCTCGATCTACCTGCACGCGGAGGACGATGCACGGCACGACAGTACTACGCAGGCTCGCGACGATGTCTCGTCACCACTTGGAGAACGCGCGTGATTGATCCATCCGGTCATCGTTCCCACATGCCTGCCGGTGCACTCCGTGTCAGGTTGAGGCCCGCCGAACGTATCATGTAGTAACGCCTGCAGCGAGATACACGTCCCGTGAATAAAGAATCCCATGATCCGAGAGACCATCGCCACTTACGTCGTACCGTGCTCATCGTGGCGTTGCTCAACCTCGCTTACTTCGGGGTCGAGTTTGCCGTTGCCTTGCACATTGGCTCCGTTTCTCTGTTCGCCGACAGCGTCGACTTTCTGGAAGACGCGTCGGTCAACCTGCTGATCTGGGCAGCCTTCGCGTGGTCGCTCAAAGCACGAGCCCGAGTCGGGATGGGGCTGGCCGGCATTCTGCTCATCCCTGCACTCGCCACACTCTGGACGGCATGGAGCAAATTCCAGGCGCCGCTCCCGCCGGCGCCAATCCCCTTGTCGATCACAGCGCTAGGTGCGCTCGTTATCAATCTCTCCTGCGCGCTGATGCTCGTGCGTTACCGCGCCCATCGAGGAAGCTTGACGCGTGCCGCCTTCCTATCAGCTCGCAACGACACCTTGGCGAATGTCGCCATGATCGTCGCCGCTCTCGTGACAGCTTTGTATCCCTCGGCCTGGCCTGATCTTGTCGTGGGCCTTGGCATCATGGCGTTGAATGCCGACGCCGCGCGTGAAGTGTGGCGCGCAGCCAGAGACGAACACCGCATCGCTGTTGCCGCAGAATGCTGACGAAGGTACGGCGTCACCAAATGATGCCCGCTGCCCGGCGAATGACCTCACCGGAGACCCACCCAATCATGCGAATACTCGTTGCCGAAGATGAGGCCAAAGCCCGGCGCTACCTGGCTCGAGGCCTGGGAGAACAGGGCTACTCGGTCGAACTCGCCGAGGATGGCAACGTGGCGTTGACACTGCTGCGCGAGCACGCCTTCGACGCGGCGGTGCTGGACGTAATGCTGCCGGGCCGCGATGGCTGGAGCATCGTGCAGACCATGCGCAGCGAGGCGATTCACACCCCGGTGCTGTTTCTCACCGCACGCGATCACGTGGAAGATCGCGTACGCGGTTTTGAGATCGGTGCCAACGACTACCTGGTGAAGCCTTTCGCGTTTGCCGAGCTGCTGGCGCGGCTGCGCAACCTGCTACGGCGGGACGAGTCGACGGGCGACGTGGCGTTGCTGCGCGTGGGGCCACTTCTGATCGATGCGCTGCGTCACCAGGTTACCCGGGACAGCCAGCCACTGCAGCTCACGCCGAAGGAATATGCCCTGCTGCTGTTGCTGGCCCGCCATCGTGGGCGGGTGCTCTCGCGCACGTTGATTGCCGAGAGCGTGTGGGGCATTTGCTTTGAATCGCAAACGAACGTGGTCGACGTGGTGATCCGGCGTTTACGCAGCAAACTGGATGCGCCGTTTGCCGCACCGCTGCTGCACACGGTGCGCGGTGTCGGTTACATGCTGGATAGCCATGACGATTGAGCTGCCGTGGCGGCGGCGCTCAATCGGCGCGCGGCTGAGCCTGCTCTATACGCTCGCGGCGCTGACCGCGGTGGCCCTGTTTGCCGGCATCACGGATTGGCGGCTGTCGACCAACTTCGATGCCGAGCATCTTCGCTTCGTGCAGGCCAAGGTAGCTGAGTTGCAGGTGGATCTGCGCGAAGCCGGGGGCAATCCCCAAGCGTTGCTGGGCGAGATCGTGAAGGAAACCGAGGGCTCGCGGCTGCGCCAGTACGAGGCCCGTGTACTGACCCATGGCAGCCAGGTGGGCGAGACGCCGGGCATGACCCGTGAGCTGCCCGGCGCGATATTCCCTCCCGCCGTTGATGGCCTGCCGGCAGCGCCGTTGCGGCTGCATCGCGTAGGCCAGCGCATCTACATGCTGGCGACGGTGCGGCTGGCCAGCGTCAACGACGACACAGCGCCGGTGCTGCAACTGGCGATGGACGTGACCCGCGATGCGGCGCTGCAGAGCAGCCTGCGTCGTGCACTGGCGCTGGCGTTTTTGCTGCTGGTGCCACTGCTGGCGTTCACCGGGCGCTGGGTCGCGGCGCAGGGGCTGGCACCGCTCACGCGCATCGCTGGCGCCGCGCGCTCGATTACGCCAGCCGACCTCTCGGCTCGATTGCCGCTGACGCCACCGTGGCCGGACGAGTTGCACGACCTAGTGCACGTCTTCAACGCGATGCTGGCACGGATCGAGGAGGCGTTTGCGCGTCTGTCGCGCTTTTCGGTGGATCTGGCGCACGAGCTGCGCACGCCGCTGGCCAACCTCAGTGGCGAACTGGAGGTGTGTCTGATGCGCCCGCGTGAGGCGGTGGATTACCGAGCGGCGCTGGAGTCCGGCCTGGAAGAATGCCGGCGGCTCAACGTGCTGATCGAGAACCTGCTGTTCATGGCGCGCGCCGAGCACGCCGAGCAGGCACTGCGCTGCGAGCGGTTCGATATGGCGCAGGCTTGCGCCTGGGTGATCGCCCAGCATGCGCCCGGCGCGGACGCACGCGGCATCCGCATCCGGCTGGATAGCACCGCCACACTGACGGCCGATTCGCTGTTGCTGAGGCAGGCGTTGGCGAACCTGCTGAGCAATGCGATCCGCCATTCATGCAACGGTGGCGAGGTGCGGATCACCTTGCAAGAAGTGGCTGACGGCGTGGACATTCGCGTGCAGGACGACGGCGAAGGTATCGAGGCGGCGCACCTGGCGCACCTGTTCGACCGCTTTTACCAGGTGGACGCGGCGCGCCGACGCGGCATCGGCCAGGGCACCGGTTTGGGACTGTCCATCGTCAAGACGATCGTCGAGCTGCATCAAGGCACAGTGCGCGTCGAAAGCGTGCGCGGCCGCGGCACCACGGTGAGCATGCATGTGCCGTCGGGCCTGTCGTCACCGCCACTGGATTCGCTCAAGGCAGAATCATTCAAACATGAAGCCTGACCGGGCCCATGTCGCGCATTGCGCGTTTGCTTGATCGTGCGCGAATGGCGGCATGTGTCTGCCAAACAGCCGCGCGTCGAATGACAGAATTGACATCCAACCGAGCGCGGTTCATCACGAACCGCCGACTATGCTCGGGGGATGAAAAGACCTGCGCCCAACGCTGCCACCGTGCCCGCAGCGAATTCCCGAGGTGGTTCACGTGCCGGTGTCATACGCACCGCAGTCAGTGCGTTGCTGGCGCTGAGCGTTGCAGGTTGTGCGGCGGTATCCCATGCGCCGGCCCCCGACCTGCAACGCCAGGCGCAGACGCTGGGGGCGCGCCGGCTGGATGATCCGGGCCTGGTTGCCGCCGAGGCGCGGTTGCATCTGCCCACCTCCGCTCATGCGGCATGGACGCCGGATCGCATCACCGTGGCGGCCTGGTACTTCGACCCCGCCCTGGCGCAGGCGCGTGCCGGTGCGCGGCGCGCCGAGGCCGACGCTGCGCTGGCCGCCCAGCGCGCCAATCCCACCCTGCAGCTGAGCCCGGAAAAAGTCTTCAGCGGCGCCGATGTCGCTTCGCCCTGGACGATCGGTGCAGCACTACTGCTGCCGCTGCTACACCCCGGGGAGTCGGCCGCGCGCCGCGACATCGCCGCCGCCGACACCGAACAGGCCCGCGATCAAGCGGCGCTGGCGGTCTGGCAGAGTCGCTCGCGCGCCATGGCTGCGCTGCGTGAGGTGCTGCTGACGCGCCGTGCGCAGGCGTTGGCATTGACTGTCGCCAGCGCCCAGGCCGGCTATCACGACAGTGTGAGGCGGCGTGTGGCTGCCGGTGCCAGTGGCCGCGATGCCGAGTTGGTGGCGGAACTCGATGCACAGCGTGCAGCGGCCGATCTGGCCGACCGCACAGCCCAACGCAGTGCGGCGGACCATGCGCTGGCCGGTGCGATCGGCGTGCCGTGGTCGGCGCTAGGCGGCGTGCCGCTGGACTGGCCGCAGTGGGATACACCGCCTCCGCCGACAGCCCTGCCCGTGGGGGCGCTGGCCCAGGAGGCCGCCTGGAACCGACTCGACCTGGCCGCGCTGCTGGCGCAATACCGGGCCAGCGCTGCGCGGCTGCGCATGGCCGCCGGCACGCGTTACCCGACCACCTCAGTGGCGCCGGGCTACATCTACGACCAGGGTCAGCGCAAGTTCGCTTTCGGCATCAACGTCGAGCTACCGCTGTTCCACGGTGCCGGCGCACGCATCCGCGCCGCCGCCGCGGCGCGCGACGAGGCCGCCGCCGCGGTGCAGGCGCGGCAAGCAGAGATTCTCAACGCGCTCGATGCCGCCCGCGCCGACTATGCCGCACGCTATGCCGCCTGGCAGCGCATGCTCGACGTGGCCGCTGCTGCCCGCCAGACCGCTACGCGTGCCCGCATCCAGCGTCGTGCCGGGCAGATTGATCGCGGTCGCGAAACGATCGCCGAGGTGGCCGCAACGCATGCCGAACTGGCCTCCACCGATGCACTGGGCGCCACGCTGAAGTCACTCGGCCGGCTGGAAGACGTGTTGCAGCGCCCGCTGTGGCCAATCTCCGCGCTGGCGCCCCCTTCGGCGGCGAATCCGCTGCCATCCTCCTCACTGACCGAGACCGCCCATGCGCATTGATTCCGGTTGGGGTCGCGTCGCTCTCGTCAGCGCCTGCGCGGTGGCGCTGGCACTGCATATGCCATCCCTGTATGCCACCACCGACACCAGCGGCGGCGTGACGCTGCCCGCAGCGAGCGTCAACGCCAGTGGCATCACCACCGTCGCCCTGCAGGCGACCAAACAGACCACTCAGGCGCAGGCCACCGCCAGCGTGTTGGATCCGCAGCCGCTGCTGGCGCTGGCGGTACAGTTGCAGGCCGCGCACGCGAATGCGATGGCCGCCGCCGTCGCCGCCCACAGCGCCCATGCCGAGGCGAAACGCTCGGCAGCGCTCTATCACGATGGTGAAAATACCTCGCTGCAGCAGGTGCAGGCGGCTGAGGCTGCGGCCGCACAGGCGCAAGCACAGCAGCGGATCGCGCAGGCACAGGAAGCGGCCGCGCGCAGCAGCGCGCGGGCACAGTGGGGAGCGTCCCTGGCCTCGCTGGCGGCGCGCGGACCGTTGGCGCTGAAGGTCTATGCGGACGGTCACAGCGCGCTGCTGGCCGTGGTCTTGCCGGCGGGTTCACCGGCACCGACCGGCGACAGCATCGAGATGTCGCTGCCTGATCGCGGCCCACTGTCGGCCCACCTGATCGGCGCCTCACCGCGCGCCGACCCGGTGGTTCAGGGCGCAACCTTCTTCTACCGCGCCGACGGCACCGGCCTGCGTACGGATCAACGGCTGACTGTCACGGTGCCGCTGGGCGGCGCCGCGCAGAGCGGCGTGACGGTACCGGCGATGGCGGTGATCTGGTACGCCGGGCAGCCGTGGGTCTATGTCGAAACCGCCGCGGGTCACTATCAACGGCGCCCGTTGCGAGTGGATGCGCGCGACGCCAGCGGCTGGTTCGAGGCGAGCGGTTTTCGCGCTGGCGAGCGGGTGGTGGTGCGCGGCGGCGAGTTGCTGATCTCGCAGGAGCTGCTGCCGCCGCCCGGCGTGAAGCCCGCCGGAGGCGACGACGATGACGGCTGAGACCCGCTTGGCCGCGGCCATCAGTCCTGCATCGCGCCGCGCTGTTGCGGCCCTCTCGATTCATCCGGCAGTGGACGTCCGCTGCGCTGCAGGCGCCCACCCATGTTGAATGCGATTGTCGGTTTTGCGGTGCGTCTGCGTGGGGTCATGATCGCGCTGGCGGTGCTGGCCACGGCCTATGGCGTGCTCGCGTTGGGTCGCAGTCGGCTGGACGTGTTTCCGGAATTTGCACCGCCGCAGGCGATCGTGCAGACCGAGGTGCCGGGCTTCGCGCCCAGCCAGGTCGAGACGCTGGTAACGCAGCCGCTGGAAAACGCGCTGGCTGGCGCTGGTGAACTGACCAGCATGCGCTCCAAGTCGCTGCAGGGTCTGTCGATGATCACCCTGACGTTTCGCAACGGCAGCGATCTGCAACGCGTGCGCCAGACCGTGAGCGAGCGGTTGCAGCGGGTGGCCAGCACGCTGCCCACCGGTGCGCACACGCCGGTGCTGCTGCCGCTGTCGTCGTCATCCGGCATCGTGCTGACGATCGGCGTGACCTCGAACAAGCTGGATGCGTTGCAGCTGCGCACGCTGGCCGACTGGACGCTGAAGCCGCAGTTGCTGTCGGTGCCCGGCGTATCCGATGTCAGCGTTTTCGGTGGTGACCAGCGCCAGTTGCAGATCCAGGTGCATCCGCAGGCACTGGCACGCTACGGCCTGTCGATGCCGCAGGTGATGGCGGCGGCACGTCGTGCCACCGGCCAGGCCGGTGGTGGCTTCGTCGAGAACGCCAGCCAGCGCATCGTGCTGGCACCCACCGGGCTGGCCACCACGCCGGCGCAGATCGCCGAGGTGGCCCTGAAGGCGCATGACGGCGGCGTGCTGCGGCTGGGCGACGTGGCCACGGTGAGCAACGCCGCGGCGCCGGCGGCCGGGGCGGCCTCCATCGTGGGCAAGCCCGGCGTGGTGCTGGTGATCGCCGAGCAGTACGGCGCTGACACTGTGCGCCTGACCCAGGCGCTGGATGCGCGGCTGCAATCCTTGAAGCCGGCGCTCACCGCGCAGCACGTAGCGCTGTACCCCGCGCTGTTCCGGCCGGCCAACTTCATCGACGCGGCGGTCGGCCACCTGCGCGATGCGCTGCTGATCGGCGCGGCGCTGGTCCTGCTGGTGCTGTTCCTGTTCCTGCGCAATGCGCGGGCGGCGCTGATCTCGGCAGTGGCCATTCCGCTGTCGCTGCTGGCGGCCGTGGTGGTGCTGGAGCACTTCGGGCTGGGGCTGAACACGATGACCCTTGGCGGCTTGGCGATCGCCATCGGCGAAGTGGTGGACGACGCCATCATCGACGTGGAAAACATTGTGCGCCGGCTGCGCCTGAACCGGCTCGAAGCCGCGCCGCTGCCCGCCGCGCAGGTGGTGCTGGCGGCCTCGCTGGAGGTGCGCGGCGCGGTGATCTACGCCACCTTCATCGTGGCGCTGGTGTTCGTGCCGGTGATCACGCTATCCGGCGTGGCCGGCAGCCTGTTCGCGCCGCTGGGCATCGCCTACATCGCCGCGATCATGGCCTCGCTGGTAGTGGCGCTGACGGTGACGCCAGCGCTGGCGCTGACCCTGTTGCGTGGCACCGACGACGCGCCCGAGCCGGCGCTGCAGCAGCGCATCAAGCAGCGCTACGCCAGCCTGCTGGCACGCGTCGAACGGCATCCGCGCGCGCTGCCGATCGGGGTGGCGGTGGTTTGTGTGGTGGCGCTAGCGGTGTTGCCGTTCCTGCAAGGCAGCTTCCTGCCGCAGTTGCGCGAAGGCCACTACATCGTGCACATGCGGCTGGCGCCCGGCGCTTCGCTACAAGCCTCACAGGATCTGGGTGAGCGTGTCAGCCAGGCGCTGCTGGCGGTGCCGGGCGTGCGCTCGGTGGCGCAACGTACTGGCCGCAGCGCACGCGTGGTCGACCCTTCGCCGATCTTCGCCACCGAATTCGAGGTGGATCTGAAGCCGCTTTCCGGTTCCGGCCAGCAGCGTGCGCTCAACGGCATTCAGCAGGCACTGAAACCGTTCGTGGGCGGCGCGTTTTCGGTCAATACCTTTCTGACCGAACGCATCCACGAAACCCTGTCCGGCTACACCGCGCCGGTGGTGGTGAAGATCTATGGCAACCAGCTCGATCAGCTCGACCGCTTGGCGCAGCAGTCGGCCACGGTACTGTCCCGCCTGCCAGGCGCCGCGAACGTGCAGGTGCAGGCGGCGCAGGGCGAGCCACAGCTGTCGATCCGTCTGCGCCAGGACGTGCTGTCGCGCGACGGCATCGCCCCAGCCGATGTGCTCGACACCCTGCAGGCCGCGTACGCCGGCACGCGGGTGGGCCAGGTGCTGGACGGCAACCGTGTGTTCGACGTCGAGGTAATCCTTCCGCCATCGCTGCGACTGGATCCGGCCAGTGTGGGGGCACTCCCGATCAGTGCACCCGACGGGCGCCAGTGGCCGCTGTCGGCACTGACCGATCTGACGATGAGCCAGGGGCGCGTGATGGTGCTGCACGAAGACGGCCAACGCGTGCAGGTGGTCACGGTGAATCTGCGCGGGGCCAACGCCGCGACGTTCACGCGCCAGGCGCAGCAGGCGCTGGCGCATGACATCACGTGGCCACCCGGCACCTATCCAGTGTTCGGCGGCGATGCGGCCGCGCAGTCGGCGGCGACCAACCAGTTGCTGGCGCACGCCGCGCTGGCGCTGGCCGGGGTGATTGTGCTGCTCTATCTGGCCCTGCGCAGCCTGCGTTCGGTGACGCTGGTGCTGGTCAATCTGCCGTTCGCGCTGGTCGGCGGCGTGGCGGTAGCGCTGCTGATGGGTGGCACGCTGAGCTTGGGCGGACTGGTCGGTTTCGTCACCCTGTTCGGCATCAGCGTGCGCAACTCGATCATGTTGGTGTCGCACTACCGCCATCTGGTTGAGGTCGAAGGCCTGCCATGGAACATGGACACCGCGCAACGCGGCGCCGCCGAGCGGCTAGTGCCGATTCTGATGACGGCGCTGGTGACCGCACTCGGGCTGTTGCCGCTGGCCCTCACGGCCGGCGCGCCGGGCAACGAGATCGAGGGCGCGATGGCCGCGGTGATCTTGGGCGGACTGCTGACCTCGACAATCCTCAACCTGCTGGTGCTGCCGGTGATGGCCGTACGCTGGCTCCATTTTGCCCCAGCGACGCCGTGAGGCAGACGTGCGCGTTGGCGGTTGCGCGTTCAGCTCGATTTGGTGGCGTTTCGACGCGTGGACTTACAAACTTCGCTGTGAACAAGCCTTCTACGGAAGAAAATCCCTATGCCTGTCAGCTATGTCACCGAGGAGCAGCGCGACAGCTATGGCCGATACAACGGCGAACCGTCTAGCGACGAGCTGGCACGCTATTTCCATCTCGACGATGCTGACCGCGCGTACATCGCGCGCAAGCGCGGCCATGCCAATCGCTTGGGCATCGCGCTGCAGCTTACGACACTCCGATACCTGGGAACATTCCTCGACGATCCGCTGGATCTGCCGCCACTGGTGCTATCCATCGTTGCTAGACAGTTGGGTATTACGGACACAGATCCCTCTCTCGATGACTACCGGACTGGTGAACTCAGGTGGGATCATCAGCGCGATATTTGTCGTCAGTATGGCTTCGTCGAAATCACCAAACCGCCCATCGGCTTTCGGTTGGGGCGCTGGCTGTATGCGTTGTGCTGGACGGGAACGGAGCGGCCCAGCGCTCTATTCGAGCGAGCCACAACATGGCTCCTGACGCACAAGGTACTGCTCCCCGGTCGCAGCACGCTCGAACGATTTGTCGCGAGTATAAAAAGTCGCGCCGAAGAGCGTCTATGGCGCCGTCTGGGTACCCGGCTCTCGGATGCGCAGCATGAGCGTCTGGAACAGTTGCTGGCCGTGCCGACTGGCAGCCGCTATTCGCTTCTGGATCAATTGCGCTCAGGCCCCACCCGAGTCAGTGGCCCATCGCTCATTCAAACGCTGATGCGGCTTCGGGAGGTTCGGGAGCTCGGGATCGACCTACCCACCGTGTCGCATCTTCCGGCTAGTCGCGTCACAGCGCTGGCCCGCTTTGCGGGGGCCGCCAAAGCCAGCGCGGTGAGCCGCTTGCCCGAAGTACGTCGCCTCGCGACCCTTGTGGCATTCGTGCACTGCCTGGAAGCCACCGCACATGATGACGCCGTCGAAGTCCTTGAGATGCTGCTGCGGGATGTCTTTGCCACGGCACGAAAGGAAGACCGGAAAACGCGCTTGCGCACGCTGAAAGACCTCGATCGTGCAGCCACACTGCTGGCTGATGCCTGCCAAGTGGTGTTGGATACCTCGCTCCCTGACAAGACGCTGCGCAAGACCTTGTTCGCCAAGGTGCCTCGCGACATCCTCGCCCAGGCCCTTCAGGAAGTGAGTAACCTGGTGCGACCACCCGACGATGTCTTTTACAGCGAGCTGAGTGAGCGCTATCGGCGCATCCGTCGCTTTCTACCCTTTGTCTTGGAGAACCTGCGCTTTGGGGCGAGCCCCGCAGGTGAGGCCGTGGTCGCCGCCTATGAATGGCTTCGCTCGCACCCCGGGCGATTCAAGGCCGACGATGATGTCCCGCGCGATGTCATTCGCAAGCGCTGGCAGCGCTACGCGATTCGCGACGACGACACCATCGATCACCGTGCTTACACTTTCTGCGTGCTCGATGAATTGCATACATCATTGCGCCGACGCGATGTGTTCGTCACACCCAGTTGGAAGTATGCCGACCCGCGTGCAGGCTTGTTGAGCGGCAACGAGTGGGAGACAGCGCGCCCTATCATTTGCCGCACGCTCAGCTTGTCTCCGACGCCCTCATCGGCACTGGTCGCGATCACCAAAGAACTGGACGATACCTATCGCGCAGTAGTGTCCCGACTCCCGGACAATCCTGCGGTACGCTTCGAAGGCGAGAACGATCTGGTCGTCAGCTCCCTCGACAAGCTCGAAGAACCAGCGTCTTTGCTGGCCTTGCGTGCTGCGGTTAATGAGCGTCTGCCACGCGTGGACATTGAAGAGGTATTGCTGGAGATTGCGGCCCGTACCGGTTTCACCGATGCGTTCACCCATCTCACCGAGCGGTCTGCTCGTGCTGCGGATCTTCCGATTAGCCTCTGTGCCGTACTGCTGGCTGAGGCGAGCAACACGGGCTTCGAACCCCTCGTTCGTGCTGACATCGCCGCCCTGAAACGATCACGTCTGTCGTGGGTCGACCAAAACTACCTCCGCAACGACACCCTGGTCTCGGCAAATGCCATCCTGGTGGCGGCCCAGAACCGGTCGGCGCTGGCCCATCAGTGGGGCGGTGGCGACGTGGCGTCAGCCGACGGCATGCGTTTCGTCGTTCCCGTGCGTACCGTGCATGCGGCCCCCAATCCGAAGTATTTTGGCCGGGAACGCGGCATCACTTGGTATAACCTGATCTCCGACCAGTTCAGCGGCCTCAATCACATCGCCGTACCGGGCACGCTGCGCGACAGCTTGATCTTGCTGGGCGTGGTGCTCGAACAGCCTACCGAATTGCAGCCAACCCAAATCATGACCGACACCGGCGCGTACAGCGACGTGGTGTTCGGGTTGTTCCGACTCCTGGGGTACCGGTTCTGTCCTCGATTGGCTGACGTCGGCGGCACGCGATTCTGGCGCATCGATCCCGAAGCCGATTACGGCGCCCTTAATGCCGTTGCCCGCCAGCGGGTGAAATTGTCATTGATCGAGGAGCAGTGGGACGACATCCTGCGACTGGTGGGCTCGCTGAAACTGGGTCGTGTGCCGGCCAACGGCATCATGCGAACCTTGCAGATCGGCGACCGTCCGACCCGTCTGGCCCAGGCCTTGGCTGAGTTCGGAAGGATCGAAAAGACCCTGCACACGCTGACCTATATCGATGATGAAGCAAAGCGACGTAGCACGTTGACCCAACTCAACCGTGGCGAAGGGCGCCACAGTGTGGCGCGCGCCATTTTTCACGGGAAACGCGGCGAACTACGGCAGCGCTACCAAGAAGGTCAGGAAGATCAACTGGGCGCGCTCGGCCTAGTGCTCAACATCGTTGTCTTGTGGAACACCATCTATATGGAGGCTGCATTGGAACAGTTACGTCAAGAAGGTTTTCCCGTGCGCGATGAAGATGTCGCGCGACTCTCGCCGCTTACCCATGACCACATCAACATGCACGGTCGATATTCCTTTGCCGTACCCGAAGCAGTTGCGCGCGGGGAACTGCGCCCGCTACGGGATCCTGATGATAGGGAAGGCGATTGAGAAGGGGCTGCCTCGGGAGGCGCGCTCCGCTATCCATATGGTTTCTATGGATAAATTGACCTTATCCCGGTTTTTCGTTCCATTGCTCCCCAAACCCCTATTTCTTCAAGGATCTGGAACTGCCGCCAGGTCATTTCGCCGTCAACGAGCAGCATCTGCGCTGGCCCAACGAAGCTCACCGCTCGCACCTTTGCCACGCATGCGGTTGTGTCTGGCGGCCCGCCGACGTACCTACGGTTGGCGTCGCCAGCATCGCAACGCGTGGAAAGGCGGACACGTTCGAGCCAACCAGTGTGCGCGTGTTGGATGGGGCATCGCGAATCGCCAGGGAGCGTCGCCGACACCTGAAGGTAGAGGGCTACTCACCTCAATCCGACCTGCAATACCGGAAGCGGGAACTCGCCGATGCTGCCATTGCTTATGCGATGCTCGCCAGAGCCGATGATGTAGATCGCCAACGCGCTAGGAAGGGCTCACACGTTCGCACATTGAGTCGAGACTGGTGGCCGTGGGTTCAATCTGCGTTCAAGCCCGGGCCTGACGACTCGAACGCATCGCGTGTTCGTGAGCTGGAAAAGTCGGGAGCGCTGCTCGCCGCTGAGATCGACCGACTCCTTTCAGCCCCTGCCGGAGACCCCAAAGAATGAGCCGAAGCGGATACGTCGACGACATCGACAACCTTGCCCTCATTAACTGGCGCGGGGCCGTGAAATCAGCCATCCAAGGCAAACGTGGCCAAGCGTTCCTCCGCGCCCTTGTGGACGCTCTGGACGCCATGCCCGAAACGTCTCTCGGCAGGATCGTTCAAGCACGACAACGGTTGCTACTGCACGCTGGGCGTGCTGGGTGCGGCGCGCGGCATCGACATGGCGGGGTTCGATGATTCGGACTATCTGGACACCACGGAAGTCGGCGAAGCCTTCGGCATCGCCGAGGCCATGGCCCGCGAAATCATGTTCCTGAACGACGAAGCCTATTCGTGGGAATGCCGCCAGGCTGCCGACCCGGATGCGCGGCGATGGGAGCTGATGCGCGAGTGGGTTGGAAACCACATCAAGGGTACGCAGTCGTCAACCGTATGACATAGCGTGATTTCCCTCGCAAAAGGCACTTTCTGTATTTACGCGGAAAGTGTTACCGTTATTCTATGTGGCATGGGTTGAAAGACCCGTCCCGCACGGAATACGGAACGAGGAGGTCAGGCAATGGCAGATGGCTTGAGGAGCATCAACAACGCGGACGCGAAACAGCGTGCCGTCGTGACCGATGCCACGGTCGACAGCTTGCTTGCCCTGAACGCCACGGTTTGCGTAGGCGTCAGCGGTGGCAAGGACAGCCAGGCTGTTGCCATCGCGGTTGCGCAGCACCTCGATGCCATCGGTCACCAAGGCGCCCGCGTACTGGTACACGCGGATCTTGGCCGTGTGGAGTGGCGGGATTCCATGGCCGTGTGCCAACGGCTCGCCGAGCACCTCGGCTGGGAGCTGATCGTCGTCCGCCGGCCTGCCGGCGACATGATGGATCGCTGGGAATCACGGTGGGTCAGTCGTTCGCAGGCGTACATCAACCTCGAAACGGTGAAGCTCACCCTGCCCTGGGCGACGCCGGGCATGCGCTTCTGTACGTCGGAGATGAAGGTCGATCCGATCAGCCGCGCACTCCGCAAGCGTTTCCCGACAGGGCCAATCCTTTCCGTGGATGGTGTGCGTGCCCAGGAAAGCCCGGCCCGGGCGAAGAAGACGATCAGCTCAGCCGCCAAGAAACTCACGCGTAAGGAGCATGCAGGCGTCAACTGGCACGCCATCCTCCCCTGGTCGGTCGAGGAGGTGTTCGGCGGCATCGACGCCTCGGGCCTAGCCCCACACGTGGCTTACCGCGGGCATGGCTCCAGTAGGGTGAGTTGTTCGATGTGCATCATGGGCTCGCTTCCCGACCTGACGATTGCAGCAAACCTCGATGAGCACCTGGATACCTACCGAATGCTGGTGGATCTTGAGTGCCGCTCCACTTTTGCATTCCAGGGCAGTCGTTGGCTGGGCGACGTTGCACCTCACCGGCTCACCGCCGATCTACGAGATCGCTTGGCCAGGGCTAAGGCTCAGGCAGTGGAACGCCGTAATCTGGAGGCAATGATTCCGGTCGAACTGCTGTTCGACAAGGAAGGCTGGCCCAGCTTCGTTCCCGACGTGCGGCAGGCAAGCCTGCTTGCCCACGTGCGCCGCCGTGTGGGCGAAGTCGTCGGCTTGCCTATGCGCTTCACTGATGCGGAGGCGATCCGCGATCGCTACCAGGAACTGCTGGATCTCCGTATCGCCAAAGAGGCGAAGAAGGCCGCAAAGAAGAAGGCTGAAAAGAGGGGCAAGTCATGAACATGCCTCAGCAGTCCTCCGCTTCGGCCCAGCTTTCCGAACACCTCCACATCCTGCAGCACTCGCTCGGCGTCGATCGCTATGGCCAGGGCAAGCAGTACCGCAACCACTTCGTCACCGGCAAAGGCTCCAAGGATTTCGACGGCTGTATGGCCTTGGTGGATGCCGGGCTGATGACGCGCAGGCCGGGCAACGCGATCACCGGAGGGGATGACTTCTTTCATGTGACGCCCGAGGGCGTCGATTTCGTGGCCCTGCAGAGCCCAGCGGCACCGAAGCTCACGCGATCGCAGCGCCGCTACCAGGAATGGCTAGACGCCGACTGCGGCTGCAGCTTCGCGGAATGGATCGGCGTTCCACGCAGCGGGAGGCGTTATGGCTGACGGCACGCTCATCGAATGGACGGAAGCCACCTGGAACCCGCTGCGCGGCTGCAGCCGAGCCTCCACGGGATGCTCGAACTGCTATGCCGAGCGCGTCGCTGCGCGATTCGACGGCCCCGGCCAGCCTTACGAGGGCTTGATCCACCCCAGCACCGGCGGCTGGAACGGCACCGTGCGCCTGGTTCCCGAGGTGCTGAACCAGCCCATTCGCTGGCAACGGCCCCGCCGCATCTTCGTGAACTCCATGTCCGATCTGTTCCATGAGTCGGTGTCCGACGAGTGGATCGACACCATCTTCGGGATCATGTGGGCGTGCCTCTACACGCGGCACGAACAGCCTGGCCATGTGTTCCAGATCCTCACCAAGCGGCCGGAGCGCATGCGCGACTACCTGCAGCAGGATCGCAGGCGCCAGTGGGCCGACGCAGCCGTGCGGCACGGAGGTGGAATCGATCCTGATGGGATCTTCGACCAGACCATGGAAGTAGCGCGCCGGGGGCCGCACCCGCGCATCTGGTTGGGCGTGAGCGTGGAGAACCAGGCCGCCGCAGATGAGCGCATTGCGCTGCTCCTGCAGACGCCGGCCGCCCTGCGCTGGCTGTCCTGCGAACCCCTACTCGGCCCGATCGACCTCACCAGCGTCGAGTGGCCCAGGAAAGGCGGCCACCGCGTGGACGTTCTGCGCGGAGGGTACTGGGTGGCGAAAGGCTACCCCGCGTGGGGGCCAAGTGCCGGCCTTGGCGCGAATCGCGGATTCTTCACGAACCACTCGGACATGGAGACCATCGACTGGGTGGTGGTGGGAGGCGAGTCCGGGTCGAAGTCACGCCCCATGCATGCCTACTGGGCGCGCTCACTTCGCGATCAATGCGCCGCTGATGGCGCGAACGTCCCTTACTTCTTCAAGCAATGGGGCGAGTGGGCGCCGGCTGTGGCTGGCATGTGGTTCTACATGCTCGATGAAGGCGCGCCATTTGCCCCACGCGCCGCCGGCAAGGACACCCACGACTTCGGCGACGGCATGGGCGCTGTTCGTCTTGGCAAGAAGCGAGCCGGCCGACTACTCGACGGGCAGCTGCATGACGCATACCCGGAGGTTTGCAATGTCTAGGCTGCCCTTCCGATCACTGCGCGGACAACTGGGCTGCTTCAACGCGTCCGCGGATATGGCCAGCGCGGAGGTACTCCATGGTTGAACTCGATAAGGCACAGCAGCTCACGACGCAGATGCGCAACATGCGTGAGCACATGCGCTTCGTGTGGGGCGAGAAATACCCCGTGAAGATCGGGGCCTGGCAGCAGACGATCGCCAAGACGGCAGAGCGTATGCATCTCAAACCGCTCCAGGCGGCGATCCGACTGGCCAAGATCGCGGAGGACGACGCGTATGCGGTGATCGCCGTCATGGCGGCCTACGTGGAGTCGATCGACCCCAGCACCGAGGCGGTACCACAGGGAGCTGCGGCATGAAGCAGCAGCCTCGCCTCGCTACGTGTATCGGCTGCGGTTGTCACGACTACGCCGCCTGCATGAACGAGCAGACAGGCGAGCCCTGCTGGTGGATTCGTCTCGATCGCACCGCGGGACTCGGCGTCTGCAGTGAGTGCGGTAGCCACTCCGCGCGATGGGATTCCGGGGATCGGACATCTGGGCATGGAGCTTCGACATGACTGCGGAGATCCGGGTTGGCAACTGCATGGACGTGATGCACGGGATGCAGGACAGCAGCGTGGATGCTGTCGTAACCGACCCGCCTTACGGGTTGGGCTTTATGGGCAAGGATTGGGATCGCGGCGTGCCTGGTGTCGCCTACTGGGCTGAAATGCTGCGCGTGGCCAAGCCCGGTGCTTACATGCTGGCCTTCGGTGGCAGTCGCACATATCACCGGATGGTGTGCGCGATCGAGGATGCAGGCTGGGAGATCCGCGACGAGATTGCCTATTTCTATGACGGCACCGAGCGCGATGCGTTCCTGGACAGCCTAGACGAAAGGCAGCGTGAAGCTTTCTTGGCGGCTTTCGGTCGCCCAAGCACGGTGCACTGGGTATACGGCTCCGGCTTCCCGAAATCGCACAACGGCCCCTGGGGCGGAACCGCACTGAAACCCGCTCACGAGCCCATCGTGGTCGCACGCAAGCCACTGATGGGCACGGTGGCCGCCAACCACGCAGCCTTCGGCACCGGTGCGCTAAATATCGATGCCTCGCGCATTGCATCGGATGCCACCGAGGTTGAGCCGCGGGGACGCGCGGGGGAGCCGAGCAGCGCTCGCAGGTACACCACCCGAGGAGCCACCAATATTGCGGCAATGCCTGGCCCGCGTGGCGGGGGCGCCGCTGGCCGGTGGCCTGCCAACGTGATCCATGACGGAAGCGATGGTGTGGTGGCCAACTTTCCGCGCGAGGCTGGTGCATTCGCACCTGTGCTTGGCTGCGAACCTTCCGCGGCCAACAAATCTGTTTTCGGCCAAATCAACAGGCACGCGGCGAACGCATTCCATGGAGACAGGGGGAGTGCTGCACGCTTCTTCTACTGCGCCAAAGCCGATCGTGCTGACCGAGATGACGGTTGCGAAGGACTTCCCCCGCAGGCGCTGCGCTGGTCGGACGGTGACGCCAATCCGGGCAGCTTCCAATCCGAGGGCACCATGCGTGCTGCGAGAAACCACCACCCCACAGTGAAGCCCACCGATCTGATGCGCTACCTCTGCAGGCTGGTGACACCTGCGGGCGGGCTTGTGCTCGATCCGTTTGCGGGTTCGGGCTCAACCGGCCGTGGTGCCGTGGCTGAGGGTTATCGCTTTCTTGGCATCGAGCTAAGCCCTACCTATGCAGACATTGCGCGGCGCCGTATCGCCGCCATCCAACCCGGGCTTCCCTTGGAAGTAACCGCATGAGTGACCAAGATCCACCGCCCGCTGAGGCCACATCCATGACGCGACCCGGCACTGGACGCTTCACGCATGCAGCGCTGTGCGCGATTGCGGCACGGTGGCTGCGACTCCCCAACTCCAGAGGTGGTCACGGTTGCCAAGTCGCGCTTTGCGAGCCGCGGACAGGCTACCTTGCCGGCGAGATCCCTGACGCCATCGGATTCCGTGTCTCCATGCCAGGTGCAGGTAGCGTCGTGGTCGAGTGCAAGACATCGCGTGGAGACTTCCTCGCGGACGCGAAGAAGCCGCACCGCGCCGCGGAAGGCATGGGCCTGTATCGCTACTACCTGTGCCCCGAAGGGATCATCAAGCCCGATGAGGTTCCTGACCGCTGGGGACTTTTGACCGTCAACAAGCGCGGCACTGTGCACGCTCTCTGCGGAGCCGTGGCTGCGATTCCGTATCACACGGCTACAGCGAGCTGGTCTGATTTCACGGCCACCCAGCACGAGTGGGAGCACTCCCGGGATGCGGCGCGAGAAACTCTGCTACTCACATCCATCCTGAGTCGCGTCGGCGACGTCGACGCGGCCAACCTGCGCATCCGCACTGCGGAAGCTCGCTACACATCTCTCGCCAAGCGCTTCGACAAGCAGCGCGAGGAGATCGGCCGGCTGCAAGCGCAGATCTACGCGCTCACCGCGAAATGTGCGGAGCGTAAGGACTTACCGACCTTGGCAGAGGCATTCCATGGATAGCACGGACAACTCCAACGTCATCGAGGTTGGCGATTTCCGCATCGCCCGCAAAGCAGGACGCTACTGGCCAGGGAAGCACTGTCTGCAGAACGGCGACTGTCTGCACAAGCGGCTGACATTCGACGAGCACGGGAACATCGTCACATGCGATGACTGCGGCAAGCAGATCGATCCCGCATGGGCGCTGAAATACATCCTCGACGATTACAGCCACGAGTTCGAGAAGCTACGCGCGAGGGAGCACGAACTGCAGGAACGAACGTCCAAATCCATCGTGCTGATCGCCGCGCGCAAGGTCGAAGACGCGTGGCGGAAACACGACACCGTGCCGACGTGCCCCCATTGCAGCCGCGGCATTTTTCCGACTGACCACTTCGGCTCGACGCAAGTCAGTAAGCGGATGGAACAGCTTCGCCGAGAGCGCGAGGCGGAGTCCAAAAGGACGGGCCAGTGAACTTGGAACACCTCGAATATGCGGTCAAGGCTCGTGTCGCCTGGTGCAAAGCGACGAACAATCCGCTCGGTTTCGCGTCGTGCGATGAACATGCTTCCAGATCGGGGCACCTCGCCTTCGTTGCGCGCTGCAAGCAAGGCTGGGTCGGGGACGTCCCCGAGATACCCGCGTTATTGGCAGACATTCCTCGGCTTGCCGCCGCATTTAGCAGGGGCGCCCGCCAGACAAACGTGATTACCAGGCACGTACTTCGCGAGGGGCGCTTCCCTCACGTCATCCAGATCGTCCGCGGGCTGGATAGCCGCCTCTGTGTTGAGTACGGCGATCCATCCGGCACTCGACGTGAGCGCCTTGCCTCCGCTGAGACCTACAGGGATGCCGAGACCATCTTCAACACGTTCATTCGCGACTGGAACCAGTGCGAGGCCGAATACGTGGCTGATGGGTTGGCATTCCATGGCCAATACGACGACGACTGAGCCCATAGCCACAGCACCACTGAGCATTCCTCACCACCGTCTTCAAGTGCACATACCAGCTTCAGATCGAACGGGAGAAAACGAAAGCATGACCGCCAACAAGCAAGACCGCCTGCAGCTCATTCGACGCGCGGCCCAGGGCGAGGACATCACAACGCCTGCGTCCGCACCGGCGGCCAAGCCTTTCCGCAAGCGGCGGCGGTGGGAGTTGGCGCCCACCATCCCGCCGCGCTACGCCGGCCGGCACCCCGCCCTGGCCAACCCGATGTTCACCACGCTCAGGAGTTCGTCATGAGCCCCGCCAAGCCAGCGTTAGTCCCCGTCAGCTCGGCCGCCGTGAAGTGGCTGGCAAATGGCCAACGAGGAACCAGCAGCGAGACCATCTTCACGCACTTGACCGGCATCGTTGCAACGAGCGGGTATGAAAGTCACCCACACGATCCCGCCGACCTCGGGCGTTGCCGGCGCCTGCTTGAGCAGGTGCCTGAGCTGCGCCATGCATTCAGCCGCATGCGCGACGTCTCGCCCATCTGGAGTCGCTTGGTCGACGAATGGGGCCTGCTGAGCGAAATGATGGATCTCGAAGCGCCTGATTGGCGCAAGGGTAGAGGCACCTGCCCGAAAACCTACAACCGCATGAAACAGATCGGCTGCTGAGGATCACTCGATGCCTCATCCGCAACAGCTACCCAACTGGACGATGCCGGCGACGCCTCAAGGTTACGACGAGCCTGTTGCTGTCATGGATGCGGAAAATTCCTCCTCGTGGCGGCCTGATTTCGTTGCTTGGGAAAGAGCAGGCTTCTGGGAAAGCACAGGTTTTGCCTCTCAGGACACGGATGTTCCACGCAACGCACTTCCGGCCTGGCCGTGGCGGGACGGCTTCGTCCCTACGCCCAAGGACTGGCAGAGCATCGGATTCCTTCCCTTCGTCTAAACCCTCCTCGCATGCAGCCTCGCTGCCAAGGATCACTATGCCCTTCTTCAAGAACCTCACCTTGTTCCGCTTCTCTCCCGCCGTCGCCAAGGATCTGCAGCGCCTTGATGAAACGCTCAACGACCACCGCCTGCGACCCTGCGGCCCGCTGGAAATGTTCACGAAGGGCTTCGTGCCGCCGGTGGGCCGCGAGGAGCACGATCCAATCACCCAGTCGGTGAGGCACTTCACCCTGCTCACCGTGGGTGGCGAGGACAAGATGCTGCCGGCCGCGGTGGTGAACGAGGAGCTACAGCGCAAGATTCGGAAAATCACCGAGCAGGAAGGCCGCAAAGTGGTCGGACGTGAGCGCAAGCGCCTGAAGGAAGACATCCTCACCGAGCTGCTGCCACGAGCCTTCGTGCGCAGCTCCCGCCTGCCCGCCTACGTCGACACCAAGAGCGGCTGGCTCGTGCTGGATACATCGAGCCGCAAGTCGGCCGAGGACGCCATTTCGCAGATCCGCGAGGCGCTGGGCAGTTTCCCGGCCGTCCCACTGGCGCCGGAAGAAGGCCCGCGCGTACTGCTGACCGACTGGCTGGCCAACGGCACGCTGCCGGCCGGCCTCGCTCTCGGCGACGAATGCGAGCTGCGCGACCCGGCGACGGCAACCGGCGCCATCTCGATCTCGCGCCGGCAGGATCTGGGTGCCGAGGAGATCAAGGAGCACCTGCGCAACGGCAAGCAGGTGTTCCGTCTCGGCCTCGTGTTCGACGAACGACTCAGCTTCGTGCTCGGCGAAGACCTGGTGGTGCGCAAGCTGAAGTTCCTCGACGTCGCCCTCGACGGCCTGGGTGAAAGCTTCGAGGATGCCAAGGCTGAGGCGGATGCCACCTTTGCCCTGCTCGCGAGCGAGCTGGAGCGGCTGCTGGACAAGTTGCAGGGGTGGTTTGGCCTCCCGCGTCCCGCAGACGGTTGATGGCCATGGACGTCGCACAGCTCCATCCCAGCCGAGCGCGAGCGTATTCCACGAATCTTCATCGCTGGCTGCGTATGCGATCGCGGCAATGCGTGACTGGCGGCATGATCGCCGACCACGTGTTCCGCGTAACCGCCGAGAGCGCGCTGTGCCGGCGCTACGGATTCGCCGTTGGCGAGCTGGTCATCGGCCTCCCCTACAAAGATCCGCCTTTCGCGAAGGATTTCGGCGGCGTGCGACTTATCCAGGTACTGGTTCTGGGCAGCGAGGTCGACACGATGTGCCACCTCGGCGGCGCGGAGGGGCTGGAGCACGTTGCTGACTTCTGGGAGCGCTATGCGGCCATCGGCCGCTGTGTGATCGATCCCCAGCACACCGAGCATTTCATCGACGACGGCGACCGCTTCATTGTCCGCGGCGATCACCGCTCATGCCGATGGTGTGGTGCTGAACAGCACAAGGCCATTCGTACCAAGGTGGTCGAAGTCGAGACGTGGGAACCGGCAGCAGCCTGCTCATGAAGACGCCTTGCGCCACTGGAAGCATGACGCACCGCTTGATATCCGAATCACACTGGAAATCCCCATGACCACACTCGTCATCGTTGAATCCCCCGGCAAGCTCAAGAAGATCCGCTCCATCCTCGGTAACGGCTACCGCGTGGAGGCTTCCGTGGGGCATGTGCGCGATCTGCCCCGAAATGACCTGGGCGTGGAGCTAACCACCTTCAAGCCCCTCTACGAGAAGACCGTGCGCGGCAAGGAGGTGCTACAGAAGCTCGCCGCGGCGGCTTCATCATGCGACCGCGTGTTGCTGGCCACCGACCCGGATCGCGAAGGTGAGGCAATCGCGTGGCACCTGGCCGATGCCCTCAAGATCCCACAAGCCAAGCGCATCACCTTCCAGGCTATCGAAGCCGGCCCGGTGAAGGCCGCGCTGGCATCGCCCCGTGCGATCGACATGCAGCTGGTGCACGCCCAAGAAGCGCGCCGGGTGCTTGATCGACTCGTGGGTTACATGGTGAGCCCCGCGCTCTCGGACAAGATCGGCCGCAAGATGTCGGCCGGCCGTGTCCAGTCGCCCGCGGTGTTGCTGGTGGTGCTGCGAGAGCGAGAGATCCGCGATTTCAAACCCACCATCCACTTCGGTGCTGTGCTGACCTTCGCCGGCGAGTGGACGGCCCAGTGGGAGACCAAGCCGCACCTGGCCAAGGATGAGTCCTACTTTCTCGATGGTGAGTTTGCGAAGCAGGTGGCGGCCGTCCGGGAAGTGCGGGTCACCGCCTTCAAGGACAGCCAGAGCAAAGCAGCTCCGAAGCCACCCTTCACCACCACCACGATGCAGAAGGCCGCCCAGGCCGCCCTGAAGCTCAAGCCAAAAGCCACCATGGATCTCGCGCAGAAGCTCTACGAGCAGGGCGCGATCACCTACCATCGCACCGACACCCCCAATCTGTCGACGGACGGCTACAAGGCACTGGTCGCCTACGCTGCGACCGCCGGCATTCCGCTGGTGGACAAGCAGCGCACCTGGAAGGCCAAGGAGAGTGCGCAGGAAGCGCACGAAGCCTGCCGGCCCACGCACTTCGAGGAACGCGAAGCGGGCGAAACGCCCGAGCAGAAGGCGCTCTACCGCCTCATCTGGGCGCGAGCCGTTGCGTGCCAAATGCCGGACGCCGTGTATGCCGTGCGCACGGCCCAGCTAACCGCGACACGCCTCACTGGCCCCACGGGCCAGCCCGTGACGTTCCTCGCGCGCGGGAAGACGCTCACGTCGCCAGGCTGGAAGGCGGTCTACGAGGAGGCCAAGGAGCCCGCTGGCGATGGCAAGGCCAATACAGCCGAAGGGGATGACGTCCCGGACGACAACCCCGTGCCGGCATTGCAAGTCGGCGGCGCCGCTACCGCCGTCAAGGGCAAGGTCGAGCGCCTCTCCACCAAGGCACCCAAGCGCTACAACCAGACCTCCCTGGTTGAGGAAATGGAACGCCTTGGCATCGGCCGCCCGTCGACCTATGCCGCCATCCTCCAGAACGTCTTCGATCGCGGCTACATCACCGAGGACAAGAAGGACTTCCTGCACGCCTGCCCTGACGGCGAGGCACTGGTGGACGCGCTGGTCGGCAAGTGCCGCTTCATCGAACTGGACTACACCCGTGCGCTGGAAGATCACCTGGATGCGATCGCGCAAGGCAAATCCCGGTACCTCTCGGTGGTCGGCGACGCGCATCAGCAGCTCGCCGGCGAGCTGGTCACGCTCGGCCAGGGCGCGGCACCTGCTCACCCCTGCCCGTCGTGCGGCAAGCCAATGCGCCGGCGTGCTGGCAAGAAGACGGGCCATTTCTGGGGATGCTCAGGTTACCCCGAGTGCACAACCACCCTCCCGGACGACGACGGCAAGCCAGGCGCCCCGCGCCCCGCGAGCGAGGTTGCCGTACCGAAGGCCGCGCCGGCCGCCGGCGAGCACCACTGCAACGACTGTGGCAAGCCGCTGCAGCACCGGCAGGGCAAGAGCGACAAAGGTGCCTACGACTTCTGGGGCTGCACCGGCTACCCGAAGTGCCGCACCACCTACCGCACCGGGCCTGACGGCCTGCCGGTGCGCTGACCGGCCATGGCTGTTTACGTCGACGAAGCGGACTGGTCATGGCGCGGACGGCGCTGGGCGCACCTCATGGCCGACTCTCTGAATGAGCTGCACGCCTTCGCCTTCAGGCTCGGCCTCAAGCGCGCCTGGTTCCAGGCCAAACCTGGTGGCGCCGCGCATTACGACGTCACGGACACCGTGCGAGCGCGGGCGCTGGCACTGGGCGCCGTGGCTCTGGTGCGCCCGGGCGATAGCGAAACCCTCAAGGCGGTGATCCGCCGGGCTCGCGAGCAGCTGCGCTCGCCGGAGTTCGTGGCATCCAAAAGTGAGGAATAAGCGATGGATCTGACCAAACTCCCTCCTGCCGCTCGATCTGCCGCCATGCGCGGCGGTACCGAAAACTGGAGCGCCCACGGATCGTCCCGCGAGCACGTGCGCTATGCCCTTCCTGCGCCACCCCGCTCGCGAAGGCGCTGCAGCTGCGGCTGCGGACGCCGCGCCTCGCATCGCGGTATGGCCAACGGCGTCTGCCTGCTCAGCGGGTGCGAGCTGTCCATACGGCGCTGGGTCAAGACAGGACTTTGAAGTGAGCTTCTTTCACCTTACACGCTCCTTGGCTGGCCCCTGATGCGCAAGAACGTTGTAGAGCAGATCTCCGCACCCACACCCTCGACACCGGCAAGCGTGGGCGAGACGTGGGCTCGCCTATACAACGTGCCGCCGCAGCACGTGCGCGCCGTCAGCCATGCCTATGCGGAGCAGGTGCAGATGCGACGCGTCTGGGCTCGCGAAGGCATCTGGAAAGGGGTTCCGACCGTCCTCGCCCGCCTCGGCGATGTGCATGTGCTGGCCACAGCCAACGGCTACCACCTTGCTGCAGAAGTGCCGGCCGGCCGCGGTCTTCGTCGCCCTCGATGGTTGCACTGGCCTCTGCAGCTTGAACAGCTCGATGAGCGGTTCACGGATGCCGCTGACTATGTAGCGCGCATCCACGCGAGCGCACCCTTCAAGAAGCATCCTGTACTGCTGACCTCGTTCGCCTCCTGGGCGCGCAGCACCGCGACAGCGCTGGCCTATGAGGATTTGGCGACGGCGCTATCTGCCGTCCTCCCGCGCGGTGAAGTACGTCAGCGCCTCACGCACGCCAGCGTGAAGGCGACGAACGCGTATGCCCGAGCCCGTCATAGCTTTTATCTGAGACAACTCGGAGCGACCCTCCGTGCACTACGCACGGTTATGCCTCCCGAGGTGCAAAAGACACTATGGGGCATAGGTGTGTATGATTTTCGGCTAGCCAATTGGCTGATGGAATGCGAAACCCGTCGACGTTACCGCGCCCAGGCTCTCCGCGTGCAGCCTCTATTGCTGCCCCTCGCCCTACTCGGCCAACCCTACGACGCTGACGCGCCCATAAGCGCGCTTGCGCCTGCAAGAGGCTTGACGCCGCACGAGATCTTTCCCCCAGCCTTCGACCGCGAACTCGAACCCATTGAATTCCTCGCTACGCAATGCGAACTTGCGTTCCAGAAAAAGCGTGCCGCTGCCATCGAACTCCGGGAAGCGATCGATGCGGGCCGGCCCTGGTTCGCAGCGTTGCATGGCTTCCTGGAAATAGCCGTTGGGAGTGTCCCACTCTCGCTGGCCAATGTCCGATGGTTGGCGGGGCGCTCACCCCGATTCCTTTCCTGGTCGCGGTCAGGCGGGGAGGTTTTCCAGGACAAGCTCGGTATGGTGCTGGACACCGCCGAACGGCTCCCCGGAAACCGTCGCCCTGTGACCTGGGCTGCCTGGCAAGTGTTTGAGCAAGTCACCCGCCTACTGCCGAATTTCGCACCTTCCCTGCTCAAGGGCATGCCATGCGCGTGGACGGACGCAGCCTGGAGCGACGCTCGCGACCGTTTGAACGGTACGTTGACCGATGCCTTGTGCTGGGCCATCGGCGCCTACGTGGACAGCGAAGACGTTCAACATCTGCAACGCTGGTTGGCACAACATGCCACGCTTCTGCAGATCATGAATTTTGCGGACAGTGCGCACCGGCTCCGCGATGCAGTTACGGCCGGATTCCGGCAGGAGCAGGCGAGGGACGACGATAACGTGATCCGCTGGAACGGCGCCCTTCCTAGTGGCAGGTTTGTGCACCAGGATCGCGTTATCGTAGAACTGACCACGGCCGAAGGGTTAGACGATGAGGGGGAATGGCTACGCCACTGCGTTGGCACGTATGGCCCTGCATGCGTCGCCGGCCGCTGCCGGATCTTCTCGGTGCGCACAATAGCGGGAGAGATTCTAAGCACACTGGAGGTTGGTCAGCAGCCAAAGTCCAAGAAGAACAGCACGCCGGAAATCATGCAGCGGCAACATCTCGCGGCCCGCAATCGTCCTCCGTCTGCGGCTTGTACCGCCGCGGTGGACGCCTTTCTTCATGCCGCCCGTCGCGGCGCCGTGCCGATCAACATGGATTGGCCACAGGGCCTCATGCCCGAGGATCGTAGGCGCGGCGAGCTAGCGCAACGCGTGCATGAAGCGGTGGCGGCGGAGCTGTTTCGCCGCTGGCCCGCCCTGAAACGATTCATCAAGGAGACCAAGCACACGTGAAATTGAAGGCTTGCTGCACCTGGATCACCTTCCACGATGGCTTTCTTGCCATCTGGAATAGGGGCTGCTCTTCTCACACACCTATGCCGCCGCAGGTGCTGATCGATTGGGATCTGGCCAAGAAGCACTGGCAACGCTACGCGATGACAGGCGGAGAGGCGGCGCGCATGCAGCTTCGGGCTTTGTCAGACGACGTGCCCTATCGCTATAACTTCCCGCGCCCGCCTGACGATGACGGTGGCGGTGGCCCGGACGTACCATTACCGACGCCGCCCTCACCCTTCCCGGTGCTCGCGCCAATGGATCGCTAACGGCCCATCAGGAGGAAACAAGGCCATGACCCCGCAGGAGATCGCCGCCGGATGGCGTGCCACACAGGATGACACCACCCGCACGAGCGGGGTTGTTCTGATCTGGAACGATAGGGTCACGGACTGGAAGGATTGCCTGTGCGATCCACACCAGAATGTCCCTGGCGTGCAGGCTGTCGATCCCGATGGCCACGTGTTTGTCGCCGAGGGCGGCAACGACTACGACGGCGCGGAACGCTGGGCGCCTACGACTCTGTGAGCTTCGCCGCGACCAAGGCTGCGGCGGCCTGTACGTCGGGGCGTGTCAGCCGCGGTTGCACCCATCCGCCCGCACTGAACAAGCCGATGCAGCGTTCTGCAATCTCATCCGAGTCAGCGTCAAGCATCGGGTTAAACATGACTGCGGCTTGCTTGGACGAGTGCCCCAGTTTGCCTAGGTGAATCGAACGACCGGCCGCCACGCGCTCCATCGTCGTGGCCTTCGGCCACTTCACGGGCTCGGAAGTGATCTGCAGGCCGCCCTCGGGAGTGATCCTCATCACGTAGCGAACATCCGTGGATCGGACGACGCGCTCCTCATCGATAGTCACCTGCAGCTGATAGCGCCGACTGCGCTTGATGAAGAAGTCCAGCGCGCTTCGCTCGCTGCGCGAAAGCGAATCGACATGGCGGTCTCGCAGACGGAGCAGCACCTGGCGCGGATAGAAACGACGTACTTTCATAAGGTCGATATCTCGTGGTGGACGTTCACGAAACCGATCGCGCTCAATCACTCTTTCCGGGTTCACCGTAGCTTGCCCGGTGCACCTGATGTTCGGGCGTTTCTGCGATCAAGCCCATCTGCTCCAACATGCCGCGTTCCCAGGCGCCCGGGCGCCGGCTGCCATCGGCAACGCTGGCAAGAACGAAACCCACCAGTTCCTCCACGCTCTCGACCTTGTTGGGCGCGCCGTGCTCGCTATGGAGCTTCACCATGTACTCGAATTCCTTGAGTACCCCGGGTTGAATCGTAATTTGCATGACGACGTTTCCTTAGTGACTGCTGTTCGTGCATGAGTAGGCGTTACGCATCAATCAGCCTTTGTCATTCCGAGAGACTAGGCATCGTTCTCGCCCTGGCTAGCCATTCCGCAACGTCAATCAGCAGAGCGTGGTGCCCTCGCCTATGCTTGATCTCAAACACGGGCACAGGAACAGTTCCGCGGTGAATCGCTTGCCGCAGAGCCTCCGACGTTGGATAGCCAAGAGCCTCGCGCAGCCGCTCGCCTTGCAATAAGGGACTTCCATACCGTGCCCATAGGTCGCTCTGCAGCAGCTCCCGCAGGGAGGGTGGGTGCGACGATGACGGTAGTTCAACGGACATGACGATGTTTCCGCCAGAGTGAAAGTGGCGCACAGAATACGCCAGCGCGACTGTCTCATCGTAACCATCGAAGGGGCTAACTAGCACCGGCACCCGCAACTTCGTTCCTTCCTTCGCAGATCGCCATGATGCTCAGGTACACAGTGGCAGCCCCTGCAATAGAAGCCAGCGTCAAGGCAAACAAAGCCGAACCATGGCCATAGTCCAGAGGATGAGACGAAGGACGTGAACTGGCCATCATCGTCACAGACGTCAAAAGGACGAGCGCACTCGATACTGTGATGGCACCCATAACGGCTGCAGAAATTGCTAGAGCTTGAACCCTATTCATGGCTCTCATTCTCCACTGATCGTTCTTCATCCCCCTTCTCCTGCAGCTGCTTGCTCCCTCCCTTAACTTCGGGCCTGCTCCAAGCAAGCCAGGCGAAGGGCAGCGCGATAATGAACAAGATGCCGAGTGCATCGGCAATCTTGCCGGCTGCCTCTAGCCCGCGCCCCAAATCCACACCTTCAGGTAGCATCATTGTTGAACTCCTTATCGCCCTGACGATTCGCGCGAACAGCTTCTTCCAACGTTTTGACCGGTTTGGCGGGCAGGTAACCGAGAACGTCGTCGTGGTAAATCCAGTCGATGCCGTAGCGATGGCCATGAATCTGATTGGCCACATGTTCAGCGATGGTCGTATCAATTGGCTTCGGCATGGCTCTGGCCATCGGCTCATCCTGCATCGGACACATCCAGTTTACCGGGACGGCTCGCGCCAAGGTCGATGCCCAGCTCGGCCGCGGCATCAAGCACTGCCTTTTCCGCAAACTGCGGCCCACTCATCGGCCCCTCGTGCTGGTGGGCGGTCAGGGGCAAGCCAGCTTGCTGCCGGATATGCTTGATGACGTAGCGCAGATGGAGGGCAACGCCTTCCAGTGCGCTCTGGGTCACGGTGAACTGCTTCGTTGGAGCGTGGTAGGTCAGCCCACTCATGAGGGGTCGACTCACGCTGCCATGCGCAGCTGCGAGCCCGTGTCGGGCCTGATCCGAGCCAGCACCGAACGAACCTCGCCGAGTGCCGCCATGGCCTGCTTGTAGGTCAACCACCGGCCACGCCAAAAAATCACACTGGCCATGCCAGTGTCGCGCGCCACGCCCACCAGGTGAGCCAGCTGCTTTTCGACCACGGAGACCTTTGCGGGGTCGTAATTCGCACCTCTGTTGCACTGGGTGCGCACGTCGCGAAGGACGGCGCGGGCGTGGGCAACAGCTTCGCCGGCCTGCTTTTCGAGGATGGATGGCAGCATGGGGTTCTCCTTGAGTCAGGATTCCAGTTTAGTCCGGCCAATGTGTTACCGCTATACAGTTTCTAATGCGTTTTAGTGACGTTTCACGGTATGCTTTGCATGACCTTCGGAGGGAGTCCCGAGACCATGCAAGCGCAGTCAACCGCAGCCCCTATCGGAACCAGCTCGGACGCGTTTCTTGTACGGCGCCTGATGGCGCAGGCCATGTGGCCCGCCGGCGAAACGCCTATGCCCCGCGGTGCTGGAGGCTTCGATCACCCGATGGACGCCGAGGACTTTGCGCGCTGCAGGCTCATGCTGGAGCGCATGCCGCCCATTGCTGAGCAGTTCCGCAAGGTCATGCCCAACGCCTCCAAGGTCTGGAGCACCTTCGTTGATGCTTGGGACGATCTCTGCGTCACCCTGGATGACGAATGTCCCAACTGGCGTAAGTCAGGTATCGAGGCGCCGAACACCACCGCCAAGATTCGCCAGCTCATCCGCAGGGCGATCATCGACAAGGTAACAACGCAGGATGACCTGTTGGCGTCCCTCGGAGCAGGCTGACCGTTCTTGTATAACGGTAACGCCTACCAACGCGTATACTGGTAACGCGTAGAGGAGGCAAGCCCATGCAGCACGCACAACACGAACACCCGCAGGAAGCCCCTGCCGACTGGCTGGACAAGGCGGGCGTACACCAGGCCGCCGCATTGCTCGGTACGCAGTGCCACGAAGCCGCACTCCGCGCAGGCTGGTGGCACGACCTCTTTACCGGTGCGGATCTCCGCTCAGCCCCCGGCGAAAAGCCCCGGTGCAACGTCCCCGAGTTGCTCTGCCTGATCCACTCGGAGGTTTCCGAGGCACTGGATGGCTTCCGCACGGGCTCTCCCGACGAGTGCCTTCCTGATCGACCGGCGCTCGAAGTGGAGCTGGCTGATGCGGTGATGCGCATCTTCAGCCTGGGAGCCGGGATCGGCCTTGATCTGCCCGGCGCCATCGCCGACAAGCTCGACTACAACACCCACCGTAGCGACCACACGCGCGAGGCGCGCCTGGCTGCCGGCGGCAAGAAGTTTTAAGCCCACGAGAAAAGGACGGGTAACGAACATGCATATTTTCCACGCCTCAGCCTGCGGAAACCTTCTGGATGAGTCGATCACCGTCTGTGCGCAGCGCGCCGCGGACGCCATCCGCGCCAAAGGCAAGGATCAGCTGGTCGCGGTCATCGTCTCCGACACCGGCGCTGTGCGCCTCGCTTCGTCGGAGGCCGAGCCGCCTCCGCGCTTCGAGAAGATCGGCACCTACGTAGTGAGCGGGGAACTCCGCAGCCGAGCTGCACTGGCAAAGCGGTTGGCCACGGATCTGGCCGAATCCAACGTGGCCATTCTCTATAACACCCCCCTTCCCGCGAGGCGCTGACCATGGGCCAATACATCGAATCCTCCCTTCGTCCCGGCGAGCGAATCATCCGTGAAGCCTGCATCACGCCGCTGGCACTCACCCCCTACGTGGTGCTGGGCCTGTTCACTCTCCCCGTCTATGGCTTCGGCCTACTCCTGATCCTGTTCGCCGCCGCTTCCTGGCGGGCGACCGAGTTCGCCATCACGAATCAGCGACTCATCGCGAAGTACGGGATCTTCGCCCGGCAGGCCACCGAGATCGCCCTGGCATCCATCGAAACGGTGCAGGTCAGGCAAAGCGTGATCGCGCACCTGTTCCGGTTCGGCAACGTGATCGTCGCCGGCGGCGGCGCCCCGCAGGTGGTACTCACGGGTATCGCGAACCCCCCTGGCATTCCGAAACGCCCTGCTCGACGCATGCGCCCACCAAGCCGCTACGATGCAGTCGACGACCCTGCAGTCACCGAGGCATGCATGACTACCCTTCCGGTCGAAGCTCGACATCGCGCTGTTCGTGAGCATGCTCGCCATCCTGATCGGCCTGGCGATCTACCCGCATGTCATCCGGTAGTGGGCGAACCATGACATTCGTGCCCGAACGCAAATCTTCGTCGTCGGCCGTCGATGCGCTGCGCGTACCGCCGCACTCCATCGATGCCGAGCAGGCGGTGCTGGGCGGCCTGATGCTTGCGCCCGATGCGCTGGACAAGGTGGCCGACCGCCTGGGCGAGGATGATTTCTACCGCCGTGACCATCGACTGATCTGGCGCGCGATCAACGAGCTTGCGAACAAGGGCATGCCCTGCGACGCGGTAACCCTCGGCGACTGGTTCGAGGCCAACGGCCTCGGTGAGCTGATGGGCGGCGCGAGCTACCTCATCGAGCTGGCCAACAGCACGCCGAGCGCAGCGAACATCGCTGCCTACGCGGAAATCGTGCGCGAGAAATCCGTGCTACGCCAGCTGATCGATGCGGGCACCTCGATCACCGAGGACGGCTACCGCCCGGAAGGCAAGAGCGTGAACGAGGTGCTGGAAAGCGCTGAGCAGCGCGTGTTCCACATCGCCGAGTCCGGCGCCCGCGGCAAGAAGGAAACCGTCTCCATGCGCGAGGCGGTGAAGGATGCTTTTCGGCTGCTGTCCGAGCGCTACGAGAACCGCGGCCAGCTCACGGGGATCACTACCGGCTTCACGGATCTCGACAACCTCACCTCGGGCTTGCAGCCCTCCGACCTCATCATCGTGGCCGCCCGCCCCTCGATGGGCAAGACGGCTTTCGCACTGAATATCGCCGAGAGCGCTGCACTAAAGGCGAATAAGGCGGTGGTGGTCTTCTCGATGGAAATGTCCGCCTCGCAGCTGGCGTTCCGCCTGATTTCCTCGGTCGGTCGCGTCAATCAGCACGCGCTGCGCAACGGCGATCTTGCTGAGGAAGACTGGCCTCGCGTCTCGAACGCCATATCCATCCTGACCGACGCCAAGATCTTCATTGACGATACCCCCGGTCTGTCGCCGGTGGAGCTGCGCTCTCGCGCGAGACGCCTGCACCGCGAGCACGGCGGGCTGGGCCTGATCGTGATCGACTACCTGCAGTTGATGCAGGTGCCGGGAAGCAAGGAGAACCGCGCCACCGAGATCTCGGAAATCTCGCGTTCGCTGAAAGGGCTTGCCAAGGAACTCAATGTGCCCGTGGTCGCGCTTTCGCAGCTTAACCGCTCGCTGGAACAGCGCGCCGAGAAGCGACCGATGATGTCCGACCTTCGTGAATCGGGAGCGATCGAGCAGGATGCCGACGTCATCATGTTCATCTACCGCGACGAGTATTACAACAAGGAATCGGCGGACAAGGGCCTGGCCGAAATCATCATCGGCAAGCAGCGCAACGGCCCCACCGACACCGTGAAGCTGACCTTCCTCGGCCACTACACGAAGTTCGAGAACTACGCGCCGGACTCCTTCGTTGGAGGCTTTGAATGAGCCCTTCCACTTCCTCAGCAGGTTGACCGGCATCGAGATCGATGCACTGCCCGAGCGGCAGGCATCCCTGACCACACCCCTGCGTCTCCATCACCACCTCATCCACGGACTTGCCCATGACCTCCTCGCCGATACTTTTCACGCATGCTTGCCTCAGCGATTCGGAAGTGCGTACCGCAATCGCACAGCTACCTTCCCCCGATGTGGACGCAGGAAAGGAGCGGAAATTGGAGATCTTCGCTCTCTTGGTCATCGGCATTGGAGCTACTCTCTTTTTCATTGGCTTGGCATGTAGCGACATGCCAGTCATCGGTCTCCTTCTGGTGTTTCTGGCGTTCGCCTGCCTGGTTGGCTTCGTCGGAATTCGCAACGCTCGCGCAAACGTCCTCGCGCGGCGGCAGCGGCGCATCGACGCCCGCACGGTCTACAGTCCGCTGGATAACCATGGCCTTGCAGCCTTGAATGAACTCGCCAACCGATTCCCTGCGATCAAAGAGGCGTGCATGGAGTGGCTGAGCGATGGCAAGACCATCCGTGAGCGAGATCTGGCCGCCTGCCGCGTCTACGCGCTCAAGGAAGGGCCGCGTGTCGAACGCGAGCTAGCGCTGGAGCAATTGAGTCTCCCTACCGGCTTGCGCCCTTCAGCGGCCCAAACGCGTTGATGGATGCACCAGGTCACCGCTCACAATGAAAAACCCCGGCCGAAGCCGGGGTTTTTGTTTCATCGCGTGACGCGCATGTCAGCCAACAGCCGACACATTCGTGTTACGCCGCCTGGGCGACGTCACCGTAGTCGACCTCGGCGATCTTCTTCGTATAGGTGAACAGCTGGCAGCTGCCGGACTGGTCGACCATCACCGGGTACTCACCCACGACGGCGGGATGGTGCACATCCCGCGACCTGATCTTGTTGACGCTGCCCACGCACACGGCCTCGCCACGCTCGAACACCTTGCCGTCCGCGCAACGGACACTCTGCGGCTTCTCCATTGTTCTCTCCACATGCCAGGCGACGGCCTGGCTTCGCTGGAGGCGCCTTTTCATGCTCGCTCGGCGTGTTGCGTCGATTCACCGGATTGGCAAGCAGGTGCAACCGCTCGCCAGCGGACGACGCGCCACTTCCCTCCGAAGGGGTCTGGTGACCCTACTGGAGAGCACCATGCAGCACGCACACGAGCAGCAGTACGAGTTCCCTGGCTTCACCGCCCGCGGTATCGCCGATGGCAATGTCCGCTTCGTTCATAACGATCTCGATCCGCACGAGATGGCGCGGATCGCTGAGGATCGCATCATTGCGGACGCGATCGCGATCATTGAGCGACGCTTCCACCGCGGCGAAGTCCTGAGCAGTCCGCGTGACAGTGCCGATTACTTCAAGCTCAAGCTGGGAAGGTTTCCCTACGAGGTCTTTGGTTGCTTGCTCCTGGACAACCGCCATGCCGTACTCGGGTGGGTCGAGCTATTTCGAGGCACAGTGAATGGCACGGAAGTCCATGCACGCGAGGTTGTGCGCGTCTGCATGGAGTACAACGCCTGCGCAGTAATCTTTTCGCATCAACATCCTAGCGGCATCGCGGAGCCAAGTGCCGCCGATTGCACGATCACGCGTACATTGCGTGATGCCCTGAAGCTAATCGACGTTCGGGTGATCGATCACTTGGTGATCGGCAAAGGTGAGCCGGTCTCCATGGCCGTTCGTGGTCTGATCTGATGCCTTTCAAGCCCCACCGTTCGCGGTGGGGCTTCTTTCATGCGCGAGCACACCGAATCGCGGCATACTCTGTCCATGACTGCCTTGAAGCCCATGCGAGCCTTCCCGGCCGCCGAAATCTTTCCCACGACAATCCGTCGTGCACCCGTCGAGTCCGGCGCTGCCATCGAGGCCAAAACCGATGCCGATGCGGTTGTTGCCTGGTTGTCGCAGTTCGCCAGCAAAGCCAACACCTTTGCCAATTGCCGGAAAGAAGCCGAGCGCTTCATGCTGTGGATCGGCAGCCAAGGCAAGGCCCTGGCCGATGTTCGCCACGAGGACGTGATGGGCTACCGGGAGTTCCTTGCCAATCCGCCACAGGGATGGGTCAGCCGCATCTCGCACTCACGCAACGACCTCGCGTGGCGTCCTTTCCGCGGCCCGCTGTCGCCGGCGTCCATTCGGCAGGCCGAGATCGTGCTTTCGGGCATGTTCACCTGGCTCACCGAAGCCCGCTACCTGGCACTCAACCCATTCGCGCTCTCCCGACGACCGCGCGACGTGCGCACACGCAAAGTCGCGCGCTTCCTGACCCCCAGCCAGTTGCAGATAGTGCTCGACACCGTGGACGATGTTCCCGCCGATGGTGACGAACGCCGTGCGGCGCGCGATCGTTGGTTGATCCGACTCCTGTACCTGACCGGCCTTCGCGTCAGCGAGGCGGTTGGCCACACCATGGGCCACCTGGTGCGCCGCCAAACCCCAACAGGGACACGCTGGAAGCTGTGCGTCGTTGGGAAAGGCGACAAGGAACGCGAAATCCCCGCCACCAAGGCTTTCATGGAGGCGCTGCACACCTTTCGAGTGGCGTGGGGCCTATCCCCGCTTCCTTTCGCCCTCGAATCCACGCCACTGCTGCCGTCGCTTCGCGGTGGTGGCCACCTGACCCGGACGGGCGCCTACCGCGCTCTCGAAGCGATCTTCGCCCGCGCTGCAGAGCGCTGCAGCGACCAGCGAGATGCGGCGAACATTCGCCTCGCCTCACCGCACTGGATGCGGCACAGTCGCGGCACCCACCTGGTCGCTGACGATGCAAGCCTGAAGACCGTGCAGGAGCTGCTTGGGCACGCCAGCCTGACTACCACCAGTCAGTACGTGCACGACGAGCTGGATCGGATACACGACGACATCGAGCGCGCCGAAACCCTCGGCCGCAGGGTTCCGGCGTAACTCCATGCCTGGCTTGGTTGGGGGTGTGGGGGCGGAGCCCCTGCGAGGGCGGGAGCCCGTCGTGCTTTGGCCCCTTCTTTTACCCCGGCAAACCCGCTTTTCAGGTGATTGAAGCTTCCGCCCATTCCGGCCCGCCCGAGCCCATGCAGACCCCCGCGACCCCGGGCTTCGTCACCCGCGCCGGCGTGGGACGCTGGAATGCCCGCTCGAAAGCTGAGCGGAGCACCGGCTGCCGGAACGGCACCCATCGCGACGACGCTATCGAGCCCATCAGCGCCGCCGCCTCGATCGCAGGCTCGCGGTTCATGCTTCGGTTCACACCGAACGGCGGGCCGAGGTAGGCGGCCTCAACGCAATCTCCAAGCTCGGAGTATTCGGTGCGCAACAGCGGCCGGCTCAGCACCGGGAGGCTTCGCCGCCGCTCCAGCCACGTCTGGTCGCCCGCCTGCAGCCCGTGCGACTGGCGGGTCAGCAACATGGCCACCATGCGCTCACCCAGCCCGTAGTGCTCCATCAGCTCCACCGTGAGCTGCGGCACAGAGAGTGGTCGGTACCGCGGCATTCCCGCCCTGGAGAACCAGCGAGCATATTCGGCCAGCTGGTGGCCGTCAGGAGCAACGAGCGGCCGGTGCCAGAACAACGCCTCATGCAGCAAAGTCAGCCGGCGATGCGCCGGAAGAACGCCTGCTGCGTGCGCTTCGACCAAGCGACGCAGCAGGATCTCCCCCTGTACCAGTTGCTCTGCGTAGGCGGCGTATTCCTCGTGGTACGGCGAGGGATATCGAAACGAGACCGGACGGGCGCAGCAGAGGAAAGCGGCGTAATGAAGTTGCTGTCGCATGGGTCATGCAATGGCTTCGGTGCGAAGCACGTCGACGTCTTCGACCACACATACGCCAGGCACGAAGAACCGGTCGCCTCGACGGTACCCAACGAATCGTCGGTCGCCGTATCCGGCGATCCAGACATGGAATGGCCCACTGGTCGCGGCATCCTTCGTCAGGAAGCCGCGGAGATAGTCGATTTCGGCTCTTGCGGCGACCAGCTGGGCCGCCATGCGCCGGCACGCGCTTTCGCTCTCGGCCAGCATGGCTCCGGCAACGGCCGCGTCCCGCCGTGCCGCCTCATACTCCGCCAGCTCATCGGCTGGCATGATTCGGCTGGCTGCTTGTGTCTGCATAACCCGCTCCGACGCTGCGACCAGGGCCAATCATCGCACATTTCAGGCCAATTCGGCGCGTTACCGTGTAAGCCTTCGTCATTTACCGTTAAAGTACCCTGCATCATGCGCATTGAAACCAACCGACTCGGACAGGTCATCGCCAAAATGGACACGGAGGAGCTGGCGGCGCTGGCTGCCCTGGTCAGCCGCTCCTACAGTGACGTGGTGGACTCCAACGTGCTGGGCCTGGATCGGGCGGCACTGCGTGCCGCGGAACGCGTAGCCCGCGCCATCAGCACGGAAGCGTCGCTACAGCGCATGCGTGAACGGGCCACCAGCAAGCGCAACGACTGATCGCGTTCTTGTATTTGGATGGATCACTCACGGTGCTATAAAAGATCCATGACCACGAAAAACCACCACCACAGCGGCCCTTCCCTCTCCTTTGTCGAGTGGGCTCACCTTGCCCTTCGACTGGACGAGATCCACGAGTCGAAGCTGGCCACCCATGCCCGTCTCGGCTACCTGCCCGATCGCCTTTTCCCGATGTTCGGCGGCGTGACCCCTGCTGATCGGCGCGCCGCGGTGCGCCTCTACTACAAGGCCCGGCAGTACCTCGTGCCACTGGTGATCGGCAGCGTCCTGCTGATCGCTGCGGCGGTCGGCGCCCTCACCGGCGGCGATTACGTGGTGGCAGCGTTCAAGACGGGTGCGATGCTGGCAACCTTCGGCGGGCTCGCCTTTGCGGGCCTGAGCATGCCCTTCTTCGCCCTCTACCGCACCCATCGGGATATCTACGGCGGCACGTCGAAGGCGGCCAAAGCGCGCTACGCGGCGGCGCTGGCTGAGTACCGCGTGCGTGCAAGCAAAGGAAGTCTCTAATGAAGTCTTCCATGCCACCGAGCGAATGACGCCATGCGAAAACTTATCAATAGGTGATGCGATGTACTGGCTTTTCCTGGCGATATTCTGCGTCGAAACCTCAATCCTCGGCACCTTCTTCATGATGCTCAAGCAGCTGACGCCCACGCAGGCCGACCTCGTTGGCAAGGTCAGAAGTGCTGGTGGTCGGATCGAATACCGCAAGGGCGGTTTCTACACGAGCCCCGGCGTGCCCGAGGTACGTCCGGGTGTGCCTGAGTGGTATTTCGAGTGGGGGACGGTCAATGCTCTCGTGAAAAAGCAGGTGCTGCAGCCCGTGCCTTCGGATGTTCGCGGGTTCTCACGGGCGTATGTGCTGACTGAGCATTCGGCCGAAAGCATCCCGGCATGAATATCGACCTGGATGGCGGCGGAAAATTCATCTTCGAGGCACCTCAGCAACGCTGGAACTCGGGGCCGCGTAGCGAGAACAAAGGCGTGCTCGAAGTCGCCTACTTTGCCGGCCAAGAGCTGATGGCGATCGCCGACGATGCTGGAGGCTTTCGCCTTCGCTACCTCAACTTCACCACCGGGGATTTCAAGACGATGGAGAGCGCAAAGCTCGCGGCGGCGGAATTCGCCCGACATGTCCTCGCTCGTATGACAGCGATGCTTTCCGACTGACCTGGAAGCTTATTCATGACCGCTCTACTGCTTGGCCTGTGCGCCTTCGTGATCGTCGCCTTCCCTCTGGTGCTGTTTCATTACGATCTTTCATCCCTCCTTCCTATGCCACGTCGACACCAGGAGCACATCGACGCTTTTCTCGCTTACTGCCTTCGCCCGGGCAATGTGAGTCCCAAGCGAATGGCGAAGATCTATGGAGTGATTGGCTTCCTGTTCGCCTTTCTGGCCATGATTGCGTTCCTGCAGTTTTTGTGTGGGCATATGTGGGCTTCGCACGTGATGAGCATCTGCCTTGGCATCTCGTTCGGAGCCGCGCTTCACACGTTCTTCTTCCTCTCCAAGGCCATTGAAGTCGGGGAATACCGATGAACGCTCGCCCTGGAGCGAAATTACTCGTCATCGATCAGGGAGTGTCAGCCAGCTCGCTGATGCGCCCCGTGTATGACGCCATACTGCAGTACATGTCGCACCGCCGCCTGCGCTTTATACCTTCGTCGCGAAAAAAGCGAATCATGCGCGCCGCAGAGCGAGGGGCTCGCTTTGGCGGCAACGGCGTCAATCCCCTCAAGTTCTGACTGTACGAGCAACGCTCTTGCGCATAGATTCACCAGGAGTGCACATGAACGCTCACACTGACCGGGCCTCGTATTGGGAGCCTTTCGACGACGGAGAAATGTGGATTCCGGGGGCAATCCTTTGGTTGTGGGGCGCGTCCTGGAAGGAGCCGCGTCTTGCACTCGCTTCGCCTGATGATGACAAGATGGGCGACTGGATCTACCCCTCTGGTGAGCAGGTTGGCGCCAAGGGCGAGCCTTGGCCGACGCACTGCTGCCGCCCGCTCGCGCCAACGCCGCCATCGAGTCCAGCCTGAGTTGCGGAGATCCAAAGAGAAAACGCCCCGCATTACTGCGGGGCGTTTTGTTTCATCGAAGCGTAGTTGAGCTACGCGCCCTATGCGGCCTTCTCGCCACGTGCGGCCTTGCCGCGCAACACCTTGACCACCTGCACGAGCGCAGTGTCCGTGGCATCGTCCAGACTGCTGACCTCGATCCAGGCCAGCATGCCGGCGCGATCTGCCCCGGTGGACTTCAGCAGCTCCTCGATCTCCCTGATCGCTTCCTCCCGGCTCTGTACGGCACCCGACGCGGCGGGCTGGGCCGCCGTCACACTGGACGCCTTCTGCGTGATCGGCGTGACCGTGCCACGCGCAGCGGCCGGCTCCTGCTCGGAACCGTCTTCTTCCACGAAGTCCATTTTCGCGTAGATGGACAACCCGTAGCCGGTTTCCACGGCGATCGCTTTGGCCAGGCAACGCATGACCGCCTTGTTCCAGTCGTTCACGTCAGGGTTGACCAGCGGCTGGTTGTCCATCTTCTTCTTGCCGTTGGCCGTGTCCACCTCGGCCATGCCCATGATGGGCAGGATCTCGGTGTGCTCATGACCACGGTAGGTGACCGTAACGCCCACCGCCCAGCCCGTGCCATAGCGCATGTACGGCTGAGCAGTCACCTCGCCGGTGGCCGTGTCGAGCACATCCCACTCCTCGATCGACCATCCGAACGCCGGGTCGGCCAGGTTCGCAGCAGCGATCGCCGCCGGCCACCCGAGAAAGTCGGTGGTGTCAGAGGACTCCGACTTGCCACGCTTCTTCCCCGACACCAGCGGCGGTATCAGGCCGAGATCCGTCTCGTGCGTGATGCCGGCGCCCACCGCCTTCGCGAACGCTGCGCCGTCGCCCTTGAAATCGGCGTAGATCGACAGACCCACGCCGGTCACCATGGCAATCGCCTTGGCGCGACAACGTGCCTGCGTATCGCTGAGGTTGCGTGCATCGACCTCGCCCGCCGCCATCGCGGCAAAGCTCGCGTTCTGCACCGGCAGGTAGACACGCTGGCCCGCGATTTCGACGGCCACCGCGGCGCCGCCGAAGATCTCACGGAACGGCAACTTGGTGCCGCCCGGCCCGTCGAACTCGACGAGCTTCATCGACGGACGGCCGGCGAGCCTCAGACTCTGCGCCCACGGCATGAAGCAAAGCTCCTTGCCATTGGCCTTGTACGTCTTGACGAAATCGCTCACATCGCGGTCGATTGTGAAAGCGTCACCCTTCCTGCTGCTGGAACTGCTCATGATGCTCTCCGTTGTAGCCGTCGACAGACGGCTTTCAGCACGGAGAGCATCGGTAGCCGCCCCGCGGCCGTTGCATGGCCGTGGCATGATCGGCGCAAAGCCTTCACCGAATGCCCGCGAATAGCGGAAACGCCGCTCGATGTATAGCGGTGTCGGTATCCGGTGGTACGATTTCATGGAACGAACTGGAGTACACCATGCTCGACACGCCACTGCGCAATATCGCCATGCTCACCGGCTTCGCCTGGAAACAGGACGGCCAGTGGGTGCTGCAGCAACGCGCCCCGCTGCCGATGGCGCTCCCCTTGCGTCTCAGTGAGGGTGTGCGCGAGCCCGAAATGGGCGAGCCGATCGACGTCATCGGCCGCGTGGACGCCCACGACGGCCTCCACATCGCGGTCACGCACCTTTCGCGGGCCGCCAAGTCCTCCTTCCCCCAGAAGCTCAAGTGGGCTGTGCGGGGCATTCCTACGCGCGACAAGGACGGCGTGAAGAACGTCACGGATCGCCACGTCGAGGGCCTGATCGCCCCGGCCATTGCCGACATGCTGCTGCCCCAGCGCACTATTCCTGACGCGGTGCGGCGCCAGTGCGACGCCGACATGGATCTCGCCGCCTGGGTCGATGAGGGGCTGCGCGAGCCTATCCATCTGCCCAATCGCATCATGCTGACCGGCATGGTGGAGAACGTCATCACCTGCGACAACCTCTACGCCACGCGGCCTGAACGCGCCCGCTACTTCGACGTGCTTATACGCACCGAGCCGGCGCCGGCGCCGCCCGTGGTCTGCCGCCTCACGGCGGACGTGCATCGCTTCGTCTACATGGCCAAGCTGCTGCAGCAGACCCGCAAGACGGGCAATCCGATCACCCTGTGTGGTGAGTTCCGCGCCAAGGTCATACCCGTCGACGAAGGCGACGGCATCCTGCGCATCGACTACCACGTGCGCCTCCTCGATGCCCTTTCGGCCACCCAGGAAGACATGCCGAACGGCGTGCCGGACTGGGCGCACAAGATCGCCTGACTGGCGAACTTTTAGCCATTCCGTCATACGCCCTGCGCCGCCTCGCGTCGCAGCCGGTATACACGAGTTATCCACATTTCCTGTGGACAACGAAAAAGAGAAACCCCCGGGATTGCTCCCGGGGGTTTCCGACATCGGCTTGGTTGCCGTGGCTGGCGTGTGGTGTCCACCAGCCTTCCATTCTGCTCGCGCTGGAGATCACGCTTGCAGTTTTAACGCCATCACCGGGGGAATCCGTGCGAACACGGTAAGCCTGGTGGGAGGCGAGTCGGATGCACTGAGTGCGACCGACCTATGCGAGAGGCGCCACGCCTCATTCGCATGAAAGTGTAACCTGTCTGTGCGCGTTTTCGCTGCACTTCGACCAATTTCTATGCCGCACCAATGCGCAGCGACTCCATGTGCGTAACCACATCGGCCGGGGCGGGCACGCCGTACCAGTAGCCCTGGGCGTAGTTGGCGCGGGCCGCCCTGCAGAGATCATGGTCATCGGGAGACTCAACGCCTTCGATGGTGACCACGGCGCCCGCTTCGTGCACGACGTGGCACATCCCTGGCAGCATCTTCGGTGCACGAGGCGAGCGCAGGAAGTTGGCGTCGATCTTCACTTCATCGACGCAGGCCAAGTGGGCAAGCACGCTTGCCGTCGAGTATCCCTTGCCGAAGTCGTCGATCGAGATCTTGTAGCCACGCCGGCGGAGCTTGCGCGTCGCCTCGTTGGCGACGCTGAAGTCCGTGATCCGGCCCGTTTCGGTCAGTTCGAGGATCATGCCGCCGGCTTCCTGCTGCAGGAGCCACCGCATCGACGGCTCATGGCCAAGCAAGTCGGGATGGATGTTGACCGCCACCGGCAGATCCATCGCACGCTGCACCAGGTAAGCGTCGGGCAAGACGCGCACCATCACGTCGTGATGGATGATGGTACGCAAAGGGCGCGGCAGTTCCTCCAGTGCCTCGAAGCGCTCCAGCGGAGAGGCTACCGAGCCGTCGTCACGCAAGAGCCTCAACAGCGCCTCGAAGCCCGCGATCTCGCCAGTCTGCAGATGCACCTTCGGCTGGAAGTAGACCACGGTCGTTTCATGGTCGGTGAGCGAGCGAATGTCCGCTTCATGGCACTTCACGGCTGCAGGATGCATGTCTGTGTCGCCGCCCTTGTGTAGAGGATTGTCATGCTGTGATCCAGACCGGCAAACCGTGTCGGCTTTGTCGATTATTTTGGGTACAATAGCGCGTATGACGTTATCTCGTCCATTCGAGCGTATCCGTGCGATTTCACCGATGTCATTCGCATCGGATGCTTTCCCCATTGCGGGTTTCGCATTCACCGGTCTCGCGGTGGGCTTGGCGGCCTGGTGCGGCCAGTCGGCACAGCTCTGCCTGCTGGCCCTCCCGGTGGCGGCCGGAATGGCCCGGCGCCGTCATCACGTGTTCGCCTTGATGTTCGGTTACTTTGGAGCCGGAAGCGCGTCGCTTCCAGGCGTGGTCGGGGTGTTTTTCCACGGCGGCGCGGCGGCATGGATGGCTTACGGCGCACCCACCGCGCTAGCGTTCGTGCTGGCCCTGCCTTTCCTGCTGTACGCACCTGCGGCGCGGTGGCCGTGGCGTGCCGCCGGCTATCTCGCCGCACTGGCGACGCTCACCGTCCCGCCGGTAGGCATGCTCGCGTGGATGAACCCCCTCATGGTCGCCGGCACCTTGTTCCCCGGCGCCGGCGGCGCCGGCGTGATCGCTGCCGCCCTGGTCTTCGCTGGTTTGGCGGCCCTTCCGAGCAGAGTCGCCGCCGGGGCCGCCCTGCTCCCGGCCATTCTGGGCCTGGTGGCCACCCGCTTCGTACCCGCTCCCGCGGCGCTTCCCGGCTTCGTGACCATCAACACGGCCGCGGGGCCGGGCCGCTCCGCTCACGATGAGTCCAACGACACGCATCGGATCGCCCGGATGATCCGCGCCGCGCTGGGCGTGCCAGGCGTCCGGGCCATTGTGTTGCCCGAGTCCATCGTCAGCCCCTACCGGCCCGTGGATGACGCCATCCTGTTCGATGCCGGGCGGCAGGCCGCCCATCTCGGCGTCTCCGTGGTGTTTGGTGCCATCCTGCTGCAGGACGCTGACGGTACGTCTTGGCGCGATGCCGTCATGGGCACGGGAACCCTGGCAAGTAACGGTTCACCCCGGGTGATCGACGATCCAAGGCTTTTGATGCCGGTCGGAAACTGGCATCTTGGTCTTTCCGGTGGGGCTACACCCCACCCTTTTTCAACTGACCGCGGCGTTCTGGCAGGATTACCAATCGCTTGGTCGGTTTGCTATGAGGACACCGAACTATGGTCTCACGGGTTTCTTCTGTTCGGCCACCCGGCGGCGATGGTGTCGATGAGGAACGACTGGGCGCTGAGGGGGACTTTTTCCCTGCGGATTCAGACACTCTCGGCGCAGCAATTGGCGCGGATGGCGGGAGTACCGCTGGTGGTGGCGGAAAACACCTGACCAGCTTTGCGCGGCATGACCGCGCACACTGCCTCGCCACGGGTCTGTTCGTTCTCGCACCGCCCAAGCACATGGCGCGCCTGGACGTGACCCAGGACATGGGCAACGGGCTCAAGGTGCGTTATCTCGGCCCGTTCCCGCTCACAGCCTTCGATCTGCGTCTGCTGCAGGGGCTGGTGGCGCTGGCTGGGCCGCGCGGCCGTATGGTGAACGATCCGGTGGTGACCGGCGACGCCAAGCAGCGTCTGGCCTTGCTGGAAGCGGCCACGCCCAACGTCATGGTGCCCGTCGATACGGGCGAAACCCTCTACATCCACGAGAGCTACGCACGCGTCGCCGCCGAGATCGGCATGCGTGCCCAGAAGTCCGCGACGGCCGAGGGCGGCCACTACGGCGGCTACTACGCCACCACGATCCGGGCCAGCCTCGAACGGATGTTCGCGACCTCGATCCTGGTGGACAACAACGGTGAGCGCGCCGGCTTCCGGCTCATCAGCAAGCTGGCCACCAGTGCTCGCCGCAACGAACTGTGGGTGCTACTCAATCCGCGGCTGTCCGCGGCGATCGCCGGCGGGCCGCACGCCCGTATCGACATGGACGAGGTACGCGCCCTGCAGTCCGATGCCGCCCGCCTGATCCACCAGCGCCTATGTACCCTGGTGTTCCCTGGCGAAACGCGTCCGTTCCAGCTCTCGACCATGATCGAGTGGATCTACGTGGGCGAGGAAGTGTCCGACCGCGCCATGCGCAAGCGGCTTTCCACTGTCCGGGGCGCCATGGAGGAGATCGCCAGCCTTGGCTGGACATGCCAGTTCAAGGCCAAGCCGCAGCAGGGCGTCACCGTCTCCCGCCCGCTCCGCCGGGACAACCTGCGCAAGTCCTCGGAATCGGACGTGGAGCGCCAGGGCGCCCAAGGCTCGCTGCTGTAGGTGTACGACCCCTGAGCTTTCGGCGACGCTACGCGCCGCCCTCGCCGCTACTGGCCTTGGGATCACTCACCTGGGCCTCTCGGGCCTCGCGCCGGCGCCGACGCTCATCCAGCTCCGCCCGGATGGATTCCTGCTGCTCTGCCCGCGTCGCGGCCTCACGATCGGCATTCGCGAGGCGCGCTTTGGCAGTCGCCGCCTGCGCTTCCTCGTGCTTTTTCTGGATGCCCTCCAGGATATCCCTGATCGCCACCTGCCCCGACCGGATGCTTTCCTCGCTGGTGAGCCTTAGCGCCTTTGCAGGCCGCTCCAGAGGCGGTAACGCTTCGATCAAGTCGATCGGCAACGGCCACGTCCTGTAGGTCGCTGCAATAACTGCGAACGCTTCATCGATCCGCGGCGCATCGCGTTCTTCTTCAAGCTGTCGGCCTCGATTAACAGCCTTGGCCCACACCATTGCGGTGTGCTGGATCATGTCAACGGCAGGCGTGCGTTCAAGGCTGCTCAGGGCGATCAGCGTCTTCAGGCCCGTAATGATGGCATCCACGAGCCACGGAGGAGGCGGTGTGTACTTAGTCTTCACGGCGCTTGCCTGCGCTGACCCGATCACGCAGTTCATCAAGAGCGTTCATGGCCTGTATGCCACGGCTGGGTTGCGTACCTTGGCGCCGCGTGCCGCGCGAAAGCATGATCCCCGTACCGGTCTCGACCGCCTCCCCGGACGCGGTGGCGGCGATGGCGTCGGCTGCCGCTGCGGCGGCGGCATCCTGCATGCGGCCAAGGATCGTCGCCGACAGGTGGTTCACCTTCGGCAGAGCCGCCCGCAGCATGCAGTAGAACTTGTCCGTGATGCGCATTTGCGCTGCCGAAGCCCCTCGGGCAAACAGATCGATCGGAATCGCCGGCCAGTTCGGGTTGTTCTCGGCGCCCGCCGCACGAATGGCCATTTCAGCGGCCGTGAGTGCCATCTGATCGGGCGTAACGCCCGCCGAGACCATCCGCGTGATCGCCGGCATGCCGGCGTGGACATTCATGCCTATGGCGCGCAGACGATTGGCCGCCGTCGTGGCTTCCGCCAGCTGGATGACGCCGGACTTGTTCGCTCCTGCCCCGCCTTCTGCCGCCGCGGCCGATTCACCGGCTGCGGCGGGCGATGCGACGGGAGTCGCGTTGACGGCCGCCCGCTCGGCGCCCGCCTCCCTCCCGGCCCGCTTCCGGGCCTTGTCCACGGCGCGACGCCTGGCCTCCGCCGTGTTGTGGTTCTCGGCCCTGGGCAGGGAGAGCGCGGGGAGCGTGCCCGGGCTCTCCGCCGGCTCAACGGTCAGCCAGTCGAACGCGGCCATGGCCTCTGCGAAGCCCGGCATCTTCACCTTGGTGTTGAGCGCTTGAGGGGTATAGCCGACCAGGCGGTTGTCCACGGCGTGCTTCTTGAACGTGCTCCAGGTCGCCGCCAAGGCGCCCACCACGTGCAGCGGATCTACCCCGACGAGCGCGGCCATGCCCACCACCTTCGGGTGATCCTCCAAGCTGGTACGGAGCTTGATCCAGTCGTCGTCGTCGCGCTTGCCCATGCTGCTCTGTTCTCCGGCCGTTTCAGGCCACTTCTCCGGTTAAAACGCGTCCCGGCAGTGGCGCAAGGAGCGGTTCCAGTCGCGTCAGGCGCGGCTCAAGGCGATCGTTTCGGATCGCCATGTCCAGCGCCCTACGCTGCCCCACGATGACGCAAAACTTCGTGGCGCGGGTGACCCCCGTATACAGTATCGAACGCAGCAGCATCATGTAATGCTGCGTTGTCACCGGGATCACCACGGCCGGAAACTGGCTGCCCTGCGCCTTGTGGATCGTCATGGCGTATGCCAGGGTCAGCTGGTCAAGATCAGCCACCGGATAATCCACGTCCTTGCCGTCCACGGACACCCTCATCGTCCGCGCCTCGTGGTCAATGCTGGCGATCGTACCGCTTTCGCCGTTCATCACGCCCAGTTCGTAGTTGTTGACGGTCTGCAGCACCTTGTCGCCGACGCCAAAGGTGAATGTGCCCCGCTTGATTTCGTCGACCGGATGCGGATTGAGGGCCGCCCGCAGGGCGAGGTTCAGCGCATCCGTACCGGTTTCCGTCCGACGCATGGGCGAAAGCACCTGCACGTCGCCAGCGGCGATGCCACGGCGCTCCGGGATGCTCTGGGTGACCAGTCTCACGATCCGTCGCGACACCTCGGCCGGACTGTCGCAGGCGATGAAGTAGAAGTCCGGTGCCGGCGCGTCCGGCGGCGGCGCGTCCTCGATGCCTTGGCCCCGGTTGATTCGATGCGAATTGCGGATGATCGCGCTCTGCGCGGCTTGCCGGAAGATCTCGGTCAGCCGCGTGACGGGCACGGCCCCTGATTCGATAAGGTCGGCCAGCACGCGTCCCGGCCCTACGGACGGCAGCTGGTCGACGTCGCCGACCAGCAGCAGCGAGGCGTTCGGGTCGAGCTGAGTCAGCACCGCGTCCATCATGGGCACATCGATCATGGAGGCTTCGTCGATGACCAGCACGTCGCACTCGATGGGCTGCGGCTCGCCCGCGCCCATGCCGATCAGACGCGCCACGGTCTGAGCATCGTAGCCCGTGGCCTCGCGCATGCGCTTGGCCGCTTTTCCAGTCGGAGCGGCCAGCTTGATCCGCAGGCGCCGCTCAAGGAGTGACGCCAGGATCGCGCCCAAGGTGGAGGTCTTGCCGGTACCAGGCCCACCGGTCAGGATGCTCACTCTCCGCGTCAGCGCGAGCCGCACAGCGGCGCGCTGGGCGCTGGCCAGGGTCATCCCTGCCCGCTCCTCGGCCCTCGCCACCAAAGCGTCCAGATCCGCCTCGCTGGCATCGGGCCACGGCCCGGCCAGCTTCGCCAAGGCAGCGACGCGCTTGGCGATCTCGTTTTCCGCCACAAAGAGCTTGCGAGAGAACACGCACGGCACACCGGACGCAATCGCCTTGCTGGTCAATTCCTGGTCGCCGGCGGCGAGCAGGTTGTCCAGCGTCTCGCCAATGAGGTGCTCCGGCTGTCCCAGTACCACGCCGGCGGCCTTGAGCGCATCCGCGTGCGTGATGCCGCAGTGCCCGCGGCCAGTGGCCTGCTGGACGACGTAGCGCAGCCCCGCCTCAATGCGCTGGGGACTGTTCTTGGGTATTCCCAGGCTCGCGGCGATCTTGTCCGCCATCAGAAAACCAATGCCGCGCACATCCGTGGCCAGGCGGTAGGGATTCTGCCGGATCACTTCCGGCGCCATGGGGCCGTAGCGCTTGAAAATGCGGATGGCCATGGCGGGCGAGATGTCCTGTCCCGCGAGAAACACCATGATGTCCTGCGCGGACTTCTGTTCCTTCCACGCTTCGGCGATCGCGTCGATCTTGCGCTCGCCAATGCCCTGCACTTCCAGCAGCCGCTCGGGGTCGGCATCGAGCACGTCGAGCGTCTCGGCGCCGAAGACCTTGACGATGCGCTTGGCGAGGCCCGCGCCCACGCCGGGCAGCACGCCTGATGCCAGATACTTCTCGATCGTCTCTGGTGTCGACGGGCGCACGGCCGTGATCGTGTCCGCCTTGACCTGGCTGCCGAACTTCGGGTGGTTGTTCCAGGCGCCAACCACATTCACCTCATCGCCCAGATCGGCGAGCGTGAGGCCGACGACGGCGACGGATGCCCCCATGGTCAGATCCGCGGGCTGCACCCGCATGATCGTGTACCCGGTTTCCTCGTTCCGATACGAGATCGCGAGAATCGTCCCTGTAAACGACACCGGCGCGCCGGTGGGCGCGACGGTGGCTTCGGGTGGGCTCGTGAGCGTATCCATTGCGCAAACATCATACTTACACGGTAACGCTACCGCTATACAGAAATGGAACCCATTCCATGCCGCCTTTCGCGGCACCTGGCACCCTGGCGCAACAGTCCATGCCTCGGCAAAACCCCACCCCCTGGCAGACGCGGCGAGGCCGCATTTGAGAGGGCAAGACCATGCTGGACTATGAAGTGGGTGAGGTGAAGGTGGGCTCGGCGCACGGTGCACCGCGGGTGTGGATGGAGGGTATGAAGCTGGCTCGTGCCGGGTTCATGCCCGGCACCAAGTACGCCATCGAGGTGGCCGGCGTGCGCGTTGTCCTCCGTATCGCCGAGAGTGGCGAGCGCTCGGTGAGCCTCAAGCGCCGCGGCGAGGCGGAGCTGCCGGTGATCGACCTCAACAGCGCCAAGGCGCTGGGTGTGTTCGACGGCCTGGAGCGTATCCGGGTCATCGTGCGGGCCAACGAGATCACCCTGCTCCCGCTGGCCACGCAGGTGAAAGCCCGGGAACGCCTCGCACGCATCACCAACAAGATGCGGCGCGGCGAACCGCTGACGGTGGGCTCCCTTTGCCATGGGGGCGGCACCACGTCGTTCGCGGTGGAGACGGGCATGGCCGAGGCAGGCGTGCCGACACGGCTGGCTTTCGCAGCGGACATCGATCCCGACGTACTGCACCACGCGCAGGCAAACAACCCGGTGTGGCGTACCGACACCGCGGCGATCGCAGCACCGATGCAGGAGATGGTCGCCGACAACTGGCTACTGTCGAGCCTGGGCCGCATGGACATACTCGAAGCGGGCATTCCTTGCGTAGCGGCCAGCCTCGCGGGTCGAGCAAAGAAAGGACTCGACATGGCCGAAGCCGATCCGAACGCGGGTCACCTAGTGGTGGCCTTCCTCGGGCTGGTGGAAGCCTTCCAGCCGGCAGTGGTGGTGGTCGAGAACGTGCCGCCATACCAGAACACGGCAAGTGCGCACCTGATCCGCAACACGCTCCGCGACTGGGGCTACACGATCAGCGAAGCCGTGCTGGACGCACAGGACTTCGGCTCCATCGAGGCGCGCAAGCGCCTGGCCCTGGTGGCCACCACGGCGGGCCTCGCGTTCGACTTCGAGACGGTGCGCCCGTCGTTGGCCGGCGGGCAGCACACGCTCGGCGACGTGCTGGAGGACGTGCCTGTGGACGATCCTTCGTGGAGGGCGATGGATTACCTGCGTGAAAAGGAACTCCGCGACAAGGAAGCCGGGAAAGGCTTCCGCATGCAGATCGCGGATGCGTCGTCGACCAAGATCGGCACGGTGGGGGCCGCCTATAGCAAGTGCAGGAGCACTGAGGTCAAGGTGCGGCACCCGATCGAAGGCGACGCCCTGCTTCGACTGCTCACGCCACGTGAGCACGCTCGTATCAAGGGTGTCCCTGAGTCGATGATCGCGGGGCTCCCGGCCACGCGTGCGCATCACCTGCTTGGAAACGGCGTGTCCGTCCAGACCTTCAAGGCCCTCGGCAGGGCGCTGGGTGCCATGTTGGCCTTGCTGCGACAGCAGCCCCAGCTCGCGCTGGCCGCTGCTTGACCATGCCTTACAGCCCCGCCGGAAACGGCGGGGTTTTTCTTTCCCCCACCCAGATTTTTACCCCTACAGATCCACGGCACGAACGTGCAACAAGCGCCCCGAACCCCTTGCCTCGCTACCCCTCGAACCCGGCCAGGAGCCGGCAACGAGGAGAAGCATCATGGCTTTCGATACACAGAACACTTCGCTGGCCATCGAAGGCCGCGATTCCTCCACCGTCCTTCGTGATTCCATTGTGGGGCAAATTGCGGCAGCCGTTGTCGCACAGGCAATGATTGACTTGCGCGGTGTCACCAATCGCACGTCGCCCACCTCGCGCCAAATCGGCGTAGCCGTGGATGCGGCGCAGTGGGTACGTTGCGGTGACGCGGAGCGCTTGTGCTACGCCTACGACGCGACAAGCGCACCCTCGCGCGTCGCTGAAATGGAAGCACTGGCCGACAAGGTGCTCTCTCGCGTGAAGGGCATGGCTGCGTCCATGCGTTGCGCACGAATGGCACTCCGCCGCCTGCCACTGGCAGCATGAACCGAAAGAGCACCCTCCAAAGGGTGCTCTTTTTTTTGGTAGACTCAGGATGAGTCTCCGACAGGCGAATAACGGATATGGTGTCCAAGGCGAGTAAAGAGCAACGTGGCGCGATCAACGTAAACGTCTCAGAGATGAGTACGTCGCAGTTGCGCGAATTGCAGAAAGCCGCCGCCGTTAGCCTGGCTGAAAAAGCCGCCGAACGCGCGGAGCAGCTTCGCTCCGAATATGCTCGCGTCATCGGGCAGATGACCGCCATCGGCGCGGAATACGGCATCACGCTCAATCGCATGCTGGCGAGTACCCCCGCGCAGCTGCTGTCGCAGATGAAGACCTTCGCCTCGCAGGATGCCGATAGGCCCGGCGGCAGCGTGAAGAAGCATCAGGTCGTTCCGCCCAAGTACCGGAATCCTGCGAACCCCGCGCAGATGTGGACGGGCCGCGGCAATCGCCCGACCTGGGTGACCGATTGGCTCGCAGCGCACCCCGGCGGCAAGATGAGCGAGCTGCTCGCTTCCCCGCACGGTTCCAAGCCCCGCAAGTAACCCCTCCAGCACGCATCACCGTCTGCCCGCCCGCGGCCTTGCCGCGGCGGGCTTTTTGTTGTGCCCGTAATATGAATGACGTGTAAACGTGTAACATCCGTTACCGTCGTTCTTGTAATGACGCCGCGGAACAAGTCGGGATCATGGATCTCGGGCAACGCATCGACTTGCTCTCACAATCAGAAAAAGGACTCCACATGAACCACCCCCTGCAACGTCACCAGACTCTCTCCAAGGCCGTCGCTACGGCCATCGCCCTCTCGGCGGCTCTCGCCCTGTCCGCCTGCAGCGGCGGCGGTGGCGGCGGCAACGTCCGCCCGACCCCTGCACCCGCGGGTGGTGGCGGCGGTGGCGGTGGCGGCACCAGTGGCGGCACCACCACGCCGACGTACACCTATCCGCAGTACAGCCACCTCGTGCCGACTGGCGCCCTTGCTGCGCAGAAGGCCGGCTTCACCGGCAAGGGCGTGACGATCGGCGTCCTGGATTCGGGCGTGGATGAATCCCTGGCGCCGTTGGCCAGCAACGTGGTGTCGTTCAAGTCCTACATCACGGGCGGTAGCCAGACGCCGAACGATGCCTCCGGCCACGGCAGCACGATCGAGCAGGTGATGACCGGCGCTGCCGCCGGCGGTTTCGTGGGTGGCGTGGCGCCCGGTGCGAGCATGGCTGTCGCACAGATCTGCGACAAGTCCGATAACTGCCTGCCCTATGCACAGGCATACGCGGATCTGTCGAACGCCGGCGTCAAGCTCTACAACCAGTCGTGGGGCGCGCAGCTATCCTCCCCTTCCACGTTCGACATCCAGGGCTCGACGTCCCTTTACGGCCCGATGGTGGCCGCCGGCGACCTGTTCGTGTTCGCTGGCGGCAATTCCGGCGCGAACAACCTGGATTACGAGGCCGCCCTGCCGTCCTACGCGTCCTCCCTCCAGAAGGGCTGGCTGGCCGTGGTCAACGTGCAGGTGGATAGCAACGGCAATCCGACCACGCTGGACTCGACCTCGGCCGCCTGCGGCGTCGCTGAAATGTGGTGTCTGGCGGCACCGGGCACCGTCCAAACGCTCGGCGTGCCGGGTACGATCTTCTCCTCCGGCCTCTCCGATGGTACGTCGGCGGCGACGGCGATTGTCTCCGGCGCCGCAGCGCTCGTGTGGCAGGCGTATCCGTGGATGAGTGGCACCGACGTGCAGCAGACCCTGCTGACCACCGCCACGCCGCTGGGCGGTTCCGGCCCTAACGCCACTTTCGGCTGGGGCATCGTCAACGCGGACAAGGCCGTCTACGGCCCGGCACAGTTCGCCTTCGGCGAGTTCGACGCCAACGTGGGCACCTACAACAGCACCTTCGCCAACGCCATCAGCGGCAGCGGCTCCCTGTCGCTGACGGGAACCACGGGCTCGCTGACGCTCTCCGGCGCCAACACCTACACCGGCGGCACGACGGTCAATGGCCCTCAGCTGGTGCTGACCGGCTCGCTGGCGTCGGACGTGTCGATCCTCGGCGGCACGCTGTGGGGTACGGGCACGATCAATGGCAACGTGTCGAACACCGGCGGCGAAGTGAGCAACCTGTGGGGCGCCGCCCAGGGCAAGGGTCTGACCATCACCGGCAACTACACTGCTGGCGTGAATGCCACCACGGCCGTGCCACTGGGCCAGCCGCTCAAGATCGGTGGCAAGGCCACGCTGGATGGCACGCTGGAGATTGACGCGCCGGCATCGACGTACACGCCCAGCAGCACCGAAACGCTGCTGAACTACGGCAGCGTCTCGGGTACGTTCGCCAGCCAGACCTACGGCTCCAACGTGTTCTACCAGGTCTCGGGCCTGACCTACGGCGCGACCTCCCTCACCGCGAATGTGACGCGTGCCGCGGTGGCACAGTCCATCCCGCTCACCGCCGCCACGGTCAACGTCGCACAAGGTCTGGACAGCGCGCTCAACACCGCCGACCAGTGGAGCAGCAGCCCGGCCAGCGCCGCGGCGCACAGCCAATTCCTCGGCTCGGCGGCGCAGCTGCTTTCGGCGCGCACGATGTCGCAGGCGATCACCAGCGTGGCCAGCCTGAACGGCGAGATCTACGGCACGTCCAACGCCATCGAGGCGCAGCAGTCGCAGGTGACCGACGATGCGATCGCCCTGCACCAGACCCTTGCGTCCAACAAGCAGCCCGGCGCGTGGGTGCAGGTGCTGGGTTCGGACGGTGGCCTGTCGCAGACCAGCTTCGCTTCGGCGAAGTACACGATGGGCGGCGCCCTGCTCGGCATCGACGCCCCGATCTACGGCAACCTGTCCGGTGGCGTGGCCTTCGGCCATACGGCGATGAACGCCACCCTGGCGGGTCTTGCCGGCCACACCAACGGCCAGGCCAACACGTTCGCGCTGTACGGCAAGGCCAGCTTCGGCAACGGCGCTTACCTGTCCGGCCGCGCCTCGTGGACGAGCGACAAGATGGATGTGAGCCGCACTGCACTGCTGGGCGGCTCGGCGCAGACCATCACGGGCAACCGTACCGATGACCTGTACCGCGGCACGCTGGAGTTGGGCAAGAACTTCGCCACCGGGCAGACCACCATCACGCCGTACCTGAGCGTGACCGGCCTGCGGCTGGACACGGACAGCTTCACCGAGAACGGCGCCGGCGGCTTCGGCCTCTCGGTGGCCCGCCAGTCGCACACGGCCTCGTTCGCCACGCTGGGCGCCCGCTTCGGCCACGGCTTCACCTGGTCGGGTGGTCAGAGTGTGCTGACCGGCTACCTCGCGTGGCGCCGCACCCTCTCGGGCGTGAACCTCGGCATGACCGCCGCCTTCGTGGGCGCGCCGGGCTCGGACTTCAACGCGATTGGCCAGGGCCTGGCCCGCAACACCGGCGAGATCGGCGCGACGCTCTCCACGCAGATCAATGGCCGCTGGAGCTGGTACATCAACGCCGACGCGCAGGCCGCGCGTGGCCGCGAGCACGACGTGACGGCGAACGCCGGGCTGACCTACCGCTTCTGACGAAGCGCAACGCAAGGAGTATGACGGGGCGGGCGACCGCCCCGGCTTTTCACCCACCAAACCAACCCAAAGGAGTTCCAGGATGAAACACACTTCGCTCGCGATCATCGCTTCCGCTTTGCTCGCCTTCGGCTCCATGTCCATCGCGTCAGCCAACGAAGCCCATGCCGCCCCGACCGAGTACAGCGTCCACGTCCACATCATCAAGGTCGATAGCAACAGCGGAAAGGTCGCGGTCTTGAGCGATGCGAACCTTTCAACGCTGAGCGGCAAAGCCGTTCCCTTCAAGATGCTGCAGGACACCGCCTACGTCGCGTCCGTCACGGCCACCATCGATGCCAAAGGCAAAAACATCGGCGAAAGCATTGTCCCCGGTCATGCGGAAGCCGGACTCAAAATGAGCGTGACGCCGATCACGATGCCGAACGGTGCCGTCAAGGTCGAGTACGCGTATGACTTGTCCAGCCTCGTAGCGATGAAGTCGATCACCGTGAAGGGAAAAACCATCCAGCTCCCGACGATCGACTACGCGAACGGCAACGGAGCCGGCATCGTCGGCGTCGGTTCGCCGCTGACCTTCAAGGCCGGCGACAAGGTGGTGACGATCACCATCAGCAAGGCATAACGCGCTTCACTTTGGTTGGAGGCTTCAACCGCCCACGGACGTTGCAGTCCACTTGAGCCGCCTTCGGGCGGCTTTTTTATGGCTTCTCGGCAACCCTCGATGAGACCTTGTGTGTTTGGCAGAGACCCGTACCACCCGCCATTGCAGATGTGTTGCGCAGATGTGTTGCGCCATGCGTGGAAGCTCATAAGATGGTTGCACTACAGCGCTCGCATCATGACACCGCGATAGTGCAGCCGAAGGCACACAAGCCACCACCCATCCCAATCCACCCCTTCCCGCGCAGAGAGGTTGCTGCACATGCTTCTTGATCCGTACCTGGCGCAGGTGATCGACCACTGCACCAATGACCGGCTCCTGCTGGCAATGCAGGCGCTCTACCCTGAAATGGATTGGTCTCCTACGAGCAAGCAGTGGGTGCTGGAGGAACTTGGAAAGTGGCGGGCCAAGGGCTCTCGTAAGCCTGGCTTGGCGCTCAGCACGGGGCGCCGTAACAGCTTCAATGGCATGGCCACCTGCGCACTTCTGGACGCATTGCAGGTGGATCGACCCAAAGCACCTCGTAACCGCATGACGTTGGCGTGGGCAGTGCTCGGGAGCGTCGAGGCACGCCACGTCATCGGGCACGTCGACGAGCTGGAAACCGCACGGGCAGAGCGGGAGGCCCGCTACGGGCCATCGTGGGCCGTATAAAGGCGGACTGCACCGCAATCCACATTAACCCCGCTGAACGCCGCTAAAGGGATATTCCAATGCCACAGACACTGCGCCAGAAAGTAACGAAAGCCATCATCCTCGCAGGGGACAAACATGCCTTCGATGAAGGCACGCTTCTCGGCCAGGCTGAGAAAATAGAAGCTCGCCTCGCAAGCGACCCAGAGTTGCAGCGTCAACGTGTTGAATACGCCGCTGCGGCGAACAAAGAAATGATGCCGGCCCTGGTTGCTGGCATGGCCTTCAATGCCGTGGCCTGGGGCGCGACTGCGTGGTACTTGCCTGGCCTGGTCAGCCCGACCTTCGCCGCGTGCGCATGTGCGCTCACCTGCGCGCTTTTATGGAAAATCTTCCGAGCCTAGTGCTCGGCTCCGGCGAGTGCATCGTGCTCGGCTCCGGCGAGTGCATCGCACATCGGGTAGGGAGCCGGAATCATCCGGCCCCCTCCCACACCACCGTACGTGCGGTTCCGCATACGGCGGTTCACGAGTGACGCTGGAGGTATCGGCTGGTGTCGATCATGGAGACCAACCCACACCGGTCGAAGAAGGCTTTCGGGAAGGCGTGATTCATGTGACTGGCACCACTGTTCCACCACGGGCCTTGCCCGTTGTGTCCCGAGTGCCAGGCCCGCGCCTCCGCCAGCCCTCGTTTGTGTAGCATCGCGGTACGCCGCTGATGCGTTTTGGCCTGTCGCCATAGCAGACAACGCAGCCGACGCCGCAACCATCCGTCGAGGTTCTTCCACATCACCTTGCTCTC
>NZ_JBGBPX010000006.1:0-171202 GCF_041107475.1 Rhodanobacter sp. FW021-MT20 | reverse complement strand
ACCCGATGGGTGAAGGGCAGATCCACCGCAGGTGTTGATGTGGTGCGGTTTGGCGGGGAGAGATCACGGAATCAGGAAGAAGGTTGAAAAATTCACGAAATCTAAGGTTCTGTGTTATGTGACGGGCGACCGGCAGAACCAAGGCATACAAATAGCACAGGATGCAATTGATTATGTTGTACATCATTTAGACACAATTGGCGTCACCAAGAATGTATCGCTAGTCATATATTCGAGAGGAGGCGACCTCCTAGCCGGTTGGAACATCGTAAATCTTATTCGGCAGTTTTGTGACGAACTGACTGTCATCGTTCCAATGAAAGCTCATTCAACGGCCACACTCATCGCGCTTGGTGCTACAAGCGTGATGATGACGAAGCAAGCCACGCTTGGGCCGATCGACCCGAGTGTTAATGGTCCACTTAACCCTGTTGCCCCCGGGCCTAACCCAATGGCGCGAGTACCGGTTGGTGTCGAGTCGGTTAGTGGATACTTTGACTTTGTCAAAAGCCTTGGCGTGACAAGTGAGGCACAAATTGCCCAGCTCGTTATAAGCCTTAGCCAACAACTAAACCCGCTTGTGCTTGGCAACGTGTATCGCTCGCGTACACAGATTAGGATGCTTGGAAAGCGACTACTGTCTAGCCACATAAACAATGGCAAAAAGGTAGACAAGATCCTTGACTTTCTTTGCAGCGAAAGCGGCTCCCACGATTACACCATCAATCGTAGAGAAGCGGCAAATGAGCTTGGCCTTAAGATCAGAAAGCCCACTGATTCACAATACGCAGTCATAAAGGCGCTGCATGACGACTACGCGTCTGAACTGAAGCTCCTTACGCCATACGACCCCAACGTCTTGCTTGGCCAGGAGCCGGAAATTGAGTACTCAGTCACACGTGGTTTGCTGGAAAGCGTCGATGGTGGTTCGACACGCTTTATCAGCCGCGGTAAGCTACGACGCCTAACCATGAATGGACCTGCTGGTCCGCAAGAGGCGATGGAAGACCGTCGCACTTTCGAGGCATGGCATCATGAAGACTGAAGCAGAAGTGGTCTACATCGAGGCTCCAGCATCTGCTCGCTTTGTTTCGGACAGCCCTTCATCATCGGCCCGTTACGTTAGCTACGAGCAACCATCTGCCGTGATCTTGGACTCTCTCGACCAGATCATGAAGAACCACACTGTCATGCGCACCAATAACGTGAGTGTGGATTGGGTAGTTGGCGACTCGCTTGAGGAAGCCTAACAGTTCGCTGCAGCCGCCATCCCGCTACGGGGGCTGTCGGCGGCTGAGCTCGGGCGTTGAAAACGGGCCTTCCCGAAAGCTGCCGGTCGTCACCGGCAGCAAGGGGTCGACTCCGGCCGGTCAGCAAGGGCTGTGCATCACTGATCATCACCAGCGTGGTGATCATGTCGGTCCAGCACGCGCACTGACGGTCGCTGGTCCTCATGGCGAACGTTCTGCCATGGGCAGCAGGCGATGCCTGCTCACGGACTTCAGACTTTCGCGCCCTTGCCCGGGACGGGGCGCTGCCCGGCTTCCTTCGGGATGCCTTGGGGTTTGCCAAGCAGCTCGACCAGCCGTGACTCGCATGGGGAGAGGTCATGGCCCCGTCGTTGCGAGACCATGAACGTGAGCGGGCCGAGGTGCCAGGCGCGGCGCTCGAGTTCGACCAGCGCTCCACTTGCCAGATCCTCGCCGACGAGGTGTCGCGGCATGTGTCCCCAGCCGAGGCCGGCCTTGAGCAGATCACGCTTGGCGCCGAGGTCGTTGACCAGCCACTGACGCTTGCCGGCCACGCCCTGTTGGGTCTTTTCCGCGTGTGGCTGGTTGTCGGTGACGACGATCTGGACATGTCGACCGAACTCGTCCGACGGGATCGGCTTCGGTGTCGAAGCGAGCGGGTGGGATGGCGCGCATACCGTCGCCATCTCCGCCTCGCACAGCCAGTGGCGTTCGATGGCATCCGGGTTCACCGCCGGCACGTTCTCGATCGTGACGGCCAGCGCGCACACCCTTTCGAGCACCAGCCTCTCGCCGCCTTGCATGGTGGTGATGCGCAGGTTGATCGCCGCGGTGGGGAACTCCACTTGCAGCGTCCGCAATCCGTCGATCAGCTGGGCACGCGGGAAATAGACATCGACCGCCACCGAAAGCTGGGGCGCCCCGGCTCTGGCGATCGAGCCGGCCCGGGTCTTCATTTCTTCCGTGCGTGAAATCACCGCCCGTGCGTCCGGCAACAGGCTGCGCCCGGTCGCGGTGAGCTGGGCCTTGCGGGTGTTGCGCTCGAACAACTCGACATCGAACGCGCTTTCCAGCGCCTTGATCGCGTGGCTGATGGCCGATTGCGCGCGGCTGAGCTTCCGCGCCGCACCCGAGAAGCTGCCCTGGTCGCATACCGCAACGAACGCACGCAGTTGGTTGATGGTGACGTTGTCGAGCACGATTCATCCAAAGAATAGATCTTATTTAGCAGTTTTTCGTCAATTGTATTGATGTGTCAACAGCCCATCTTGGTTTCTGTCTTCAACAGAAAACCCAGGTGCATGACATGAACAGACTGCTTGGAAAGACCGCCGTCATCACCGGTGGCGCCACCGGCATCGGCCACGCCGCCGCCAGGCGCTTCATCGAGGAGGGCGCCTTCGTCTTCATCTTCGGCCGTCGCCAGGAAGCGCTTGACGCCGCGGTAGCCGAGCTCGGGCCCAACGCCCGCGCAGTGAAAGGCTCGGTTTCCGACCTGGCCGACCTGGATCGGCTCTATGCGGCAGTGAAGGCCGAGCGCGGAACCCTCGATATCGTCTTCGCCAATGCCGGGACGGGAAGCCTGCTTCCGCTCGGCGAGATCACCGCCGAGCAGATTGACGAGACCTTCGATACCAATGTGAAGGGGACGACCTTCACGGTGCAGAAGGCGTTGCCGCTGATGGGCCAGGGTGGCTCGATCATCCTCACCGGATCGAGCGCCGGCACCACCGGTGCCCCGGCCTTCAGCATCTACAGCGCCAGCAAGGCGGCCGTGCGCAACCTCGCACGGAGCTGGGCGGAAGACCTGAAGGGCACCGGCATCCGGGTGAACGTGCTGTCGCCCGGGCCGACGGCGACCGAACTGGCCAAGGCGGCGGTGGGCGAGGAAGGCATGAAGGCCTTCGCCGCGATGAACCCGCTGCAACGCATGGCCGAACCGGCGGAGATCGGCGCGGCGGCGGCCTTTCTCGCCTCGTCGGACAGCAGCTTCATGACCGCCAGCGAGCTCGCCGTCGACGGCGGCCTGGCGCAAATCTGACGCGCTGCGCCCTGCGGTGCTCCATTCGATGCTTCGGAGCGCCGCCAGGGCGCGGTGCCAAACCCAAGGAAAAACCATGAGCTACGCAATTATCGGTTTCGGCAAGATCGGCCAGGCCCTGGCCAGGGCGTTTGCCCGCAACGGCATCGACGTATCCGTTGCCACCACCCGCGACCCGGCCAGCTTTGCCTCCGCCGCGGCCGCGATCGGACCCACCGTTATTCCCAAAAAACTGGCGGACGCGGTCAAGGCGGACGTCGTCTTTCTGGCCGTCCGTTTCGAATCGCACCCGGAGGTCGCCAACGCGCTGCCGAACTGGAAGGGCAAGACGATCGTCGATGCGATGAACACGTTTGCCGACCCCGTCGACGAGCTTGCCGGCCTGCCGTCCTCGGCCTTCGTGGCCAAGGCCTTCGCCGGCGCCAAGCTCGTGAAGGGCTTCAATCACCTCGCCGCCGGCGTGCTTGCCGAGGATCCGCACGTCAACGGCGGTCGCCGGGTGGTGTTTTTGTCGAGCGATGACGCCGACGCGGCGGAGACGGTGGCGGCACTTGCCGAACAACTCGGTTTCGCGCCCGTCCATCTCGGCAAGCTCGGCGAAGGTGGCGCGCTGGTGCAGGCGCGGGGCAACAGCTGGGGGCCGCTGATCTTCCAGGATCTGTTCAAGAAAACGCCGTGAGCGACACAGGGCGTCACGACCAGATCGTGATCGCCCTGCCGCCTGAATCACGGCTCCGGAAACATCAACCTCTCTGCGAGGAAACTTCTCATGACCAACAAACTCGATTTCTCGAAAGAACTCATCGGCCGCCGTGCCCTGGTCACCGGAGGCACGCGTGGCATTGGCGCGGCCATCGCGCAACGCCTGCTCGATGCCGGCGCCAAGGTTGTCATCGCGGCGCGTACACCCAACGACGACATGCCCAAGGGGGCAACGTTCGTCGCCGGCGACGCCAGCACGGGCGAAGGCGTGGAGGCGATCGCGACGAAGGCGCTCGCCGCGCTCGGCGGTCTCGACATTCTGGTGAACAACGCGGGCGGTGCAAGCGCGTTTCTGGCAGGGTCGTGGACGATTCCCGACCAGGCGTGGCACGACAGCATGGCGCTCAACCTGTTCGCCGCGATCCGCCTGACGAATGCCGTGCTCCCGGCGCTGCGGGCGTCGAAGGCTGCCGCCGTCGTGAACCTTTCTTCGGCTGCAGCGACGATGCCGTTCGGCCCCTTTGCGCACTACGGCGCGGCCAAGGCGGCGCTCAATTACTACTCGCGCACGCTGGCGATGGAACTGGCGCCAAGCGGCATCCGGGTGAACGTGGTCTCGCCCGGCGTCATCGCGACGCCAGGTTCCGAAGAGTTTGCCAAGGCGACGCCGGGATTCTCCGCCGACGACTGGCTGCGGAATATTCCGCTGGGTCGGATCGGTGCCACCGAAGACATCGCCGAGGTCGTCGCACTGCTGGTGTCCGATCGCGGCAAGTTCCTGACCGGCGCGAATTACCCCGCCGATGGCGGCATGACGGCGCGCTGAGGCATGTGCGCCAAAGGGCGGGGATACGGTGCCCGGGGGCGACTCAGCCCTGCGCTTCGTCCGCGTCCATGTGGTAACGCGTGGCCAGTTCGATTTCCTGCTTCGAGCCAAGGAATACCGGCACGCGCTGGTGCAGCGCGGTGGGCTGCACGTCCATGATGCGCTGGCGGCCGGTGGTGGCGATGCCGCCGGCCTGCTCGACGATGAAGGCCATCGGGTTGGCTTCGTACATCAGGCGCAGTTTGCCGGTGGCGCCCTTGGCGGCGATCTTGGCGTCCATCGGATAGAAGAACACGCCGCCGCGGGTGAGGATGCGGTGCACGTCGGCGACCATCGAGGCGACCCAGCGCATGTTGAAATCCTTGCCGCGCGGACCGTCCTTGCCGGCCAGCAGCTCGCCGATGTAACGCTGCATCGGCGCTTCCCAGTGGCGCTGGTTGGACATGTTGATGGCGAACTCGGCGGTGGCTTCCGGAATGCGCAGGTTGCGGCGACTCAGCACGAAGCTGCCCACTTCGCGGTCCAGCGTGAATTCGTGGGTGCCGTGGCCGATGGTCAGCACCAGCACGGTGGCCGGGCCGTACACCACGTAACCGGCGGCGAGCTGGGTGGTGCCCGGCTGCAGGAAATGTTCCGCCTTCGGTTCGACTGCATTGTCGGGGCAGCGCAGCACCGAGAAGATGGTGCCCACCGAGATGTTCACGTCGATGTTGGAGCTGCCGTCCAGCGGATCGAACAGCAGCAGGTGATGGCCCTTGGGGTAGCCATCGGGAATCGGCTGCGGGTCTTCCATCTCTTCCGAGGCGCAGGCCGCCAGGTGGCCGCCCCAGGCATTCGCCTCCAGCAGGATTTCGTTGGAGATCACGTCGAGCTTCTTCTGCGCCTCGCCCTGCACGTTGTCGGTGCCGGCATTGCCCAGCACGTCGCCCAGTGCGCCCTTGCCGGTGGCCACGGCGATGCGCTTGCAGGCGCGCGCCACCACCTCGATCAGCAGCGAAAGCTCGGCATTGATGTGATTGGCGCGGCGTTCCTCGATCAGGAACTGGATCAGCGAAATGGGCTTCATGTCGAGTCCGTCGAATCCTTGGCGAAAAGAACGCCCATTGTCCCGGCTCCGGCCTTCCGGCGCCAGCCGGTAGCCCCCTGCTGACAGCACGTTGGCAGCAGGGGGTGCGCATGCTGTACCTCCATCACGGAGGGAACGACATGCGCGATACGGTCTATTTCCTGGTTTTCGACGGTTTCGCCGACTGGCAGGCCGCGCTGGCACTGTGCGAGGTTCGCCGCCCCGGCGACTGGCGGGTGCGCACGGTCGGCTTCACCCTGGCCCCGGTGGTCTCGATGGGCGGCCTTGCCGTGCAGCCCGAGCTGGCCCTGGCCGAGCTGGACCTGCAGCGCGCCGCCATGCTGATCGTGCCCGGCGGCCACCTGTGGCAGCGCGGCGAGGGCGAATCGGCGGTGGCGGCATTGCGTCGTCTGCATGCCGCCGGTGCACCGGTGGCCGGCATCGACAGTGGCGTGCTGGCCCTGGCCCGCGCCGGCTTGCTGGATGCTTGCCGGCACACCGGCGACTGGCCGGGCCATATCGCCAGCCGCGTTCCCGACTACAGCGGGGCCGACCAGTACGACGCCAACGTGCTGGCGGTAAGCGATGGCGGCACGATCACCGCCAGCCATCTGGGCAGCGTGGAATTCGCACGCGAAGTGATCCGCACCCTGGACCTGTACAGCCCCGCCGAACGCGAGGACTGGTACCGCCTGTTCAAACACGCACTGCCGCCCTGGGTGGCGGTTGAAGCCGCCGCCTGAGGAAACCACCATGCGTCCCGCCCTGCAACGCCTGCTGATGGCGTACCGTCCGCTGTACATGAACGGCCTGCTGCGCGATGGCCAGTTCCACCTGCCCAAAGTGGTCGATCCGTCCGCACTCGTGCCTGCACCCAAGCGCGCACCCGTGTCGCGACGTAACTTGCTGGTGACACTTGCCAGTGTGCTGCACCTGAATTCCCGACATCGGAGCAAGCCATGACCAAGAAGACCTATCACGGCAGTTGTCATTGCGGCGCCGTGCGCTACGAGGCCGACATCGACCTGGCCGCCGGCACCGGCCGCTGCAATTGTTCGATCTGCACCAAGACGCGCTATTGGGGCGTGGTCGTGAAGCCGGATGCCTTCCGTCTGCTCGACGGCGAGGATGTACTGTCCGACTACCAGTTCAACTCGCACAGCATGCACCACCTGTTCTGCCGGCATTGCGGCGTGCGACCGTTCGGGCGCGGTCATATCGAGGAGCTTGGCGGCGATTTCATGTCGATCAACCTGGCCTGCCTGGACGACGTGGAGCCGGGCGAACTGATCGACGCGCCGCTGCGTTTTTCCGATGGTCGCCACGACAACTGGATGAATCCACCCGCCGAGACGCGGCACCTGTAAATCTGTCGAGGGAATGTCCATGACCAGCTCACGCCCCACTTTCTTCCACGCCCTGCAAAGCCGCTCGACCGGTGCCCACGCGCTGCTCGAAGAGCTGGGTGTCGATTACGACGTGCATCTGCTCGACCTGCAGGCCGGCACCCAGCGCCAGCCCGAGTATCTGGCGATCAACCCGATGGGCAAGGTGCCGGCGATCCTGCACGACGGCGCGTTGGTCAGCGAGCAGCCGGCGGTGTTCATCTATCTGGCCGACCGTTTCCCTGCGGCCGGGCTGGCGCCTGCGCTGGACGATCCGTTGCGCGGCCCGTATCTGCGCTGGATGGTGTTCTACGGTTCGTGCTTCGAGCCGGCGCTGATCGACCGTTCGATGAAGCGCGATCCGCCGCCATCGCGGCAATCGCCCTACGGCAGCTGGGACGACGTGTTCAACGCCTTGTCCGGCCAGCTCGCCCACGGCCCGTGGCTGCTCGGCGAGCGCTTCACCGCCGTCGACGTGCTGTGGGGCATCGCGCTGGGCTGGACCACCCAGTTCGGGCTGGTGCCGGCGACGCCGACGATCCGCGCCTATGTCGACCGCGTGGCCGCGCGCCCCGCCGTGCAGCGTGCCGCGGCCAAGGACGCCGAGCTGCTGGCTGCGAAGCAGGGTTGATGCGGTGAACGGCCGGCGCGTCCCTGCCATCGGTCATGCCGCGATGCATGACCGTTGTCGCAGGCGCTGCGATCCGCTTCGCGGCATCATGCGTCAATGCGCCGAGCCGACCGCCTGTTCCTCATCATCCATGCCTTGCGCGGGCGTCGCACCGCGCTGCAGGCGCGCAACCTGGCCGCCACGCTCGGGGTCTCGCTGCGCACGGTGTATCGCGACGTGGCCGACCTGCAGCTTTCCGGCGTGCCGATCGAAGGCGAGGCCGGCGTCGGTTACGTCTTGCGCAAGGGTTCGGACATCCCGCCGCTGATGTTCACCGCCGACGAGCTCGAATCGCTGGTGGTCGGCACGCGCTTCGTGCGCGCGTTCGCCGGGGACAAGCTGGCCGCCGGCGCGCAGGCGGCCTTGTTGAAGATCGAGGCCGTGCTGCCGCCGGAATTGCGCGAGCGCGCCGCGCGCACACGCATTTACGCGCCGATGTGGCGCGACGAAAAAAGCGTCGAATTCGCCGCGCGCATCGATCGTCTGCACGCGGCCATCGGCGCCAGCCGCGTGCTGCGGCTGGACTATCGCGACGAAACCGGCAACGCCAGCGCGCGTGAAGTCGAGCCGCTGTGCCTGGCTTTCTGGGGCGGCAAGTGGACGCTGGGCGCGTGGTGCCGCCTGCGCGAAGGCTTCCGCAATTTCCGCCCCGACCGTATCGATACCCTGGCCGAAACCGACGAGGTGTTCGCCAACGTGGCCGGCCGCGACCTGGATGCCTACCTGCTGGCGATGCGCGGCTACTACAGCGGCATGGAGTAATCGGAGACGTCTCCGCGCAGCACGGGCCTGCCTATCGGCACGGTGCCTGCCGCGCATTCGGTGCGATCATCGACGCATTTGAAGCGTGGAGATGTGCCGATGAATCGATGGCTGGGTAGTCTGCTGCTGGCAGGCCTTGTGTATGGCGCCTGCGCGCAGGCCGGAACCACCGACGATCGTTTCCGCACGATTTACCAGCACGAGTGGGCCTGGCGCACCGGCCAGGCGGGCGCCAGCGCGAAGCCGGACAACAGCCGGCTGGACAGTGTCGACGCCACCAGCCAGCAACAGCGCCTCGACTACTGGCGCAAGGTGATGCAGCAGCTCGACACGATCGACGTGAAGCAGCTCAGCCAGGCCGATCAGGTGAACTACGCGGTGTATCGCGAGCAGATCCGCAACTTCATCGCCGACCAGCAGTTCAAGCAATGGCAGATGCCGTTCAACAGCGACTCCTCGTTCTGGGGCGACCTGGGTTACGAGCTGGGCGGCGACAATCTGCGCAGCGCGGCGGACTACCAGAAATACCTGCGCCGGCTTGGCGAAGTGCCGCACTACTTCCAGCAGCAGATCGCCAACATGCAACTGGGCCTCAAGCGCGGTTTCAGCGTGCCGCGGGCGGTGCTGGACGGGCGGGATCGCTCCATCGCCGCGGTAGCCGAGCTGAAGGACCCTACCCGGAGTAGCTTCTACCAGCCGTTCCTGCACATGCCGGCCACCATGCCGGCGGCCACGGCCGCGAAGTTGCAGGCACAGGCGAAGCAGATCATCGCCAACGGTGTGATTCCCGCCTACGCGAAACTGCTGACGTTCTTCGACGACGATTACGTGCCGCATGCGCGCACCACGCTGGCCGCCGAAGCGCTGCCGGACGGCAAGGCGTATTACCGCCAGCAGATCCGCGAATACACCACGCTCGACCTCACCCCCGACCAGATCCACGCCATCGGCCTGAAGCAGGTGGCGAAGATCCACGCGCAGATGCTCGATGTGATGAAGCAGAGCGGCTTCAAGGGCAGCTTCGCCGAGTTCCTGCACTACCTGCGCACTGATCCGAAGTTCTACGCCAAGACGCCGCAGGAACTGCTCGACAAGACCGCTTGGGTCGCCAAGGAGGTGGATGGCCAGATGTCGAAATTCTTCGGCCATCTGCCGCGCGAGCGCTTCACCATCGTGCCGGTACCGGCCGATATCGCGCCGTACTACACCTCCGGCCGCGGCGGCGCCAGCGAATACCTGGTCAACACCTACGACCTGAAGTCGCGCGCGCTGTTCAACATGCCGGCGCTGACCCTGCACGAATCCTATCCGGGCCATTCGCTGCAACTGGAACTGGCCAGCGAGGACCACAGCCAGCCCGCGTTCCGCCGCAACGGCTACATCTCCGCCTACGGCGAAGGTTGGGGGCTGTATTCGGAATTCCTCGGCAACGAGATGGGCATCTACAAGACGCCGTACCAGAAGTTCGGCTTCCTCACCTATCAGATGTGGCGCGCCTGCCGACTGGTGGTCGACACCGGCATCCATCACCTGGGTTGGACGCGCCAGCAGGCGATCGATTACCTCACCGAAAACACCGCGCTGTCGACGCTGGAAATTGCCAACGAGGTGGATCGCTACATCAGCTGGCCCGGCCAGGCCGACAGCTACGAGCTGGGCTACCTGAAGATCCGCGAGCTGCGCGCCAAGGCGGAGCAGGCGCTGGGCGAGAAGTTCGACATCCGCGCCTTCCACGACACCGTGCTGTCCACCGGCTCGGTGCCGTTGCCAGTGCTGGAGGCACGCATCGACCGCTTCATCGCCGCCGGCGGCCCGGAGCCGGATTACGGCAACGACCGCAAGAAAGGCAACTAGCCTTCATGCCGTGGCCCGGCGCATGGCCGGGCCACGGACACTGCGGCAAGCGCCTACTTGTAGCCGCCGATGCGGACGTTGCCCAGCAACAGCTTCGCACCGTGGTCGTACTTCATCGGCGCACTGATGAAGAAATAGCGCGAAGGATTGTTCTGGAACATGCGGCTGTCGAGGATCTTGGTGCGATCCAGCCACACACGCTCGCGATTGCCATCCACCGCGATCGATACATGCAGGATGCGATTGGCATAACCCTGCACGTTGAAATCCGGGTTGGAATTGAAGCCGCTGGCACCGCTGTACACGCTGACGTCGCTGCCTGCGTTGAAGAACAGCAGATCGATGGCGTTGAGCGCGCCGTCATTGACACCGTCGGACAGGTAATCGGTCGCCCGGTCATCGCCGGCGAAGCCGAACAGCGGGTTGTTCAGGTCACTTGGCGTTTCGGCCAGCGGCAGCAGGTCGAACTCGATGGTGAAGCGATCAGGCAGGCGATGTTCGCGTGACAGTTTGAAGGTGGAACTGCCCGACAGTTCCAGCCATTTGCCCGGGAAACCCTGCACGCTGACCACCTGGCCCGAGCCATTGGTTTTCCACGGCTGTGGCATGGCGCCAATCGAGGTGGCGGCGAAATCGTCCTGGTACAGGCTGACCGGCGCCGGGCTGAAGTCGAATCCGCCGGTGATGCGCGGCATGCCACGGCGGGCCGTGGTGGATTGACCGTTCATGGCTGCATCGGCCTCCTCGCCAGCCTTGTCCTGGATCTTCTGCTGCACCTTCTGGGTAACCGTGTCGGTGACCGAGTGCAGGAACGAGCCGATGCTTTGCGCATGGCAGGGGCTGCTGGCCGCCAATGCCAGCAGAGGCAACGCGAATACGGTGGCAGCCAGTGTGAACTTGTGCATGGAATCCTCCTTGAATGGGATGTCGCAATCGACTGGGTGTCGCGTGCATCTTGCAACATCATCGGCGGGATCGCTGCGAACGCCCGCACATCGGGCGGACTGATGCCCGATGGGCACGCGGGCACCGATGGCGCAGCCGGCATTGGCTAAAACTTCACCAGTGGATGTAAGATGCATGAAACTCTACACATGGAGTTTCGATGAGCGCACACAATCTGTCAGTGGCAGCCCCGGCCGAAGCTACCGGCGGCCCTGCCTTGCGGGCGTTCTTCCGCCTTGCCGGGCACTGGAAGCTGCGCATCGCCGACCAGCGCAAGCTGCTTGGCGATCCGCCCGAATCCACCTTCTACAAATGGAAGCGCCAGCAGGACGGCAGCCTGGGCCGCGACACGTTGGAACGCATCAGCTATCTGCTCGGCATCTGGAAGGATCTGCAAATCCTGTTTCCCGATCCGGCGCAGGCCGATGCGTGGCTGCACAAGCCGAATGCGGCGCCGCTGTTTGGCGGCCATTCCGCGCTGGAACGCATGCTGTCGGGCAACGTGGCCGACCTGTACGTCGTGCGCCAGTACCTGGATGCGCAGCGCGGATGAAGCGTCACGGCGGCGAGCCGTCGCGGCGAGCGAGACGGTCAAGCCGCACGCTTTGCTCCTCCCCCTGCAAGCAGGGGGAGGTTGGGAGGGGGTGGAGCGACCCCACCCCGGCCCTCTCCTGCTTGCAGGAGAGGGGCATATCCTGGAGCCTCCGATGCCAATAGAACTGCCACCCGTCAAACGCATTCGCTGGAACCAGGCATATCGCATCGTGCCCAGCCGCTTTCCGCCGGTGGGCCTGTTCGACCGCATCGCCGATCCGGCCGATCTCGATGCGGTGTTCGCGATCGAGGCGATGACCAACCCGCGTTTGCGCGAGGAAGCCGGCGCGCTGGCGCTGATTCCCAAAGAGCATCGCATCAGCGGCCCCGGCAGCACGCCGGTGATGGCGGCGTTCACCCATCTCAATCCCGAAGGCAGCCGCTTTTCCGACGGCAGCTGGGGCGTGTTCTATGCCGCGCACAGCGTGGCCACGGCGGTGGAGGAAACGGTCTACCACCGCGAGCGCTTTCTGGCCGCCACCGCCGAGCCGGCCTGCGACATCCCGATGCGCTGCTACCGCACCCAGGTCGATTGCCGCCTGCATGACATTCGCAGCGGCTGGAAGGCCGAGCACGACCCGGCTGCCTATGCAGCCAGCGTGAAGCTGGCGCGCGTGCTGCGCGACTCGGGCTCCAACGGAATCGTCTACGACAGCGCGCGGCACCGTGGCGGCGAATGCCTGGCGGCGTTCCAGCCCGACGTGGTGGCGCCGTGCGTGCAGTCGCAGCACCTGATCTATCGCTGGGACGGCCAACGTGTTTCGCAGGTGCTGGAAGTCAGCGAGATTCCGCGCGCGCGTTGAGGTTCCGGCCTTCCCCGGGAAGGCCTTACGTGAGGCGATTGGCGGCATGTCCCGAGGCAGCCGCCGTGCCCGGACGTGATCCAGCGCACATCCTGCGTGGTTGGCTGGCGGGGTGGGCCGAGGTTCCGTGTCTTGTCTGAGTGGGTCCACGCGAAACGGCGTGGGGCCCGCGTGTCGGCAGCCGTTCGGGGGAGCGGCCCGATGACATCGGATCGGACATTGACTCTCGGGGAGATCTCTCATGAAGAACATGCGTTACATCTTGTTGGCGGCGGTGCTTGCGGGAGGCACGGCGTTCGCCCAGGCGCCGGCCGGTGCGGGCGGCGCGGATTTCGTGATGGCGACGGCGTCATCGTCGTCGCCGGCTCGGGTGGCCGCCATGCGCGGCCTGCACCAGTTCGCGGCGCGCTTTGCCGGTGACGCCGGGCAACTGCCGAAAGGCTTCCCGCTGGATGTGCGGGACGTGGGTCAGTTGCGCCATGCGCGGCTCGGCTGGGGTTTCCAGGTGTATGACGTGAGCCGTGCGGCGCTGATGTCGGGCGCGGACATGGAGGCCGATGCGCAACCCACCGGCATCTGGCGTTACGAAGTGGTTTTGCACGGTCGGCCGATCGGCCTGCTGACCATGGCACGCACGGCCGCGGGCTGGTCGATGGTGTCGCTGGGCGGGGCCAAGCTGGTCGGTGACATCCAGGATGTGGTCGGCGCCTACGGCAAGCAGGCCGCCACCCGGTTCCGTTACGTGCGCGTACCGCAGGCCACGGCGGATTTCATCCAGGTCAAGCACGGTGCGGCGGCAGCGCAGTACGCCCCGCTGCAGGCCGCGCGCAGCGCGTTGCGGATGCAGGCGCAAGCGGCCAGTGGATCGGGCCTGCTCGACGGCAGTGCGCTGCAGGCGCAGCTGCGCAAGGTCCTCGCCCGCGATACCTCGAACTGATCCCCGCCCTGTCAGGAGAAACCAAACATGAAAACCATGCATCGTCTTGCCGCGGCGATCGGCATCGCCGCGCTTTCGTCCGTCGCGGTGGCCGGCAGCGGCTACAACTACCTCGGTGTCGTCAAGGTCGTGCAGGAGCACAGCAACTGGTGCTGGGCCGCCTCGTCCGTGGACGTGCTGGACTGGTACGGGGCCAACCCGAGTCAGTGCAGCGTGGTGAACTGGGCGTTCGGTCGTTCCGACGCGTGCGGCAACAACGTGTTCGACTGGAATTCCGACGCGAACTCGCCGAACGCGCTGTATGGCCAGGCCGGCAGCGTGCAGTCCATCCTGCAGAACGGCGGCCTGAGCAGCACGGCCTATACCTCGGCATTGAGCTGGAACGCCATCGTCAGTGACGTCGACGCCGGCCATCCGTTCGTGATGCGCTTCGGCTGGTACAGCGGCGGCGGCCACATCCTGGTGGGCTACGGCTACGACGACGAACAGGGCACGCAATACGTCGGCTACATGAATCCGTGGCCGGGCGAAGGCTTCACCTGGTCGACGTATGCCTGGACGGTGTCGGCGGCGTACGACCACACCTGGACCGATTCATTGCGGACCTCGAACTGAGCAATGCCGGGGCCGGGCATGTCCCGGCCCCGGCGTGCCATCGCCCTGCTGCAGGTCGGGGCGGTGGCACGCATTCCCTTGTCCGGTTCGATGGAATCCGGGTGGTGCTTGGGCGATGCACGGAGAAGCGTCGACACGCGTTGCGCGTCGACGCCGGCATCAATGCAGCCATTCGCGCGCCATCGCGATCTGGTTGCCGCGACAGTCGGGGCGCTGGCCGACGGCTTGCAGCGACTGGCGCAACAGCGCCTTGCCGTCCACGGCATGGCCTTCGTCGACCAGGGCCAGGCCCAGGCCGAGGCGCAACATCGACAGGCGTCGATAACCGGCAGGATAGGTTTTCGTGGCAGCGTCGATCGCCGTGTCGTAGCGCCGGGCGGCTTCCGCCGGGCGTCCCTGCGCCAGAGCCAGGTCGGCCTCGTTTTCCAGCAACGTCACCTGGATGTAAGGCGTGGCCGCGGCGTTCGTGCCCAGCGCCTGCCGTGCGCGCGCCAGCGCATGCGCGGCTTCATCTGCATGGTGGCCCTGGAGCAGGGCCATGCTGAGCACGCTTTCCGTCATGGCGTACCAGGGATGCTGCGTGCCCAGGGTTTGGGCGCGACCGTCTGCCGCCCGGCGCAACCATTGCGCGCCTTCGTCCGGGTGGCCCGCGCAGGTGATCGCCAGCCCGAGATCGTGCGTCACCGTCAGCGTGGTCGGGTGCAGCGGGCCGTAGCGATGGTCGAGCCGGGTGAGCAGATCGCGCAGCAAGGTGGTGGCCTGGTCGTAGTGGCCCAGGCCGATCAGTGCGGCGGCGATGGCGATATGGGTTTCCAGGGTCAACGGGTGATCGACGCCCAGCGCGTGTTCGTCGAGCGCGCGCGCCTTGCGCGCATGGGCGAGTGCCAGCGACCAGTGACCGAGGCGGGATTCGCACAGGCCCAATCCCATGTAGGCATCGGCACGGGTCACCGGGGCGGCATCCGCCAGTCGTGGCAGCAGGGCGGCATAGCGCGCTTCGCACAGGCTGAAGTCGTCGCGCAGGAAGGCGGCGCGGGCCAGCTGCGCATCGACTTCGGCGAGCAGTTCGGCATGCGGCTGCGGGCTGGCCAGTACGTCATGGCGCAGGACGCGCAGGTGCTGGTCGGCGGCTTGCAGGCTGGCTGGATCGATGGCGACCTGCTCGCGCGCGAGCCGGCTGCGCAGCACGCGCTGGTCGTGTGCGCCGTAGGCCGCGGTGAAGTGTTCGATCGCGTGACTGAAGGCGCGGCGTGCGGTCTTGAAGTGGCCCAGGTTGGCCAAGGTACGACCCAGGCTCATCTCGACTCGGCCGGCGACCTCGGGCAGATCGTGCAGGCGCGGCTCCACCCGGTCCAGCGCATGTTCGCTGAGCGCGGCCACGCTGAGGTCGCTGGAGCCGCCTTGCAGCGGATCGGCGCCGGGCAGGAAATCCCGGTTGAGGAATGCATTCACCGCCTCGGCCACGGCTTGCGCATGCCGGGCGGTATCGCGTTCGCGGGTCAGCTTGAGCATGAAGCCGGCCACCATGGCGGCGAATGCGAGCGCCGCCAGCAAGCTGCCCACGGTACCGAACGGATGGGCACGCAACAGCAGGTGCAGTCGGTGCGGCAGTCGCGGAGGTCGCGCGCTGACCGGGCGATGGCGCAGCACGCGCTGCAAGTCGTCGTGCAAGGCCGAGGCGCTGGCATAACGCCGGGCCGGCAGCGGGTCGGTCGCCTTGGCGATGATCGCGGCCAGATCGCGCGGATACGCAGGTGCCGGTCGGCCGGGTTTCTCCGCGATCAACACGTGGTGCAACAGCCGGCCGAGTTGCCAGATGTCCGAGGTGACTTCGGTGGCGCCGCCGGCCCGTTGTTCCGGGCTGGCAAAACCGGGGGTGCAGGCGCTGGGTGCATCCGCATCGAGCAGCCATGCCGCCACGCCGAAATCGATCAGCTTGGGCCGGCCGTCGCTGTCCACCAGCACGTTGTCCGGCTTGATGTCGCGATGCAGGAGCAGCCGGCCGTGGGCGAATTGCACGGCTTCGACCACGGGCAGCAACAGGCGCACGCGAGCGCGCCAGTCCAGCCCGGCGCTGGCGGCATGCGCGTCCACAGGCAGCCCTTCCACGTGTTCCAGCGCGAACCACAGGTGACCGTCGGCGCTATGGCCACCATCAAGCAGGCGCGCGATGTTCGGATGGCGCAGCCGGGCGTGGATCTGCCGCTCGTGGCGGAATCGGTCCGCATGCCCGGCATGCAGGCGGCTGAGCGGCAGCCACTTGATGGCGACATGTTGCTCGTACGCACCATCGGCGCGCGCGGCCAGGTAGACGATGCCCATGCCGCCGCGGCCCAGTTCGCGCTCGATGCGGAACGCGCCCAGCATCTGGCCGCAAGCCAGTTCGGTAACGCCCAGCTGCTCGCGCAGCATGCCTTCGGCCAGTGCGCCGCCGAGCAGCCGACCCGGTTCCAGCAGCCGGTCGAGCGTGTCCGGCGTGGTCATCAGCCAGGTTGCAGACAGACGCGCAGGCGCTCGCGGGCCTGCTGCCAGCGACGTTGCACCGTGCGCAGCGGAATACCCAGCGCGGAGGCCGTCTCCATTTCGGTCAGGCCGCCGAAGATTCGACAGTCGATCACCTGGCTCAGCCGCTCGTCTTCGCGCGCGAGCCGCACCAGCGCCTCGTCCAGCATCAGGACATCGTCGGCTTCCTGGTCGGCGCTGAGCTGCTGGCGTTCCAGCGTGACGTGGATGGCGCCACCGCCGCGCTTGGCCGCCACGCGATCACGCGCGTGATTGACCAGGATCTGCCGCATCGCGCGGCTGGCCAGGGCGAGAAAGTGGTGGCTGCTGGTGATCGCGTCGGCACGGCCGCCGGCCACGCGCAGATAGCATTCGTGTACCAGCGCGGTGGCATTCAGCGTGCAGGCGCCACGTCCGCGCACGGTGCGGCGCGCAAGTCGCAGCAGGTCGTCGTAAAGCAGCACGACCACGCGCTCCCATGCATCGGGATCTCCGTTTCGCGCACTCGCCAGCAACTGCGTCGTTTCACCCATGTCACCGCATCCCGGTGCATCCGTTCGTCCGAGTCTAGCAATCCCCATGGAGCGGGCACGTCGAGGCGCGCACATCCCCGACGGCTTTGCAGCATCGGGGCGCGCAGGGAATGCGAGGCTTGCGTGAACTTGACGACACGGCGGAAGGGCCGGCGCTCGGGCTGGCAACCCGGGCGGTCAATCGTTGCGGGTGGATCGGCCCGCGATGTCCGGGCTGCGGTGCTGGAGACGGAATCGGAGCGCGTCTTGCTCAGGTATCCGCGTTGGTGGCCCAGCCCTCGCGGTTGCCGCGGGTGAATACGCGGTCGCCGTCCAGCACGTCGCCGGCGGCGTGCGCCGGCTGTTCGCGCAGTGACGCGTAGATCGGTGCGAAGTCCGGCTTCGTCGCTTCGAACAGCTGCTCGAAGCTGTCGATCACGAAATAGGTTTGCTGATAGGTGTCGATGCGGTAGCGCGTGCTCATCACGCGCTCCAGGCCGAAACCGATGCGGTTCGGCGAGGCCGAGTCGAGCGAGTAGATCGATTCGCCCTTCGAGCTGACGATGCCGGCGCCGTAGATGCGCATGCCGTCGGCGGTGTTGATCAGGCCGAATTCCACCGTGTACCAGTACAGGCGGGTGAGGTTCATCAGCGCTTCGGGGCCGATGCCGAAGGCCTTCATGCCGCCGCGGCCGTAGGCCTGCATGTAGTCGGCGAACACCGGGTTCAGCAGCAGCGGCACGTGGCCGAACATGTCGTGGAACAGGTCCGGCTCGCTGAGGTAGTCGAGCTGGTCGGGCTTGCGGATCCACCAGCTGACCGGGAAGCGGCGGTTGGCGAGGTGGTCGAAAAACACCTCGTCCGGCAGCAGGCCTTCCACCGCGACCAGTTCCCAGCCGGTGGCCTTGGCCAGCACCTGGTTCAGGTCGGCGAATTTCGGAATGCCGCCATCGCCCAGGCCGAAACGCTCCACGCCGTCGAGGAATTCCTGGCAGGCGCGGCCGGGCAGCAGTTCGCGCTGGCGCTTGAACAGCGTGTCCCAGACCTCGTGGTCGGTCTTGCTGTAGCTGGCCCACGGCTGCTCCACCACGCCGGTGGCGTAGACCGGCACATAACCGCGATCGGTCTGCTGGTGTTCGACTTTGCGGGGTGGGTTGTGGTCCATGGCTCGGCTCCGGGGCAGAATGGCTGGGTCATCCCGCTTGCGTCAGGGTGACCAACAAGAGCATACGACGGATAAGCCGCACAAAGGTTGTGATGTTGTGCAAACAAGCTTGATGCGCGCAATATTCGTGCTCAAACAGCCCTTGTCATCGAGGTATCGTGCATGACTACGCTGGATCGTACCGACCTGCGTCTGCTCGCCGTGCTGCAATCGGAAGGCCGCATCACCAACGCCGAACTGGCCGAACGGGTCAGCCTGTCGCCCTCGGCCTGCCTGCGCCGGCTGCAACGGCTGGAGGCGGACAAGGTCATCATCGGCTATGCCGCGCAGATCGATCCGCAGTCCGTCGGCCTGGGACTGCAGGCTTTCGTGCGGGTGCAACTGGCGCGGCACGAGGGCACGGCGGTGGAGCGTTTCGTCGAACAGATCAACGGCTGGGACGAAGTGGTGGCCTGCCATGCGCTGACCGGCGAGATGGATTACCTGCTGCATGTCTATGTGGCCGACTTGCAGGACTTCTCGCGCTTCCTGCTCGACCACCTGCTGAATGCCGCCGGCGTGGCCGATCTCAATTCCAGCTTCGTGTTGCGCACGGTGAAACGTTCGCCATCGCTGCCGCTGGCGCAGATGGAGAAACACGGCGCGGTCGCCGCTTCGCGATGAGGCGCATGCCACGCCAGCCGGATCGCGCACCAGAGGCAGACGTCGCACTGGATCTAACGCTAAACTAATCCGTTCATGAGCATTGACTCCGCCACTGTCCCTGCCCGCGATTTCCTGCGCCCGTTGCGTTACCTGTGGCGCGTGCCGCTGCTGGTGCTGCATGCGTTGCTGGCAATCGCGCTGGCGATTTTCGTGATGAGCTGGAATCGCGACCGCGTGATGCAAAACGGTCGCGAGCCGTTTTCGCATCGGCTGATCCGCTGGTGGTCGATCGGCTTGATGCGCATCTTCGGCCTGCGCTCGGTGCGCTTCGGCCAGCCGAAAGCCGATCCGGTCATGTTCGTGGCCAATCACACCTCGTGGATCGACATCGAGCTGCTGCACAGCCAGCGCGCCGCCTGCTTCGTGGCCAAGGCCGAGATCGCGCACTGGCCGCTGGTCGGCTGGCTGGCCGCCAGCGGCGGCACCATCTTCCATCGTCGCGGCAACAACCATTCGCTGTCGGCGGTGATGCAGACCATGGTCGAGCGGCTGCAGGCGGGGCGATCGGTGGCGGTGTTTCCCGAAGGCGGCACCGGCCACCACGGCGTGCTGAAGGTGTTCCACGCGCGCATTTTCCAGGCCGGGCTGGATGCCCAGGTGCCGGTGCAGCCGGTGGCGCTGCGTTTTGCGCGACATGGCCGGCGCGTCATCGATGCCGGTTTCCGCGAAGAAGAAAACTTCCTGCAGAACTTCCTGCGCCTGCTCGGCAGCGCGCCGATGGACGCGGAAGTGCATTTCCTGGAGCCGGTGCCGGCCAGTGCCGAGGGGCGTCGCAAAATGGCCGAGCTGGCACGCGAGCGCATCGGCGCCGCCCTGGAAGACCGCGCCGCATGAGCCTGCCGAGCGGAAAGGACTTCCGTCCGTCCTGGCCGCTCACCAGCGGTCACATCCAGACCATGCTTTCCTCCAGCGGCGTGCGTCGCATGCTGCTGCCGAAAGCGGCGCGCGAAGTGCTCGAAGGGGCCGAGACCGTGGTGGTGGATGCCGGCGACGGCGTGCGCCTGAGCGGCGCCTTCACCGCGCAGAAAGTCCACGCGCAACCGCGCGGCCTGGCCGTGCTGTTCCACGGCTGGGAAGGCAGCGTCGACAGCACCTACGTGCTGCAGACCGGCAGCCGCCTGCTGCGCGAAGGCTGGGACATCTTCCGCCTGAACTTCCGCGACCATGGCGACAGCCACTCGATGAACGAGGCGCTGTTCCATTCCTGCCGCATCGATGAAGTGGTGCATGCGCTGGGCGACATCGCGCAGCGCTGGCCGGCGCGACCGATGGCGCTGGCCGGCTTCTCGCTGGGCGGCAACTTCGCGCTGCGTGCCGCGATGCGGACCTCGCGCGCAGGCATTCCGCTGAGCTACGTGCTGGCGGTATGCCCCATCATCGATCCGGCCGAAGGCCTGTTTTCGCTGGAGAAGGCCGCGCCCTGGTTCTACCAGGCCTACTTCATGCACAAGTGGCGGCAGTCGCTGCGCGCCAAGCAGGCGGCGTTTCCGCAGCATGTGTATTTCGAGATGTCCGAGCTGAAGCAGAACCTGCGCGGCCTCACCGAAGCGCTGGTGCTGCGGCATACCGATTTCGGCTCGCTGCAATCCTACCTGGACGGCTATTCGGTGGCCGGCGACATCATGCAGGCAATGCAGATCCCCGCCACCATCCTCACCGCGCGCGACGATCCGGTGATCCCCGTTGCCGCGTTCGAGAAGCTCCAACTGCCACCCAACGTGGAACTGGACATCGCCGAGCACGGCGGCCATTGCGGCTTCATCCGCGGCCGCAACATGACCAGTTTCACCGACGACTACATCGCCGCGCGCTTCAATGCGCTGCTGCCCGCGCAGGGCGGTTGAGCACACTCAGGGCGACGACGATTGCTCATCGTTGTTTGATCAAACGCCCATCCCCACCACGTTCTTGCCTGCCCTTCCTGTGCAGGCAGGAGGCGCTTTTCCACGGACGAAGGTCCGGTCATTCATTGACCACGCAGCTTGAACAGCCGTGATCGCCCCGGCCTGATCCACGTTGATGTCGCAAGGCACCTATAGCCTTCATCGGGATGACGAGTGCGACCTCCGGAGTAACAACCCGACGTCGAGAGGCCGTCAGCGCAAGCTTCGCCTCAATGGCATTCCCGGGGCAGCGTTCTGAACGCATGCTTGGGTCATTCCGGACGACAGCTGGTCGCGACATGGCGACGAGGCTTTCGGCGTCTCCGCACCGGCAGCCTGACACGTCCTGTCAAACCGCCATGCCATCGTGGCCACGGTGCCAAGACGTACCGCGAGCGGCAGCCGCTGCCCGCCCCAACCGGAGTAACTGCCATGTTCAAAATAATCGGCGCCGCTGTGGTCTACGGCTTTGCCCTCTTCGGCCTGGCCACCTGGCTGAATCGCGACGACGCGTGCGACGACCACGCACGCTGAAACCGCATTGGGTACACCCATGAAAGCATGCGCGACCGGCCTACTGTTCGGCGTGGCGCTGGGCACGCTCGCCGGCTGCCACGGCTCCTCTCAGGCAGTGATGTCCATCTCAAAGATGCCCGCGCAGGCGGCATCCGCAAGACAACCCGCTGCGTCACCGACAGCCGATGCGCCCACCAGACTGGACCGGCTCTTCGTGCACGACGCCATCGGCAGCAATATCGCCTGGTTCGAATCCATCGCCGGGCCGGCCATGCAGATGCTGGACAACGGCGACGGCAGCCAGGCGCGGCTGTACCGGGTGGATGGCTGCCACGTGATGGCGACTGCCACCGGGTCGACCATCTCCGCACTCACCTTGCAGCTCGCCCCGCGCTGCAGCGTTCCGCTGTCAGCCATGTTGCCCAACGCGCCGGCAATGAACCTGGCGACGTTGCGCTTTGCGGCCCTGTTCAAGGCCGGCGCCAGCGACATTGGCCTGGCCTGCGCCGGCTTCGCGGAATGCGGCAACGCCAGCGACCCCAGCGTGCAGGCCAGCCTGGGCGGCAGCCAGGCCGACGGCTTCCTGATGGTCGACTTCAGCGGCAGCATTACCACCGACGCCGACGTCGCCGCGCTGCAGCAGGTGATGGCGATAGAGGCCACGCGTCTGGGCAAGAGCGGCCCCGATCTCGACGCCGCGGCCTACGACCACGATCCGCAGCTGCCCGCCCTGATCCAGGCGCGGCTGGGCAACGTGAAGGTGGACACCATCACCTTCCATGCCAGCCCGTAGCGCGACGCCAAGGTATTTCCGAACCCATCAACGCCCGCCACAAGGTTGACGCCATGCATGCCGTGCTCATCTGGGTCATCGTGAGCCTCGTTCACCCCAGCCCCTACGCCATCGGATATGCCTACCCAACACTCACCGCCTGCCAGCACGCCATGAACGTGTTCGCACTTCCCAACCAGCAGTGGGCGTGCCGCTCGATCGAGGTGCTGCCGAAACTGGCCGCGGCTCCAACATCGAAGTCATCCGCGGCCGTACTGGATCGCGGACGTCGTAACGCCGCGTACGACGAGGCGCGGCTGCAGGCGCTGTTGGCAGGGAGTGCTTTGCAGCCACGATGAACGCGATACCGCCCGAGTCCAGCCAGTCATCGAAGCAGCCGGCCAACGACTGCGCAACCACAATGGCGCAGCCAGTTCTCGGCGCAGTGGCCATGTGTCAGCCACACACAAGCCGAGCCAATCGATACGATGCGGTCATCCCATCGGCCAGTGACGCCCTCATGACACCACCCATTCCGGCCTCCACGGCGACAACGCTCAAGCAGCAGCATCGCAACCTGCGCGACGGCCAACCCGAGGCCCTGCGCGTGCGTATCCACCGCGCCATCAGCTGGCTGGCGCGCGCCGAGCAGGAGCCGGACGACCACGATGCCCGCTACATCTTCCTGTGGATCGCCTTCAATGCCGCCTACGCCAGCGAGTTCGGCTTTGAGCAGAAGGAACGCGACCAGGTGCGCCACTTCATCGAGCAACTGCTCAAGCTCGACGCCGAACAGCAACTGCATCGCGCCCTGTTCGGCCAGTTCAGCGGCCCCATCCGAACCCTGGTCGACAACCATTTCGTGTTCGAACCGTTCTGGCGCGCCATGCGCGAGCACGACGCCAGCAACGCCTGGGAAACCAGCTTCGCCGCCGCCAAGAAGCGCGCGCTGGACGCCGTGATGCGCAAGGACATCGCCACCCTGCTCTCCATCGTGCTGGACCGCCTCTACGTGCTGCGCAACCAGCTGATTCACGGCGGCGCCACCTGGAATGGCAGCACCAATCGGGCACAGGTGAAGGACGGCGCGGCGATTCTTGGGGTACTGGTGCCGGTCATCGTCGGGCTAGTGATGCGGTGCGAGAGTGAGGATTTCGGGGATGTGGCGTTTCCGGTGGTTTGATCCATGCAAGCACCGGCGCCACCACCACGCGTGGCCCTGTTTTTACTGACCTGGAGGTTCCGCATGGTTTTCAAAGCGCCACCCATGACCTGCTACTGCGAAAAATGCGGATGGAAGCAGACCATCATCCCCACAAGCGACGTGCTGATGTTCTTGCCCAGTTGCCCCAAATGCGAACATGCGCCGCTGGCGCATCGGACGGCGACGGCGAGCGAGGTGATGGCGGCGAAGCTCAAGGGGCTGTTGGGGCGTTGAGGCGTGCCATATCAATGATAAAGTGGATGCCAACTAATCATTGAATCGGAGGGTGCCATGCCCGATCTGGTCAAGCTCGCTACCGCCCGTGTACTGGTACACGCCGGGGCCATCAAGGGCGCGGAAGTCATCGGTCTGGCCGGCGGCTGGACGCTGCAACTGCAAACCCAAGCGCAACCCAAGCTGCTGGCCACCAAGGAGGGCGAACCGCGCCGTTTCACCAGTTTCGAGGGCGCCCTGAAGGTCCTGCGTGACCTCGGCGTGCGCACCGACGATTTACGCGTGGACGCAGCGCATTGGGGGGCCGTCGGCGAACAGCCTGTCCGTCGGCGGCCCGACCGATCAACCGCCATGAAACTCAAGGACGAAGATGCCCGCTACGTGGCTTTCCTGCGCGCCTCCGTGGAAGAGGCACGCGCCGACCCGCGACCCTCGCTGTCGTCCGGGCAAGCAGCAGACGCCATGGCCGAGCAGCGCGAACTGCGTCGCGAGCGATTGAGCGCCAAACTCGGCGTCGAGATCGCCGTGCCTGATTCACACGGCCACGGCACGGCCAAGTGAGCGTCACCTGGCGTCCCGCCGCGATCGCCGATCGCATGGACATGCTCGATGCCGCCGAATCACTCGCCTACGAAAAGCGCGATCCGCAAATCTTCGTCGCCGCCCTCGCCCAGGACCTATGCATCGAGGACGAGGGCAGCCGGCTGGACGGCGTAGCCACCTGGCAGAACCTGCCCGGCTTGCTAGGGACGCATGTCTACGCTGGGCGCGGCGGATACTGGGTGCTGTTGTACAGACGCACTGCGCAAGGTGTGGAGATCGAGCGGGTGCGGCCTTCCAGAACAAATTGGAAACCGTGAACAGGCAGGCATGACAGGTATCTAAGAAAGCGGCTCGGCGCTCGCGCTCGTCTGGAGGCCCGTGACCGACATGATGCATTCAATGAACTTCTCCCTGAGTTCACGAGATTGTCGGCAAAGCTCAGGGGCAGGCGGGGCAGAAAGACTATTCTTCAATCTGGCGAGTGTCGGCTTCATCTTTTCACGTAGATCGGAGCCACCTACTTCATAGCATTCCAATGCAAGGTTGAGGAGCGCCTTGCCTTGCATTGATATTCGTCTTGTATCCCTCAATAGAGACGCGTCGTACATATCGAAAACTTCGTTGATGCGTTCGACCAAAGCCGTACCGGCATCACCCGGAACATTGTTCTTCCGAAGAAAAGCGTACAGTGACTCGTCGTGACACTTGATCTCTCGCTGTTCAATGGCGCTGTAAGCGCTAACCCCTGCCACGTCGATACCTTGCCCTGCGAGATCATCCGCAATACGTTCGATAAGATCGACAAGATCGTCTTCGGACTTCGTTTCACATTTGTTGAGCACCACGTACAACGGTTTCTTGTGCCCAACCTCTTTGAGAAATTCGAGATCCGACGCCGTAAGGACACCACCCGCATCAACACCGATCATCCAGATCAGCCCATCCGCTTGACGAGCAAGGCTGGATGCCTGCTGTCGATCCCTCACTCCGCCATCAGCAACACCGTGCCCTGCGTTGTAACCTGGCGTATCAATGAGGCATACATGCTCGAAGAACTCTGCGTTCAAACGAGCACCGATAAAGACAAAGGGCATAAGGTCGCTGAGATTGAAGCCCATCGATTGAACGAAGGCGTGCGACAGCTTGCTGTAGAGCTCAGGCTCCAACTCAAACTGCCCTCCATTGATCGAGCAAGCCTGTATGGAAGGAGCATCGGAAGCCACCACATAGCTGGGTATGGCCGTCACCGGCCGCACACCTTCCGCCAATCGAATCTTGGGATCGTCGATAAAGCTGTTGATGAAGCTCGACTTTCCCGCACTGAATCCACCGGCCAGACAAATCATTCGATGGCGATGTATGTCCGGGAATCTTGCAATCATCTCCAACTCCCTGCCCACGGACTGAAGCAACATGAGCGCCTTCGCCTCTTCTGCCAAAGAGGATTCCGCATCAGCAAAGCGAGGGTAATCATCCGAAAGCAGCCGATTGAACTCGACCGCCGACGCATGCGGCTCAGGCTTGGCGTCGTGAAGCTTCGCCACCAGTTGATACATGGTCGAAGTGGATTCATGTTTTGCAGCAAGCTCTTCAAGCTCGCCTTCCACTCGCTCATGAGCTGCGCTTGCAGCATCACGCTCCGCACTCAGCGTTGCCACATCATTTCGCAACCGGCCTACGCTATGCAGCGATTGGTGAAGCGAAACTTGGAGTGCCTCTTGCTCCTTCAACACTTCCGCATGCTTCGCAACATACTCACGAAGTTTGTCTTTCGCACACTCACGGGATGTATTCGCAGCATCACGCTCGGCAGCGACGGCCAGCACCCCGGATCGCACCTCGTCACACAAACTACGGCGCCTCCAGACAAAGAAGCGCCCCAGACGATCAATCAACGCCAACAAAGGCTCACTTGCAAACGGCGGAGTCATATAGCACCAAGCTCCTTGGCCATACGTGCATACAACTCGCGGCTCATCGCGATATTGTTGATGTCAGCGATAAGTTGCTCCAGGCGGCTTCTTAGCCTATCGAACATGACATGGGCAACCTTTCCGGGAATGACCCTTTTGAGCGTTTGACAATACTCATCCATCTCCTCGCCAGCAATTTCGCGCAGATCATCGATGTGATGCTCCACAGCTTTAAGGAACTCCTTTGCCGCGTACCCAGTGAGCTTTTTCTCGCTCGGCCATTCCCTCTTCACATTAACGGCAGCGGGAAAAGGCACATCCAGCGCACTCACCACACCCATGACGGCACTATCAATCCAAGACAGAATAGTATCGTCCCCGTATTCTTGATCAGACGACTCTGCGTCCATTTCGTAAATTTTCTCAAGATAATCGTGCGCCGAAGATGTAAGTCGCCGCTCAAGCTCTGTACGGGCACCACCTACATTTTCTTCCGCCGTTCTATCAATACGCTTGTTAAGCTCGCGAACGAAATGTGATATTGCATTAATGGCAGGTTGCCGGTACACAACAACCACATCCCTCGCCTCCTTGCCACCATCCCAAAGCTTTCTCGCAAACCAGTTCCCAAGTCCAGGTTTCTCGTATTCTTCAGACTCAACATCCTTCGCCGATGACGACTTCTCTACGGACTCCTCGAACACGGAGTCCAGCGCGCTCTTCAGCCCTGCCCCCATCGCGCGAAGAAATTTGCGTCTCCATTCCGCGAAAGCTTCATCTATTTGGCTACCGCCCCGGCTGGCAATGTTCTGCAACTTGAGTCGCTGACGCTCAAGCGCTTTGGCATCAGCCCCCTGCAACTCATGAATACGCGTATTGACTTGATCGGCCAAGGCTTTCTTGAATTCGTTCAGCGAATTCGACTTGGCCGAAACCCAAGCATCGAGTCGGCCTGCGAGAACTTCACTCTTGCGATGACGGACGTCATCGATCATTGCCTTGAGGCGCGCAATGTTCGAGAGCATCTGCAAGCTATCGCGGCTGCGCTGCGGATTGCCCTCGTCAAAGAACTCCGGGAATGCATTGCTCAGATTCTTCCAGAGGGCCTGATCGGTGGCGTCCCACGCATTTTTTTCATCGAGCCTGTGAGCAAGTCCAGCGCAAGCACTCGATGTCCAAGTCAGTGCCGACTCCCCACCGTTGATGAGGTCATCGAAAGCATCAGCGAACTCTGGATTCGATGCCACCAAACGCGACAAGGTGTCTTTCATGTGGTCGCGTAGTTGTTCCGTAAGCCCTACGAGGGTAGCCTCCGGCGTGGCTTTCTTCGCACTGGCATACAGTTGGTTGTCAATCTGACTAGCCACGACCGCGAGGTGGCGCACCCCTTCCCGACGCGAGATGAGGCTCATCGCCTCGATGTCCTGCTGATTCAAGAACTGCCCCGCGGGGCTGACGATGAAGATGACATCGCAATCCTTGAGCAGTTGGCGTGTGCGCTCCTCACGCGACCTAACTGGGTCATCCATCCCCGGCGTATCTACAATGCGAATATCGCGGAGCCATTCGATAGGCAGGTAGATGTCTACCGACTTCGTGAACGGCATATAGGGGCCATCAGGGCCAACGAAATCCATGAGGCGTGATGCCAGTTCTTCGGGCGAAGTGCCCGTGATTGATTCAGGCCGGGTACCTGATCTCGCAGAATCGATGCGCCGCTGTTGATCCCAAGATGCTGCCAATGATGGCGATTCCTCCGTGGCGGAGCGAAGCGCTTGGCGTTCGGCCAGCTTGCTAAGCTCCTCCATGTCGGGAGTTTCACTGCGCTGCTTTTTTCCCGCCAACAGCTTGTTGAGGTTCTCCTTTTCGATACCGGCGAGACGCCGTTTGAACTGTTCAGCATCTGCCCTAATTTTCCCAAGATCATCGGCGGTGAAATACTGCACCTCGGCACGGATGGTTTCGCCAAAGCTCAGGGTAGTCAGCGCAGCAGTCATTGGCGTTGCCGCCTTGGGCAACACAGGTCGACCATCGAAGAGCAACGCATTCAGAAGCGACGACTTGCCTGCCTTGACGCGCCCGACGATACCGATGGTGAGTAGACGCCCCTCCTCACGCATGTTCTCAACTGTCGCGCCAAGCCGCTCCGCATCATCGATGCCGAAGCGAGAGGACAGTGCGCTGAAATCCTGACCAATTGCATCTTGGTAGTTGTCAGCCCAAGCATGCAGACGCCGGCTGGCCTCGATAAGCTCATTCGGATTCATGCGTTGACCTCTCCGTAAAGCACTTCCTTGGCAATGCGCTTGATCGCTTCGCGTGCAGCGGTCAGTGCCGCCAGCTTCTGCTCGACGTCGCCAGAGGCATCCTTGGACGACGCAAGGCTTTCATCGACCGACTTCTGCTGCGCATCAATCTCCGCCTCAAAACGCAGGGTTACCTCCTGCACGAGAGCATTCACCTGCTCCTCGACAATACCGGGCAGCTTGGTACGCAGATCGCGAATGTATGTAGGGATGACCTGATTTGATATTTTCTGGCGAATTTCCTCGCGTACACGCGATTCGTTGAACCACCCAATGATCGTCGGGAGGAAAATGATAAGGAGTTCGATAGCTGGATTGACGAGGCTTGTTGTCACCGCGAGTACAGTAGCCAACCCTTGGTACGTAGCCCTTGAGACTGTCTTGGCCTTGTCGCCGTTGTCCTTAGGGTCCTTCTGCATCCGCTCGATCTCGGCTGCATTGTGATTGGCAACAGCCGTAGTCCACGACGACAACGTGTTGCTCACCGAAGACAGGCTGCGCTCTACCGTCGAAGCCAACTCTTGCCCGAGGCCACCTCCCGTGCCGATGTCAGAACCATCGACCGGCTTCAGGACATCGGCAATAGCGGCAGCCACCGCCTTGCCTGCATCACGGAGTTCAGTTTGCATGACACGCTCGACCACGCTGCGCGTGATGTCGCCCATGACCCCGCCAAATGCGTCCCTGTTGCCAGACGTGGCGGCCTGCACAAGCTCCCCTTGCGCATAATCGAGCTCACGCGTCAGCTCTTTCATGCACTGGTCGATGGCGCGACTAACCCTCGCCTCTTTGATGTCACTGATAACCCCGTCGCGCTTGTTCTTGATGGAATCAAGGCTCCACTCAAGCTCCTCTTGCCTCCGCTTGCTCTGGCTATTGCTGCGATGAAATGCCGCCTCGGCAGAATTGATTCTGGCCAGCGCATTCATGGTTTCGTCCTTGAGAATCGGCGTAAACGCGTCGCGCATGATCCGGTCAGGATCAAGCGACTCTACGATTCGTCGCATCCTCTCGCCGCCATCGTCACCCAATTGGTGCGGTTCGGCCTGTATGTCGAATGCGGTATGAATCTGATCTTTGATCACACCAACGACCGCATCCACATCACTAGCAGTACGCAGGTTCGTCTTCGACACCACAAACGAGAATGAGCGCCCCAGATCATGGATCGCCGACAAGTGTCGGGTCATCGAGCCCGTGAGATTGCCATCTTCAATGCTGGTGACGACAATGAAGTGCGCGCCGCGCGGCAAGTAATAGGCCGCCGCCTTGTCATGATTCGCAAACGAGGAACCAAATCCGGGCATATCGACCAGCACAATCTCTGGACGCTGCTTGAGGAACACGTTCGCCACGAAGGCTTGAAGGTGTGTGAACTCTGACGCTTTCGCCTTGAGCTTGTTGATGGCGCCCAAATCCATTCGTTCGCTGGTGCCATCAAACCGCCACGCCAAGAGATGTTCGTCCTCGCCATAGCGTAACTCCGTAGCCAACTCCGTTTCTGGAGTGATCCCCACAGGCAATAATTCACGATTCAACATGGCGTTGAGTAGCGAGCTCTTGCCAGCACTGAACCCCCCGATGACTGGTACGATGACCTCGCTAGCTCCCAAATTTTGTCGAATGCCCGGGAAGCCACCGCTATCGATATTCGCTCCGGCCAAATGAGTCACAACGTCATCGATGTAGCGCGTGTAGGTTTGCTGCGATTGAAGCATGGGACGCTCCGCTTATCCTTGATTGTTGGGTCAGTGCAACCTGCGTAACAGACTACCTGCCACGTGTGGCAAGCATCACTTCTTGACGATCTTCTCCGGGCCCCAGTCGTAATTTCGATAGAGCGGATACATGTTCTTGGCCTTGGTCTCGGCCAGCCAGATGGCCTCGCGCTCGTTTTCACACTCCACCGTGACCGATGGGCGGATCACGTTGTTTCCCTTGCGGGCGATGAATGAGACCGTAAATTTGCTCATGCCGTGCCTCTTGTTTTCGTCGATAGCGATACGTGTGGCGCATCAGGCCAGGAAAGCCCGCAAGTCCCGCTCCAACGCCTCCCTCAGCCACCCCGGCTCCAAGATCCGCACATGTGGAATCCAGTACCGCACCAGCGGCAGTATCTGGTTCTGGTCGCTGATGCGGCTGCTGACGATCAGGCCGCCGTTCTCCAGCTCCTTGTCGATCTGCTGCAGCGGCAGCAGCTTGCGGCGCTTGAAGTAATAGGCGACCTGCGGTGCCACGCTGAGCAGCACCTCGGTTTTTTCCTGGCTGAACCAGACGTCGTCGTCTTCATCGATCTGGCGCTGGGCGGTGGGGTCGGGCTCGAAGGCTTCGTCGCTTACTACCAGCAGGCTGATGCGGCTCAGCGCGAAGGACTTCAACGTGCCGGCGTCGGTAGCGGCGAGGTACCAGATGCCCTTGCTGTTGATGAGTCGATACGGCGCCAGGGTGCGGCGCTTGTCGGCATAGTTGAGCGTGCACAGTCGCTGGTCGCGGATCGCCTCGTCCAACTGCAGGAACGCCGGGTCGTGCGGTTTCAGCGCCTCGTAATGATGGCCACGTACCAGGAAGCTGCTGTTGCCCAGGGTGTCGAGCAGGGCCAGCAGGAAGCTGGCGCTGTTGCGGGGGAACAGATCCTCCACGCCGACGAGGCGGGCGAAGTTTTCCAGGTCACGCGGGCTCAGCCGGCCGCGGTATTCGGCCACCATCCGGTAGCGGCCTTTGGCGTCGCACTCCACCACGTTGCCCAAGCGGCCCATATCGCGGTAGATGGTGCGGCTGCTGACGCCGTATTCGGCAGCAAGCTCGTCGCGATCCAGCGCGTCGCCCCGGTTGAGCTTGAGCAAGGTGCCAGCCAGTCGTTCGGCCAGTTTGTCGTGGGCGTTGTCGGTCACGGCGATCTCGCTGCTTGTGCGTGATCGCCAGCTTGTCGCCATGCCTTGACAGGGTGTGGCACTACGCCACACCGCCCATGCTGCGGATACCACGACGCACACGGCATCTTCGGTCCGCGCGTCGCGCCGACCTTGCCCCTGTATTGCCAGCCCATCCATGTCCCCTGTTTTACGACTGTCCAATGATTAGTTGGCAGAGCATGCGCGCGGTGCCCGGAAGCTGACAAGCAATTTTTCAGACGCTCTCGACCCGGGGTGACTGCGAGCGTTCACGTATGCGAAAAGTCGTCAAAGCTGGCGAGGCATCCCGGATCAATCGGTTTGGGCCAGGCCCAACAGCACGGTGTTCGACGGGTCATTGCAGCCTCGTCGCCAACCCGATCCGGAATGCTGCGCTGCGGTTTGACAGGGTCAATTTAGATCGATTCAAATCGACTCTCTAGCCGGATTCCGGCGCGCAGCACATCAACGGGGATTGCAGCATGCGCAACGCAGGTCGATGGATACCGCTGCTGCTCGGCGTCTGGTCGGGCATCGGCATGGCGAGTGCGCCGCAGGCCACCTTCATGCGCTCGTTCGAGGCGGGTGAGCCGGCGCCACAGGCGTCCGCTGCCGGCGCAAGCTTCGTGATCGACACCGCCGGCGGGCCGCCTTCCGGCGCTGCGCTGACGGCCAAGGCCGGTGTCGGCTTCAGCGGCCTGCATTCGTTGCATTACCACGGTGATGCCGGCGGCCGGCAGCAAGCGGACATGTTCAAGGTGGATCTGCCGGTGCAGGCGGACACGCAACTGTCCTACCTGATCTTCCCGCAGCGCGTGGAAGGCGACCTGCGCAATCCGGCGACCTATGTCGCGGTGGATCTGGTGTTCGACGATGGCAGCCGGCTGTCCACGCGCGGCGCGGTCGACCAGCATCGCATCGGCGCGTCGGCACATGCGCAAGGCGCGGGTCGCACGCTGTATCCGGACCAGTGGAATTACGTCTCGATCGATCTCGGCCACGTGGCCAAGGGGCGCCACATCCGCCAGATCGTGCTCGACCACGACGGCCCGGCCGCCACCTTCGACGGCTACATCGACGATATCCGCATCGGCGCCGCGCCGCCCGATACGCGCCACAATCCGGCGGACTTCGTCGACACGCGCCGCGGCAGCAACGCCAGCGGTCATTACTCGCGCGGCAATACCTTTCCCGCGGTGGCGCTGCCGCACGGTTTCAATTTCTGGACGCCGGTGACCGACGCAAGCGGCAACTGGCTGTACCAGTACCAGGCGCACAACGGTCCGGACAACCGGCCGCGGCTGCAGGCGTTCGCGCTGTCGCACGAGCCGAGTCCGTGGATGGGCGATCGCCAGACGCTGCAACTGATGCCGGAGGCGAATGCCGACGGCAAGCCGGTGCTCGACCGCGTGGCACGCTCGCTGAGCTTCACTCATGCGCACGAAATCGCCCGTGCCGATGAATATCGCGTCGCGTTCGACAACGGCATGGTCACCGAGATCACGCCGACCGATCACGCGGCGATGTTCCGCTTCACCTTCGTCGGGCCGCGCTCGCAACTGGTGTTCGACAACATCACCGACAGGAACGGCAACGACCACACCGGCATCAGCATCGACCCGGCCACGCGCAGCGTCAGCGGCTGGTCCGACGTGAAGAGCGGGCTGTCCGCCGGCGCCACGCGGCTGTTCTTCTACGGCACCTTCGACCAACCGCTGCAAGACAGCGGCCGACTCACCAGTGAAGGCCCCGACCACGTGGCCGCGTGGGTCGGCTTCGACACGCGCACGCACAAGACGGTGAACCTGCGCATCGCCACCTCGTTGATCAGCGTGGATCAGGCCAAGCACAACCTGGCGCTGGAGATCGCGCCGGGCGATAACTTCGCCAGCGTGCAGCAGCGCGCCTACAAGGCGTGGAACACGTTGCTCGGCATCATCCACGTCAAGGGTGCCAGCCGCGGCGAGCTGACCACGCTGTACTCCAACCTGTATCGCCTGTTCCTGTATCCGAACGAGGCCTACGAAAACACCGGCAGCGCCGCGCAGCCGCACTATCGCTACGCCAGCCCGTTCTCGCCGCCGGTGGGTGCCAACACCGACACACATACCGGCGCACGCATCGTCGACGGCAAGCCCTACGTCAACAACGGCTTCTGGGACACCTACCGCACCGCATGGCCGGCCTACGTGCTGTTCACGCCGACCCAGGCCGGCAAGATGATCGACGGCTTCGTGCAGGAATACCGCGATGGCGGCTGGATCGCGCGCTGGTCCTCGCCCGGCTATGCCGATCTGATGGTCGGCACCAGCGCCGACGTCGCGTTCGCCGATGCGTGGCTGAAGGGCGTGCACAACTTCGACGTGCGCTCGTTCTACCAGGCCGCGCTGAAGGATGCCTCGGTGGTCAGCCCGTTCAAGGGCACCGGCCGCAAGGGGCTGCAACGCTCGATCTTCAATGGCTACACCGACACCGGCGTGGACGAAGGGTTGTCGTGGTCGATGGACGGCTATATCAACGACTTCGGCATCGGCAACCTGGCCGCCGCGTTGGCCGCCACGCCGGATGCGCACGATCCCTACCAGGCCAGCTACGCCGACGACGCACGCTACTACCGCAACCGCGCGCTCGACTACGTCAACCTGTTCGAGCCGTCAGTCGGCTTCTTCGTCGGCCGCGATGCCGCCGGTCACTGGCGTTACAACAAGGCCGATTTCGACCCGCTGCGCTGGGGCGGTGATTACACCGAGACCGATGGCTGGAACATGGCCTTCCACGCGCCGCAGGATGGTGCCGGGCTGGCCGCGCTGTACGGCGGTCGCGCCGCGCTGGGGGCAAAGCTGGACCAGTTCTTCGCCACGCCGGGCGTGTTCCATGTCGGCAGCTACGGCGGCACGATCCACGAGATGCTGGAAGCGCGCGACGTGCGCATGGGCCAGTACGGCCACAGCAACCAGCCGTCGCATCACATCATCTACATGTACGACTACGCTGGCGAGCCGTGGAAGGCCCAGGACAAGGTTCGCGATGTGCTGTCGAGGCTGTACGTCGGCAGCCATATCGGCCAGGGCTATCTCGGCGACGAGGACAACGGCGAGATGTCCGCCTGGTACATCTTCAGCGCCGCCGGCTTCTATCCCCTGCGCATGGGCACGCCCGCGTACGTGATCGGCGCGCCCTATTTCCCGCACATGGACATCCGGCTGGAAAACGGCAAGCACATCGTGATCAATGCGCCCGCGGTCAGCGACACTAACCGCTACGTGCAAAGCCTGCGCGTCAACGGCCAGCCGTGGAACAAGCTGACCTTGCCGCATGCCTTGCTGGCGGGCGGCGCCACGCTGGATTTCGTGATGGGCCCGAAGCCGTCGCGCTGGGGCAGTGATGTGGCCGCGTTGCCGCCGTCGCTCACCACGCACGGCAAGCCGCAGCCGTTGCGCGATCTGCTCGGCCACGGCCAGGCCACTGCCAGCAGCACACCCGCGATCGCACAGCTGGCTGCGTTGTTCGACCACGACAGCAGCACCGAGGTCGCGCTGCCGGCAGGGGCCGTCTACGTGAACTGGCATTACCCGCAGCCGCAACAGGTGGAGATGCTCACGCTCACCTCCGGCGCCCATGCCGCAGCCCCGTCGGATTGGCAGCTGCAGGCCTCCAGCGATGGTCAGCACTGGCACACGCTGGATACACGGCACGGCGAACGCTTCGCGTGGCCGCTGCAGACGCGCGCCTTCAGCGTGAAAACGCCGGGTCGCTATGCGTATTACCGCGTGAGCATTGCTCCGTCAGCCAATGGGGTTGCACGCGCGGTAGCGGAAATCCAACTGCTCGGCTACGCCACCGCTTCGCCATAGGGAGTTACGGATAACCGCTTTACTAGCTCGTCATTCCTGCGAAAGCAGGAGGTGCTTTTCAACAGCCGAAGGGCTGGTCACCCAGTGCCTTTGCTACTCAATGCATCAAAGGCACTGGGCCCCAGCTTGACCAGCCCTTCGGCTGTTAAGAGCCGCTGGGGTGATGCAAGTTTTGCGATGTTCCCCATGGAAGTACGCAAAGCACGCCGGATGATCGGTTCGCTGCGCGATTACGATTTTTTCCGCAATGGATCGAGCAGCGACGACAGGCCGTTGTGGTCCAGCTCCAGCATCAATGCCAGCAGTTGGCCCAGCTCGCCGCGCGGAAAGCCCTTGCGCGCGAACCATGCGAGGTAGGCGCCGGGCAAGTCGGCGATCAGGCGGCCCTGGTATTTGCCGTACGGCATGCGCACGTTCACCAGTTTGCGCAAGTCTTCCGCTTCCATGGCCGCCCCTACTTCGCGAACAGTTGCGTGCGATCGGCGAACGCCTTGAACTCCAGCGCGTTGCCGCTGGGGTCGAGCAGGAACATCGTGGCCTGCTCGCCAACCTGCCCCGCAAACCGCACATGCGGCTCGATCACGAAACGCGTGCCCGCTGCCCGCAGGCGTTCGGCCAGCGCCTGCCAGGCGTCCATCTCCAGCACCAGCCCGAAGTGACGCACCGGCACATTGTCGCCATCGACGTCATGCGCGGCAGTGGCGCGTACTTCATCCGGCGCCAGATGCGCCACGATCTGGTGGCCATGGAAATCGAAGTCGACCCAGCTCTCGCTGGAACGGCCCTCGGGACAACCCAGCAGGTCGCCGTAGAACGCGCGCGCCTGCGCCAGCGAGTTGACCGGAAAGGCGAGATGGAATGGCGGAAGGTTGGGCATGGCAGGCAGGCGCAGGGGTGGGAGTGCTGATGATGCCGCATGTGCCGGTTATTGCGGCAGCGTATCGTCCCCGCCTTGAGTCAATCCATTTGTGGTGCGGTTTATCGGGCGAGGCTATGCCGGTCAACGAGCCAGGCGATGCCCCATGCCAATGCCCCGGCGATGGTGGCCAGGAGACAAGCCCAAATGGGAACGAAGATGAAGGCCAGCGCCGACGTGGAAGAACCCGTCGCCGTGCCATGCCAATCCAGCCACCAGGCGAGATGAAAAAGCGTCACGAAGAGCGTCGCGACGACGGCGAAGATCGCGCAACCGATCCTGTACGCCGTCAGGCGCGCATGACGGCCAACCCACAACAGGGCGAAGCCCGCCACCGCAGGTAGTGCATTCCAGATTGCAAACGGGGTGAGCTCGCCCTCGGCGTAAACAACGAAGGCGATGGCGAGCAGGAAGGGCAGCGCGAGAAGGGTGGTCTTCATGGCAAGGCCTCAAGCGAATGGATGCCGGCGTTGGCAGCATAGTGCCTCGACGCGTTCATCCATGCTTTGGCCCGTATATGCAGCCCCCCCGGGCCGGCGCGACCATCGCTGCTGGATCGGACAGCGCATCTACGCAAGGTGAATGTGGTGGTTTATACAAAGGTCCGAGTCCGCGGCATCGACTCCACAAGGCCGGTTACGGAAATGCAGCCTGACACTCGTTGGATCCGCGCAGCACTGACACGCAGCATGCAACGCCTGACAACACCATCGCCGGCAGTCGCCTGAAAGCCCAGGGCAAAAGCGTCATGCGTCTGGGGTTGACGGGAAGTCTCTTACGGAGTGGTTAGGGCTATTTGCTGACATCGAGGTATTTTTTGAACTTCTGTTTGGCAGGCTCAAACTGTTCGCTAAGCCAGATAAGCTCGGAATGCATGCCATCACATACCTTTTGATGATCGTAACCCTCGGGAATCTGTTGAGTGAAATCTCGATACTCATTCGACCAGTACTGCAGCTTTACCCCTCGGCTGTATATCTCGTCGATGTAGGATGGAATCTCACTGCCGAACAAGAAGTCCGCCTCCGATACCGAGGTGCGAAATCTGAGAAGATCGTCGTAACTCGCTTTTGCGTCACGCAGAATAATACTCAAAATTTTGCGCACCTCTTCGTAGACGTGAAGTCTCCGATCATAGCGATCTAGTGTCAGTTTGCGTTGATTTGTTTTCCATTGTTGCCAAGCAATGTAGGTCGCCACGATCGCAATTATCGGCGTAAGAAGGGCTTTTGAAATGTCTAGAATTTCAGCTGCGCACATGGAGAGCCCTAACGCAGGTTAAGCCGCGGCGAACCGCGGAGCGGTTTGGCGTCGGCTTGAACGCCGTGTTAGATGCCAGGCCGAGGAGCCGGGCCAGGAACAGGGCCATTGAAGCCAACGAGTAGATACTTCTTTGCTACTGGATCGTAGTACGCCTGAAAGTAGCACGAACCACCATCGTTAACCCGGACGAAGCGCTTGATGATGACCCGATGCTTGAGCTTTACCCCCGGCGGCACTAGCGGACGGCAGTAAGCATTGACGTACAACACTTTCTTGCCACGAAATGTTTGGCCTTGATATTGGAACGTGTACTTGGACCAGTCGGGCAACGCGGCTCGAACATAAGCCGCGCGTTTCTCCACAACTGGCTTGAGGCGAGATGCTGCTGCACGAACGACCTGTTGACTGGGGTGCCAAATTCCGCCCGGGATGTAGACCCAAGCGGTAAGTGAGACCACCGCTGCTACCGCCACATTTGCGAGAAAGTAGAACATTGGCATCTAACTTAAATTGGATGACGAAGTGCAACCTATTCCTGCAGCATAAACCCGGTCGTTGGAACTCGTCTGTCGGTTGATGACTACACGAATCAACATGTTGGATCGGTGTTGCAGCCTGAACCTGCCGTCTAATCATGCAGCTTTTCGCGCCAGCGTGCCGCGCCGCCGTTTATCCGTGGTGAGGGCGGGACGATCTCGGAGGTTCAGCGAATGATTCGCTGCCCCCTCTGGGCCTCCCCGGATGGCTCACTTCGCGTACAAGCCGGACTTTTCCACCGCCGTCAATCGGCCGCCACGCAGCGCCCCCGAGCCCATTCACGCAGCGCCTCGACCTGCTCGGCCATCAGCACGGACAGCGGGCGGGTGCTGCCCAGGGCGGCCAGCAAGGTGGGTTGGTCGAGCCCGCCTTCGCTGGCTGCGGCGTCGTAGAGCGCGCTGACGACGGCTTGTTCGATCTCCGCGCCGGAGAAGCCTTCACTGGCGGCAGCCAGGGCGGGCAGGTCGAAGTGGGTGGGATCGAGTTTTCGTTGTTTCAGGTGCAGGGCGAAGATTTGCTGGCGCACCTCGGGGCGTGGCAGGTCGACGAAGAAGATTTCGTCGAAGCGGCCCTTGCGCAGCAGTTCGGCGGGCAGTTCGTGCACGGCGTTGGCAGTGGCGACGACGAAGACCTTGCTCTTGCGTTCGGCCATCCAGGTGAGCAGGTAGCCGAGCACGCGGCGCGACACGCCGCCGTCTTCGCCGCCGCCGCTGGCCAGGCCTTTTTCGATCTCGTCGATCCACAGCACGCACGGCGCCAGCAGTTCGGTGCTGGCTAGGGCTTCGTGCAGGTTTTTCTCGGTTTCGCCCTGGTACTTGTCGTACAGCGTGCCGAAATCCAGCCGCACCAGCGGCACGCCGAAGCCGCCGGCGATGGCTTTGGCAGCGAGGCTTTTGCCGCAGCCCTGCACGCCCAGCAGCAACACGCCTTTGGGCGGGTCGAGTACGGGATCGGGTGTGGCAGCCAGGAAGACGGCACGGCGACGCTGCACCCATTCGCGCACGTGGCTGACGCCGGCGATGTCGGCGAAGCTGGCGGTGGCGTATTCGTAATGCAGCAGGCCGGAGCGGTTGAGCAGGTCGAACTTCGACTGCATCAGCACCGGCAGGTCGGCCTGGCCGAGCGCGCCGTCGTTGTAGATCAGCTTGCGCACGATGCGCCGCGCGTCCGGCGCGGTGAGGCCGAGCAGGTTGCGCACGATGGTGCGCGCGGCCTCGTTGTCCACTTCCAGCTTGCGGCCCTGCTCGCGCTGCCAGGCCACCGCTTCGCCGCGCATGATGCCGGCCAGTTCCTTCAGGTCGGGCAGCGACAGTGGCACGCGCAGCGCGAGCGCTTCCAGTTCGTCGGGCAGTTCGATCTTGGCGCCGACCAGCACGAGGGTGTGCGCCGCCGAGCGTTCCCGTTGCACGATCTCGCGCAGCAGGCGCTGGCTCATCGCGTAGCGCAGGAACGGGTGGAAGTCGAACATCAGGTAGATGCCGGCCGCTTCGGCGGCGCGGATCGCATCCAGCGTGGTGGTGGCGTCGGGCGCCACCGATTCGGTTTCGGCGGCGAAGTCGAGCCGGCGCAGGCCGTCGGTCAGCGTCCAGCGCCACAACGGGCGCAGCGACTGCGCGATGACATGGCGGAAGCATTCCACCACCCGCTGCTCGTCCACCGTTTCGATCACCAGCAGCGGCGTGGCCGCGCGCACCAGCGTAGTCAGATCTTCAAGCTCGCCCATGCGGCCTCCCTGTGAAGTGCGCCACGTTAGCAGAGCGGGTGCTGCCGTGGCGTGGCGGTCGGTATAGGCTTGGGACTTCTCGCTACGGAGTCGCCGCCATGCGCATTGTGTCGTGCCTGCTGTCGATGGTGATGATGTCGATGCTGTTGCCCGTACCGGCGCTGGCTTCGCCGCAGCTCGACAAGCTGGTGTTGCCGAAGGGTTTCCATATCGCGGTGTATTCGGACCAGGTGCCGAACGCGCGCGAGATTGCGCTGGGTGCGAAGGGCACCGTGTTCGTGGGCTCGATGGGCGCCGGCAAGGTCTATGCGCTGACCGACACGAATCACGACGGCCGCGCCGACAAGGTGCGGGTGATCGCCAGTGGCCTGGAAATGCCGGTGGGCGTGGCGTTCCACGATGGCGATCTGTACGTCTCCGCGGTCAGCCGCATCCTGGTGTTGCGTGACATCGAGGACCACCTCGACGATCCGCCGACGCCGCAGGTGGTCTACGACAAGTTGCCCACCGAACGTCACCACGGCTGGAAATTCATCGCCTTCGGCCCGGACGGCAAGCTCTACGTGCCGATCGGCGCGCCGTGCAACATCTGCAACCCGGGCAACGGCTACGCCAAGCTGCTGCGCATGAACCCGGACGGCAGCGACGTGCAGGACGTGGCCTATGGCATCCGCAACACCGTCGGCTTCGACTGGCGCCGCGGCTCGCACCAGCTGTGGTTCACCGACAACGGTCGCGACATGCTCGGCGACAACGTGCCCAGCGACGAGTTGAACCGGGTCTCGCACCTGAGCGAAAACTTCGGCTACCCGTTCTGCCACGAAGGCGACATCCTCGACCCGGAATTCGGCAAGGGTCATTCCTGCAAAAACTACACCCCGCCCGTGCTGAAACTCGGCGCCCACGTAGCCTCGCTCGGCATGCGCTTCTACTACGGCCGACAATTCCCGGCCAGCTATCGCGGCGCCATCATCATCGCCGAACACGGCTCGTGGAACCGCACCAAAAAATCCGGCTATCGCGTGATGACGGTGCGGCTGCACGGCGACAAGGTGGTCTCCTACGAACCCCTGATCACCGGCTTCCAGCAAGACCAGAAAGCCTGGGGTCGGCCTGTGGATGTGCAGCCGCTGCCTGATGGGAGTTTGCTGGTCAGTGATGATTTGGCGGGGGCGGTGTATCGGGTGACATACACGCCCTGAGAGTGGGTGTGCTGGCGCACGAGTGTTTTGTTGGATGGCCGGATGCCACTGGTGTGTGCCGTCACCTGTGGTGACGGGGGTTCCGCCCGCCTGCCGGCGGCCGGGTTCATTTTCTCGCTTGTCCACAAACGCGTCTGGAACGTGTTTGAACGGCGAAGCCGGCCCGAAGGGCGGAGGGCAGAGCCTGTCCCGGACCTGATCCGGGAATGCCCGGAGTAAAAAACAGAACCAAAAGAGGGGCACCCTGCGTTCGCGCCCACCGGCTCTACGAGCCGGCGGGTCCGCGCACGGCTACGGGGGTTCGCCGACAGCACATCCTGTGCTGACGGCGAACTGGCCGGCATCCCTGCCGGCCACCCTGCGGGCCTGATCCTCCGCCGCGCGCCGCTCTCGAAGGGGATGAAAAGCCGCACACCGTAGCGCCAAGCTCGACCATGCGCATCTGCTCTTCCTATCCCTCAGTTAACGGTGACGGCGCGGAGTGGCCGATGGTGTAACAGGAAGAGCCACTTCTGTTCCAAAAATCCTCAAGCGCCAAGGCTTGTAGGGTCGGCGGGTCCCACAGGCCCTTTCTCTGGGTTACGTCTCTTTGGGCCAGCAAAGAGAGGTAACTCGGGCGCCGGCAGGCGCTCGAAAGCCCGCCGCAGGCGAGCCCGTCATCGATCACGCTGACACAAGCGAAAGAGCCCGCCGCAGGCGAGCAACCCAACATCACGCCCCACCCACTACGATAAACAAAATCCCAAAAACGGAAGCCCCTCATGCAACTGCAAAGCGACAACTTCCAACACACCCACCCCATCCCCACCCGCAACGCCTTCGGCAAGCCAGGCCACCCGATCGAACTGTCCGACAACCTCAGCCCGCACCTGCTGTGGACGGACGCCCCGAACGACACCCGTTCGTTCGTGCTCACCTGCATCGACACCGACGTACCCAGTCGTGGTGATGACGTGAACAAGGAAGGTCGCACGGTTCCTGCCGACCTGCCCCGCGTGGAGTTCGTGCACTGGTTGATGGCGAACATTCCGCCCGAGTGCGGCGAGCTGGGTGAGGGTGCCTGCTGCGATGGCATCACTCCGCGCGGCAAGCGCGAACCCTTCGGTCCGCCCGGCAGCGTGCAGGGCAAGAACGATTACACCGGCTGGTTTGCCGGCGATGCCGAGATGGCCGGCGACTACCTGGGTTACGACGGCCCGTGCCCGCCGTGGAACGACAGCATCGTGCACCACTATCACTTCCGCATCCACGCGCTGGACGTGGCCGAGCTCGACCTGCGTCCGGGTTTCGATCTGGCCGAACTGCGCGCGGCGATGGCCGGTCACGTGCTGGCCGAGGCGGAACTGCTGGGCACCTACACGATCAATCCCGCCGCGGCGTGATCGGGCCGCGCCGGGGCGGCTGGCCGCCTCCGGGAGCCGGTCGGGCTTGAGCTGGCTGCGTTGCCGCGTTGTCGACGCGACCCGCGGCCGTGATCGCGGGCACGGTTTCTGCGATCGCGTTGCCCGTCCGATGTGGGCGGCGCGTGCAGGCCGGCGCGGACGGCCTTCACGCCCAGCGCGCATGGGTTGTGGGGAAATGGCGGCGTGGAGCGCATGGGCGGCTCCTGCACTGTCAAGAGGAACCCACCATGCTGCACTACGCCTTGGTCTTTCTGGTGATCGCCATCATCGCCGCGTTGCTGGGCTTCACCGGCATCGCCGGCACGGCGGCATGGATTGCCAAGGTCTTGTTCGTCATTTTCCTGATTCTGGCGGCGATCGCGTTTTTCCGTCGTTCTGGCTGAATGATCGGCCGAGGCGGCACGCCGACGGTGGCGCCAACCCGCTAGAGTGATCCCCTCCCCGACTCCGGAGACAACCATGAGCAAGCAAGTCCAGACGCAGGCCGCCGAGGCCGGCAGCCGCATCGACGAAGGCGCCGCACGCGTCAAGCAGGCGACATCCGACGCGGTGGCCAGCACCAAGGATGCCGTTGATCGCGCCGCCGACCACGTCGAGGAAAGCCTGCACCACGCCACCGACAAGGCCGCCGATGCCGCCAATCGCGCCACCGACAAGGCCAGCGAGCTGGGCGAGCGCGGCCGTGCGGCCTATGACCGCAGCGTGGATCGTGCCGATGAATGGCTGGACCAGGCGCGCGACTACGTGCGCGAAAAACCGGTGCAGTCGGTGGCCATCGCGCTGGGCGCGGGCTGGTTGCTTGGCCGCATCCTGCGTCGCTGACGTGGTGAACGGCACGGGCACGGCGGATGCACGATTCCGTGGCTGAGGACGCGACGGGCACTCCGCCGCCCGATCCCTCGGCGAGCAAGCCGTCATCGAGCGAGCCGCCCGCCGAGCCAGCACCGTCCCTGCTGGCCGAAGTTGGCCAGCTGGGGCGCGCGGTGCGCAAGTTGTTCGGTGCCCAGTTGCACTTGCTGGCCACCGAACTCGGGCTGGCTCGCAGCGCGGTATCGTGGATGCTGGTGGCAGGGCTGGCAGCCACGGTGGCCGGTGTAGGCCTGGGGCTGACCTTGCTGGGTCTGGTCGGTGTGTTGCTGGCGGCGTGGTTCGGTTCGTGGACCTGGGCGTTGCTGGCACTGGCGCTGCTGCAGGCGTTGTTCCTGCTCGGCGCGATCCTGCTGTTCCGGCGTTGCATGCACTGGATGAGCCTGCCCGCCACGCGCAGCGAGTGGAACGCGATGATGCACGAGACGCTGCGCAAGGCCGACCAGGACGTGGATGCCGAATCGAAGCACGAGGGGGAGGTGGAACGATGAAGCTGCTCAGGGAATTGACCAAGGTGCGCACCGCACAAGCGCGGGTGGCGGCACACCGTGCCGAGCTGGCGACGCCGGCGGCGGCGTTGCTGGCACGCGGACACCGCTATCCGCTGGCCACGGTGGGTGCGGCGGCCGGTGCCGGTTTCGTGCTGGGCAAGTTGAACGTGCATCCGTTGCGCGTGCCAGGCCTCGGCACGCTGCTCAGTGGCGGTTTCGCCGAAATCGTGGCGCACGGCACCCGCTTGCTGGCCGAGCTGGGTGCCGCTGGCGGCGACCCGCAGGCATGAGCACGATCGACCCTCCCGGCACGCCGGCCATGGCGGCTGGCGGCGACGTGCCCGTGCACGTGGTGGTGCAGGATGTTCCGCTTGGCGTGACGCGCGTGCGGCGGTTGTCGCACAGCTTGCGCAGCGGCCGTGGCGTGCGCCGGCATCTGCGCGGCATTCGCGTGGTGCTCAACGCGATGCTGCTGCTGGCGTTGCTGTACACCGCCACCATCACGCGGGCCCTGCTGATTCCGCTGGTGCTGGCGGCGTTCATCGGGCTGGCGCTCAATCCCATCGTGGCGTTCGCCGCACGCCGGCACATCCCGCGTGCGCTGGCGGCCAGCGTGCTGGTGATTGCGCTGATCGGCGGCATCGGCACCGGCATCGGCATGCTGGCGCAACCGGCGATGGGCTGGTTCCACAATGCCCCGCACGCGATCCGCAGTTTCATCCCCAAGCTGGAACACATCACCCGCCCGCTGGAGGCGGCCAACCGCGCCACCCAGACCCTGGTGAACGGCCATGCGACACGTGTGGCACCGCATCCGGCCGACGTGGCGATCAGTGCGTGGGACGTGGTGTCCAACGCGCCCAAGATTCTGGCCGCGGTGTTGAGCGTGGTGCTGCTGGTGTTCTTTTTCCTGGTCTATGGCGACACGCTGCTGCGACGGCTGGTCGAGATCGGCCCGGACTTCCGCTACAAGCGGCATGCCGTGTCGATCGTGCGCAGCATCCAGGTCGAGGTGTCGCGCTACATCCTCACCACCACGGTGATCAATTTCACCCTGGGCGCGATCACCGCCGGCATGCTGTGGCTGCTGCACGTGCCCGATCCGTTGCTGTGGGGCGCAGTGGCGATGCTGGCCAACTTCATTCCCTACGTCGGCGCCATCGTCACCACGACTGTGCTGCTGCTGGTCGGCCTGATCCACTTCGACGCGCTTGGCAGCGCCGTACTGCCGGCACTGTGCTTCGCCTGCATCACCGCGTTCGAGGGCAACGTGATCACGCCGATGATCCTGGGCCGGCGCATGCGCGTAAGTCCGATCGCGATCCTGCTCTGGTTGTTGATCTGGGGCTGGCTGTGGGGTGTCCCCGGCGCGCTGCTGGCCGTGCCGATGCTGACCAGCACCAAGCTGATCGCCGAGCACATGCGCGGCTGGGAATGGTTCGCGCTGATGGTGCAGCGGTAGAAGCATGCTTCGCGACCCATGGGGGCGCCACGCCACGCTCCTGGTTGGATGCCGTGTAGGAGCGCACCCTGTGCGCGATGCTCTTCGTCACGTCACGGAAAAGCCATCGCGCACAGGGTGCGCTCCTACAGGGGGTGCGGGGTTTTCGAGCTGTACGGCAACGGGTGGTTGCTGGTCTACCAGTCGATCCGTTGGCCATCGCGGAACAGCCTGCCGTTGACGCCGGGTTCGGGAAGACACGCTGCCCACACGATGCCGGCGGCGCCTTGTTCGACGGGCCGTCCGCCGCTGCCGCCGAGGTCGGTGGCGACCCAGCCGGGACAGACCGCGTTGACCAGGATCCCGCTGCCGGCCAGTTCGGTGGCAAGGGTGCGGGTGAAGGCGTTCAACGCGGCCTTGGACACGCGATAGGCGGGATAGCCGATGGCGTCCGGCGCGCCGGTGGCGCAGCCGCTGGTGACGTTGACGATGCGGCCGTAGCCGTGCCGGCGCATCAGCGGCAGCAGCGCGTGACACAGTCGCCACGCGCCGAGCAGATGGGTGTCGAGCGCGGCTTGCACCGCGGCGACATCCACGCTTTCGGCGCGGGCAGTCGCGTCCAGATGGCCGCCCGCGTTGTTCACCAGCACGTCGAGGCGACCGTATTTGCGTTCGATCAAGGCAGCCACGGCGTCGACTTGCTCGGGCCGGTCCACGTCGAGCGCCACCGGGATCACATCGCCCGCATGGCCGGTCAGTTGTTTCGCCGCTTGTTTGCCCTTGGCGGGATCGCGTGCGCCGAGCAACACGGTGTAGCCGCGTTCGGCCAGTTGCCGCGTCACCTCGAAACCCAGCCCGCGGTTGGCGCCGGTGACCAGCGCCACGCGGTGCGTGGGCGAGATCGTCGATCCGGTGGTTGCTTCCGCGGGCCGAGGCGTACGCGTTGCGTTCATGGCACGTCGGCCACGGCCGCTTGCGCCACCTTGCTGCAATGCTCATCGCCGCAGGCTTGCCAGCCGCCGCCGAGTGCCTTGTACAGCGCCACCGCACGGGTGTCGATGGCCGCTTCGCCCTGGGCCAGCGCATCCTCGGCAGCCAATTGCACGCGCTGGGCGTCGAGCAGTTCGAGGAAGCCGGTGGCGCCTTCCTTGTAGCGGATGCGGGCGAGATCGGCGGCGTGGCGGCTGTTGCTGGCCTGGTCGATCAGCTTGTCCACGCTGGCGTGTTGCTGGTTGTAGCCGGTGACCGCGTTGTCGACGTCCTCGATCGCTTCCAGCACGGTGCGCTGGTAGTTCGCCTGCGCCGCATCGGTGCGGGCTTCGGCGGCATGCAGGTTGGCGCGCACGCGCTGCACGTTGAGCCCGTTCCAGGTGATGCTGGGCGTGAGCGACCAGGCACGCGTGGACGGACTGCCAAAGTCGTTGCTGCGCCCCGCGAGGAAACCGAGGAAACCACCCAGCGAGATGTGCGGGAAGAAATCCGCCTTGGCCACGCCGATGCGCGCGGTGGCGGCGGCGTACTCGCGTTCGGCCGCGCGCACGTCGGGCCGACGTGCCAGCACGTTGCCGGCGTCGCCGATCGGCAGCACGGTGTCGATCGGGTGGAAGGTGCCCGGCGACACGTCCACGTCCAGCTCGCCGGGACGTTCGCCCAGCAGCACGGCCAGGCGGTACTCGCTGGCGTGCGCCTGCATGTCGAGCAGCGGCAGTTGCGCTTGCACCGCATTCAACTGGGCGCTGGCGCTGGCCAGATCCTGGTCGGAGGCAGTGCCCACGTCGACGCGGGCACGGATCACCTTCAGCGTGTCTTGCTGGTTGGCGATGTTGCGCTGGGCGATGGCTTGCCGCTGCTGCGTGCCGCGCAACAGGAAGTAATTGCGCGCCACCTCGGCGAACAGGCTGACCTGGGCGTCCTGCAGCGCTGCCTCGCTGGCACCGAGATCGGCGCCGGCGGCTTGCACCGAGCGACGCACGCCACCGAACAGATCCAGTTCCCACGAGGCATCGAAGCCGGCCTGGTAACTGGTGGTGGTCACGCGCTGGTCAGTGAAGCCGGGCTGCTGCTCGCGGCTGCGGCTGTAACTGATGCCGGTGTTGATGGTGGGCCACTGCTGCGACTTCGCACCGCCGAGCAGCGCGCGCGATTCGGCCAGCCGCGCCACCGCGATGCGCAGGTCGAGGTTGTTCGCCGCGGCCTTCTGGATCAGCGCGTTCAGCGTGGGATCGTTGAACTGTTTCCACCATTGCGCCTGGAACTGCGTGGCGCTTTCGCGCGCGGCGTCCGTACCTTGCACCTGCATCGGCGCGGTGTGCGGCGTCTGGTAGTTCGGCCCCACGCTGGCGCAACCGGCCAGCGCGAGTGCGGCGAACAGCACGGTGTTACGAATCAGCGATGTCATCTCAGTGGCCCTCCAGCGCCGGCAGTGCGTCGGTCTGCGCGTGCTTGCGCGCCTCGCGACGTTCCACCAGCGCGCGGATCAGTACGTAGAACAGCGGGGTGTAGATCAGTCCGAAGATGGTCACGCCGAGCATGCCGGAGAACACCGCCACGCCCATCGCGTGACGCATTTCCGCGCCGGCGCCGTGCGAAGTCACCAGCGGCACCACGCCCATGATGAAAGCGATCGAGGTCATCAGGATCGGCCGCAGTCGCAGGCGTGCCGCTTCCAGCACTGCCTCGTGGCGGCTCATGCCTTCCAGCTGCATTTCGCGGGCGAACTCGACGATCAGGATCGCGTTCTTGCACGCCAGTCCGACCAATACGATCAAGCCGATCTGGGTGAAGATGTTGTTGTCGCCACCCGACAGCCACACGCCGGCGATCGCGGACAAGAGCACCATCGGCACGATCAGGATCACCGCCAGCGGCAGCGACCAGCTTTCGTACAGCGACGACAGCACCAGGAACACCAGCAGCACGCACAACGGGAACACCAGGATCGCGGTATTGCCGGCGAGGATCTGCTGGTAGGTCAGCTCGGTCCACTCGTAGCTCATGCCGTTGGGCAGGTTGTCCGCCGCCAGCTTCTCCATCGCCGCCTGCGCCTGGCCGGAACTGAAGCCGGGCGCGGGGCCACCATTGATCTCGGCGGTCGGGTAACCGTTGTAGTGCTGCACGCGATCCGGGCCGGCACCGCGCTTGACGGTGACGAACGAACCCAGCGGCACCATCTGGCCCTTGTCGTTGCGCGTCTTCAACTGGCCGATGTCGGCCAGGTCGTGGCGGAACGCCGGCTCGGCGGACACGTTCACCTGGTAGGTTCGGCCGAAGCGGTTGAAGTCGTTGACGTACAGCGAGCCCAGGTAGGCCTGCATGGTCTGGTACACGTCGGACAGGTTCACGCCTTCGGCCTTGGCCTTCTCGCGATCCACGTCGGCATCCACCTGCGGCACGCTGACCTGGAAGCTGGAGAACAGCCCGGCCAGTGCCGGCGTCTTGCGGCTGGCCGCGATCAGCTTCTGGGTCTGCTGGTACAGCTCGTCGAAACCGAGCTGGCCGCGGTCCTCGATCTGGATGCGGAAGCCGCCGATCGTGCCCAGCCCCTGTACCGGCGGCGGCGGGAAGATCGCGATGTAGGCATCCTGGATGGCCGCGAATTTCTGGTTGAGCGTGGCCGCGATGGCGCCGGCCGACAGCGAAGGGTCACGCCGATCCTCGAACGGCTTCAGCGTCACGAACACGATGCCCGAGTTCGGCGAGTTGGTGAAGCCGTTGATCGACAGGCCGGGGAAGGCCACGGCGTGTTCCACGCCCGGCTGTTTCAGCGCGATCGCGCTCATCCGTTCGATCACGTCCTGCGAGCGGTCGAGCGAGGACGCGTCGGGCAGTTGCGCGAACGCCACCAGGTACTGCTTGTCCTGCGCCGGCACGAAACCGGTGGGCACGTGGGCGAAGCCGAACCAGGTCAGCGCGATCAGCCCGGCGTACAGCAACAGCGCGGCCGGCCCCTTGCCCTGCAAGCGGCGGGTGCCTTCCACGTAGCGTTCCGAGCCACGATGGAACATGCGGTTGAACGGGTGGAACAACCAGCCCAGGCCGCGGTCGAGGATGCGCGTGAGGCGATCCTTCGGCGCGTCGTGCGGCTTCAGCAGTATCGCCGCCAGTGCCGGGCTCAAGGTCAGCGAGTTGAACGCGGAGATCACCGTGGAGATCGCGATGGTGATCGCGAACTGGCGGTAGAACTGGCCGGTCAGACCGCTGATGAAGGCGGTGGGGATGAACACCGCGCACAGCACCAGCGCGGTGGCCACGATCGGCCCGGTCACTTCGTGCATGGCCTTGCGCGTGGCTTCCTTCGGCGATTGGCCGAGCGCGATGTGCCGCTCGACGTTTTCCACCACCACGATGGCGTCATCCACCACGATGCCGATCGCCAGCACCATGCCGAACAGCGACAACGCGTTGAGCGAGAAGCCGATCAGGTACATCACCGCGAACGTGCCGACCAGCGACACCGGCACCGCGATCAGCGGAATCACCGAGGCGCGCCAGGTCTGCAGGAACAGGATCACCACCAGCACCACCAGCAGGATCGCTTCCAGCAACGTGTGCGCCACCGCCTCGATCGAGCCGCGCACGAACACCGTGGGATCGTAGACGATGCGGTAGTCCACGCCCTGCGGGAAGGTCTTCTTCAACTGCGCCATGGTGGCGCGCACTTCGTTGGAGATGTCGATGGCGTTGGAGCCGGGCCGGGCGAAGATCGGCAGCGCCGCCGCCGGCTGGTTGTCGAGCAAGCTGCGCAGCGCGTACTGGTTCGAGCCCAGCTCGACCCGCGCCACGTCGCCCAGGTGCACCACGCTGCCATCCGCGTCGGTGCGCACGATGATGTTGCGGAAGTCATCCACGCTGCTCAGGCGGCCCTGCGTGTTGACGTTGAGCTGGAACGCCGAGTTGTTCGGGCCGGGCGGCGCATTCAGCGCACCGGCGGCGACCTGCACGTTCTGCTCGCGGATCGCGTTCACCACGTCACCGGTGGTGAGGCCGCGCTGGGCCAGCTTGTCCGGGTTCAGCCACACGCGCATCGAGTACTCGCCGGCGCCGAACACCTGCACGTCACCCACGCCGTTCAACCGGGTCAGCACATCCTTCACGTGCAGGCGCGCGAAGTTCGACAGGTACAGCATGTTGTAGCGATGGTCGGGCGAGACCAGGTGCACCACCATGGTCAGGTCGGGCGAGCTTTTCTGCGTGGTCACGCCGAGCCGCTGCACCTCGTCGGGCAGCCGCGGCAAGGCTTGCGCCACGCGGTTCTGCACTTCGACCTGCGCATTGTTGAGATCGGTGCCGAGGGCAAAGGTCACGGTCAGCGTCATGCTGCCGTCGCTGGTCGCCTGCGAGGACGTGTACAGCATGCCTTCGACGCCGTTGATCTGTTCCTCCAGCGGCGTGGCGACGGTCTCGGCGATCACCTTGGGGTTGGCGCCGGGGTAGCTGGCCTTCACCACCACGGTGGGCGGTACGACCTCGGGGTATTCGCTGATCGGCAACTGGAACACCGCAATGCCGCCGGTAATCAGCAACAGCAGCGACAGCACGGCGGCCATGATCGGCCGATCGACGAAAAACTGGGCAATGTTCTTCATGGGGTTACCTTGGGGTCACGTCGTGCGGGTCCTTCCTTCTCCCGTCGGGAGAAGGTGCCCGCAGGGCGGATGAGGGTTCGGCGAAGCTTTCGAGGCGGCGCGCTGGCCGTACCCTCACCCGCCTGCCGGCACCCTCTCCCGGGGGGAGAGGGATGCAATAGGCGATGCAGCGGCGCCATGGTTGGCCTGCGCAGTGTCCGCATCGGGGGAAGCCGGTGCGGTCGCTTCCACCAGCGCCTTGTCGCGTGCGTTGAGCCGGTAGGTCATGGCCACCAGCTGCGGATTCACCTCGACACCGGGACGCACGTGCTGCAGGCCGTTCACCACCACCTTGTCGCCGGCCTTCAGGCCGTTCTCGACCACGCGCAGCCCATCGACCAGCGGGCCGGTGCTGATGCGCCGGTATTGCACCTTGTGCTCCTTGTCGACCACATAGACGAACTGGTTGCCGAGGTCGGTGCCGACCGCGCGGTCGTCGATCAGCAGGCGCGGTTTCGGTTGGCCGCTTTGCAGGCGCACGCGGGCGTACAGGCCGGGAGTGAACAGGCCGTCGTGGTTGTTGAACACCGCGCGCAGCCGCATCGTGCCGGAATCGACGTGCAACTGGTTGTCGACGAAATCGAGCTGGCCCGCATGCGGGTAGCCGCTTTCGTCGGTCAACTCCATCGCGGCGCCGATGTGTGCGACGTGGCCGCCCTGGCGAGCCTTGGCGCGCAGGTGGTCAAGCTTCAGCCAGGTCTGTTCGTCCACGTCGAAATACACGTAGACCGGATTCACCGAGACCACACTGGTCAGTACGTCGGCGCTGGAAACCAGGTTGCCGGGGGTGACGCGCACATTGCTGACGCGGCCGTCGATCGGCGCGCGCACCTGGGTGAAGCCGAGATTCAACTGCGCCGATGCCAGTGCCGCGTTGGCCGCCGCGAGTGCCGCTTGCGCACTTTGCGCGGCGGTGGTCTGGCGGTCGGCATCGGCCTGCGCGATGGCGTGCTGGGCGAGCAAGCGGGTGGCGCGGCTGGCGTCGTCACGGGCCAGTTTCAGCGCGGCACGGGCCTGGTCGCGCTGGGCGGCCAGCCGGTCGACCTCGGCCTGGAACGGGCGCGGGTCGATGCGGAACAGCACGTCACCCTTGTGTACCAGGGCGCCTTCCTTGAAGGCCACCGCGTCGACGTAGCCGCCCACGCGCGGACGTACCTGCACGGTATCGACGGCCTGCACGTGGCCGGTGAATTCGGCGCTGTCGCTGACCGAACGCAGCAAGGCGGGGGCCACGGTGACGTCGGGCGGACCGCCGGCGGCGGCCTGGGCATGGCTTTCGCCGTGGCTGCCGAGCAAGGCCCAGCTGCCGGCGACGGCCACCACGACGAGGCCGGCAAGGATCAGTTTCTTCTTCATTGTCACGCTCCGGGGAGTGGGGCCGTGCGGCAACGCAGCACGGTGGGGGCGTGATAATATAAATACTGTACGGTACAGTTAACCCCTTTCGGGCGCACACCAATCGTGACTGCGAGTCACGAATGACGCTATGGTGACGAGTATGGAAGACTTCTCGGCAATATCCAGCTTCGTTCGCGTGGTCGAAGCGAAGAGTTTTGCGGCCGCCGCCGCCCAGCTCGGCATGACGCCGTCCGGGGTCAGTCGGGCGGTGTCCAGGCTGGAGGAACAGATCGGCGTTCGCCTGCTGTTCCGCAGCACGCGGGCGTTGCGGCTTACCGACGACGGCGAATCGTTCTACCAGCGCTGCAAGGACATCCTGGCCGACCTGGGCGAGGCAGTGGAGGCGTTGAACTACGCGCGTACCAAGCCCAAGGGCAAGCTGCGCGTGGCGGTGAACGTGTCGGTGGGTCGGGCGGCGTTGATCCCCAACCTGGCCGAGTTCGAGGCACGCTTTCCCGATATCCGGCTGGAGCTGTCGATGAGCGACCGCAACATCGGCCTGATCGAGGAAGGCATCGACTGCGCGATCCGCATGGGCGAGCTGGAGGATTCCAACCTGATCGCGCGCAAGCTCGGTTATTTCAGCAACGTGCTGTGCGCGTCACCGAGCTACCTCGAACGCCACGGCGCTCCCGTCAGCATCGACGATCTCAAGCAGCACCACTGCATCAACTACATCTATCCCACCAGCGGCCGCCCCTACCAGTGGCAGTTCGACACGCCGGACGGGCGCATCGCGCTGGATATAGACGCGCACCTGCTGATCAACGACGGCGAGTCGGTGATCCAGGCCGCCATCGCCGGGCTGGGCATCATCCAGACGCCGCACTGGCTGGCTGCCAGCGCGATCGGCTACGGCAAGCTCAAGGTGATCATGGAAGACACCATCTCCACCGGCTCGCCGGTGTGGATCGTCTATCCGCAGAAGAAGCACCTGTCGGCGCGCGTGCAAGCCTTCATCGAATGGGTGCACGAGCTGTTCCAGCGCACCAACGTACCGGCTTGCCGGCTGGCGATGGTCGCGCCAGCCATGCCGGCCATCGCTCAGGCGCCGGTCGGCATCAACAGCAGCAAGGCGGCGCCCAGCGCGATGCGGTAAACCGCAAACGCGGTGTAGCGATGGGTGCGGATGTAGGAGAGCAGCCACTTCACCGCGATGAAGGCGACGATCAGCGAGACGATGAAGCCGACGCCGAGCGCGGTCCAGTCCTCGTGCACCGCGCCGCCGTCCTTGAACACCTTCAGCAGCTCATAGCCGGTGGCCGCGTACATGGTGGGGATGCCGACCAGGAACGAGAACTCGGTGGCCGCCGCGCGGTTGCTGGTACCGAACAACAGCGCGGTGAAGATGGTGGCGCCGGAGCGCGAGGTGCCGGGGAAGATGCCAGCCACCATCTGCGCCACGCCGACCAGGATCGCCACCGGCCAGGTCACCTCGCTGCGATCCGGCTTCTTCGCCGCGATCTGCTCGGCACCGATCATCCAGAAGCCGCCGATCACCAGCGCCCAGGCAATCGGAGTCACCGTCTCGGGCAGCTTGAAGCCGTAGTGGGTGACGATCAGCCCCAGCACGCAGGTGATCAGGAACGCCACCACGAGCTTGAACAGGTAGCTGCGCGTGGCCGCATCGCGCCAGCCGGTCAGCAATTGCCAGATGCGCTTCCAGTACACCATCGTGATCGCCAGGATCGCGCCGGCCTGGATGCCCACGTTGAACAGGTCCGAGCGCGCGCCCAGCCAGTGTTCGGCGATCAGCAGGTGGCCGGTCGAGGAGATCGGCAGGAACTCGGTGATGCCTTCGATGATGCCGAGCAGGATGACGTGGAGGATGTCGGTCACAGGGGCGCAGGTCCGTTTGAGAGTGGGCCGGCGCGATCGGGCGCCGGAAAGGCACATAGCTTAGCGGGACGGGATTGCAGATGGTGGGCGCGTGGCGGTCCGGCAGCGGCCTGTTTGCCGGCACTTCATGTTTGCGCGGGGCCCGATCTGCCCTGGCGCGGGTTTGCACCGATCCGGCGCCCTGCGCTCCCCGCCTTGGCGCAGGCGTGGCTGCATCGGCCCGCAACAACCGCATGCAAGCGCGTTCGGGCCGGCGGCATGCAACTTGCTGAGCCATGCATGGCGCATCGCCGATGCGCCGGACACGACGAGTACTGCATGTGGCTTCCAGCAAATGGACGTCCATATGCCATCCGTCGCGATCCCTGCATTCGCCGATGGAGTCGAGCCATGCCCCGATCCACGAATCATCCAGCCGCCCTTGCCGCTGTCCTCGCCATTCCGCTGGCCGCGATCGCTTTTCCGGCATTCGCCGACAATGCGCCGTCGGGCACACTGAGCGGCAGCGTCGCCGTCACCAACGATTACCTGTTTCGCGGCATCTCGCAGACCAATCGCCATCCCGCGGTGCAGGCCGGCGTGGAGTACGACCGCGACAGCGGCTGGTATGTCGGCGCCTGGGGCAGCAACATCAGCTGGCTGTCGGATGGATCGACGCCGGCACAGCCGGTCTCCAGCAGCGTGGAGCTGGACGCCTATGCCGGCTGGCGCGGAAATCTGGGCAGCGACTGGCACGTCGACGCCGGCCTGTACGAGTACTACTACCCCGGCAGCTATCCGCACGGCTATACCCGGCCGTACACGCTGGAAGGTTATGCCGCGCTGGGCTGGAAGACGCTGACGCTGAAATACTCGCAAACCTTCGGCAACCTGTTCGGCATCGCCGACAGCGCGCACAGTGGTTATGTGGATCTGACCTGGAGCCAGCCATTCGCACCGGGTTGGCAATTCGATGCGCATGTGGGGCACCAGGACGTGGCGCATGACGGGGCCGCGTCCTATTCCGACTGGAAGCTGGACGTGGCGCGCACGTTTGCCCACGGCTGCACGCTGACGTTGGGCTGGTACGGCACCAACGCCCGCCGTCAGGTCTACAGCAATATCGCGGGTCGCTACCTGGGGCGTGGCACGTGGGTGCTGAGCCTGGCCAAGGCTTTCTGAGCCGGGTCGCGCGGGTGCAAAATGTTCAACATGGTGCAATGTGGGTGGCAAATTGCACCATGTTGGCTTAATTTGAGCCGGCCCAGGTGCGCAATGGCCTGTTCCGGCGGACTTTTCACGTCTGGCACAGCCTTTGCTCTGTCTTGTTCCATACTGCACGTCCACCCAGCCGAGGTTTCCGCATGACTGCCCAGCAAGTACTCGACCAGATCCAGGAACACGAGGTCGAGTTCGTCGACTTCCGTTTTGCCGACATGCTCGGCAAGCACCACCACGTGACGTTCCCGGCACACAGCATCGACGAGTCGACCTTCGAGGACGGCAAGATGTTCGACGGCTCGTCGATCACCGGCTGGAAGGGTATCAACGAGTCGGACATGATCCTGATGCCCGATCCGTCCACCGCCTATCTCGACCCGTTCAGCGCACACACCCAGCTGGTGCTGCATTGCGACGTGCTGGAGCCGAGCACCCTGCAGGCCTACGGCCGCGACCCGCGCTCGATCGCCAAGCGTGGCGAGGCCTACCTCAAGTCCACCGGCATCGCCGACACCGCCTTCTTCGGTCCGGAGCCCGAGTTCTTCATCTTCGACTCGATCCGCTGGCAGAACGACATGGGCCGCGTGTTCTACGAGATCGAATCGGAAGAGGCCTCGTGGAGCACGCGCTTCAAGTATGAAGGCGGCAACATGGGCCATCGCCCGGCGGTGAAGGGCGGTTACTTTCCGGTGTCGCCGGTGGACGTGCTGGGCGACCTGCGCGCCGACATGTGCAAGGTGCTGGAATCGCTGGGCCAGACCGTGGAAGTGCACCACCACGAAGTGGCCAACGCCGGCCAGTGCGAGATCGGCGTCAAGTTCAACACCCTGGTGCAGAAGGCCGACGAGCTGATGACGATGAAGTACGTCATCAAGAACGTGGCGCACCAGAACGGCAAGACCGTCACCTTCATGCCCAAGCCGATCGTCGGCGACAACGGCAGCGGCATGCACGTGCACCAGTCGCTGGCCAAGAACGGCGAGAATCTGTTTGCCGGCGATCTGTACGGCGGCCTCAGCCAGACCGCGCTGTGGTACATCGGCGGCATCTTCAAGCACGCCAAGGCGATCAACGCCTTCGCCAACTCCACCACCAACAGCTACAAGCGCCTGGTGCCGGGCTTCGAAGCGCCGGTGATGCTGGCCTACTCCGCGCGCAACCGCTCGGCGAGCTGCCGCATCCCGTACGTGGCCAGCCCGAAGGGCCGCCGCATCGAGGTGCGCTTCCCCGATCCGATGCAGTCCGGCTACCTCACCTTTACCGCGCTGATGATGGCCGGCCTGGACGGTATCCTGAACAAGATCGACCCGGGTGCGCCGGCCGACAAGGATCTGTACGACTTGCCGCCGGAAGAAGAGAAGAACATTCCGCAGGTCTGCGCCAGCCTCGACGCCGCACTGGAAGCGCTGGACAAGGACCGCGACTTCCTCAAGGCCGGCGACGTGTTCACCGACGACTTCATCGACGCCTACATCGGCGTGAAGATGCAGGAAGTCACCCGCTACCGCGCCAGCACGCATCCGCTGGAGTTCCAGATGTACTACGCGCTGTAACGGCGTCGACCACCGCTTGAACCAGCTGCGACGGGCGCCTTGGGCGCCCGTCGTTGTTCAGGGAGTACCCGGTTGGTGACGCACCGGTATGGCGGCATCCCGGGCCATCGGGAAACGCATGCCCGGCGATCAAGGCTGCTATCGCGGCAGCGCCGGCATCTTCTTCGTCAGCTCGCGCTGCCGCCGGATTTCCTCGCGCAGTTGCCGCCGCTTCGCCTTGCGCTCGCGCCGGTCGTGCTGCCACAGGTAGATCGCCGGCGTTGAGAGCAGGGTGAGCAATTGCGACACGAACAGGCCGCCGAGGATGGCGATGCCCAGTGGCTGGCGCATTTCGGAACCCTGGCCAAAGCCGACCGCCAGCGGCAGCGCCGCGCCCATCGCCACCAGGGTGGTCATGGTGATCGGGCGGAAGCGCACCAACGCCGCCTCGCGGATCGCCTCCGGTGCGGAGCGGCCGTGTTCGCGTTCGGCCACCAGCGCGAAGTCGACCATCAGGATCGCGTTCTTCTTCACGATGCCGATCAGCATCAACACCGCGATCACCGACATCAGGGTGAGCTGGGTGTGCGTGACCAGCATGGCGAGGAAGGCGCCCATGCCTGCCGCCGGCAGGGTGGAAATGATGGTCAGCGGATGGATCAGGCTTTCGTAGAGGATGCCGAGCACCACGTACATGGTCAGGATCACCGCGAGCAGGGTGATCAGCGAATTGCTCAGCGCATCCATCAAGTCCTTGTTGTTGCCGGTGTATTTTTTCTGGATGCCGGCGGGCAGGTTGGCCGCGTAGATGGCCTGGTCGACCAGTTTCAGGCCGTCGCCCTGGGTCACGCCCTTGGCCAGGTTGTAGTTGATCGAGGACGACTCGATCTGGTTGGTGTGATCGATTTCCACTGGCGCGATATGCGGCTGGATCTTCGCCAGCGCGGAAAGCGGGATCATCTGTCCCTGGCTGTTGCGCACGTAGGTATTCAGCAGCGTGCCCGGGTTCAGTGACTCGGCATTGTCGGCGGTGAGCACCACGCGATACTGGTTGATGTCGGAATAGATCGTCGAGACGACGCGCTGGCCGAAGGCGTTGGCCAATGCGTCGTCGACCAGGGCCATGCTTACGTGCAGGCGCGAGGCGGCGTTGCGATCCACCTGCAGCATCTGCTGCATGCCGATGCTGTCGAAGCTGGTGGTGACATCGCGGAACTGCTTCATGTTGCGCATGATCCGCGCGAGCTTCAGCGTGGGGTCCTGCAGTGACGCACCGCTGGTGCTCTGCAGTTCGAACGAGTACTGGCCGATGCCACTACCGCCGCCACCGCCGCCGCTGATGAACTGCACCGCGCTCACCGACACGTTGATATCGGGAATCTGCTTGAAGTATTTGGTCAGGCGATCCACCACCTGCTGGGCAGAATCCTGTCGATCGCCCTTGTGCTTCCCGATCGGCTTGAGGTCGACGAACATGCTCGACTCGTTGCCCACCGCGCCGCCGTTGTTGCTGCCGAGGAAGGCGGAGACGTCGCTGACCGCGGGATCGGCCAGCAGCTTGGCTGCGACCTCCTGGGTGCGCTTGGCCATCGCTTCGGGCGAGATGTTGGCGTCCGCGGTAATGCGGGTGCGCAGCAGCCCGGTGTCCTCCTTCGGCATCAGTCCGCCGCCGGCGGTTTTGGCCACCGCCACGGCCAGCACGATGGTCAGCACCAGCAGGATGATCGGCTGCCAGCGCATCATCCTGCGATGGTGCATCGCCCAGTCCAGTCCCCGCTCGTAGGTGCGCAGCATCCAGCCGTCAAAGCGTTCGGCCAGACGCTCCAGTCGTCCGGGCGAGGGGACCACATCGTGCTCTGCAGTCAGCCAGCGGCCGCACAGCGCCGGGGTCAGCGTCAGCGACACCACTGCGGAGATCACGATGGTGGCGATCAGCGTCACCGCGAACTCGCGCATCAGTTTGGTGAACATGTTGTCGCCGAACACCATCGGCCCGAATACCGCGATCAGCGACAGCGTGATCGAGATCACCGTGAAGCCGATCTCGCGTACGCCGGTCAACGCGGCAGGCAGCGGTTTCATGCCTTTCTCGATGTGGCGCACGATGTTCTCGATCACCACGATTGCATCGTCCACCACGAAACCCACGCACAGCACCAGCGCCACCAGCGAGAAGATGTTCAGCGTGAAACCCATCACCCACATCACCACCAGCGCGCCGGCCAGCGACAGCGGCACGCTGAACATGGCGATGATGGTGGGACGGGTGCGACGAAGGAACACCAGCATCACCAGCGCCACCATCACGATGCTCATCAGCAGCGCCACTTCCACCTCGTGCAGCGCCGACTCGGTGGTCGGCGTGAGGTCGAAGATCGGCACCATCGTCACGTCGGCCGGCATCAGGTTGCGCAGCTCGGGCAGGCGCGAGCGGATGGCCTTCACCACCGCGACCGCATTGGCCTCCGGGCGCTTGGTGATGCGCATCATCACCGAGCGCTGGCCGTTGAACCACGCCGCGGCGTACTTGTCCTGCTGACCGCTGCTGATCGTGGCCACGTCGGACAGCCGCACCGGCACCCCATTGTGGCTGGCGATGATCAGGCTGGCGAAATCCTGCGGGCTGTGCAGCGAGTCGTTGGCGGTCACCGTCATGCGGGTGAAGCCATTGCTGAGCGTGCCTTGTGGCGAAGTGACATTCGCCGCGCGCAAGGCGTTGGCGACATCGTTCGCGGTGATGCCGGCGCTGGTCAGCGCGCCGGTATTCAGCGCGATGCGCACGGCATGCGGCGTGCTGCCGCCCAACTGCACCTGGGCCACGCCGGGAATCTGCGACACGGCCGGTTTCAGCAAGGTATCAGTCAGGTCGTACAGCTTGTCCGGCGGCAGGCTGGGCGAGGTGATGGCAACCAGCAGCACCGGGATGTTCGAGCTGTTGGCCTTGAAATAAACCGGGGGCGTGGGCAGCTGCGGCAAGTCGGCAAGCGCTGCGTTGATCGCAGCCTGCACGTCGCGCGCGGCCTTGTCGGTGCTGTGGCTGAAGTCGAACTGCAGGCCGATCTGCACCGCACCGTCCGTCGCGGAGCCATTCATCTGCGAGACGCCGGGGATGCGTCCGAGGTGGCGCTCCAGCGGCGCCATCACCGTGGTGGCCATGGTCTGCGCATTGGCGCCGGGCAGTTGCGCGGACACCGCGATGAACGGGAATTCGATCGACGGGAATGCCGCCACACCCAGCAGCAGGTAGGCACAAAAGCCGGCAATGGCCAGCCCGATCGCCAGCAACGAGGTGCCCGCCGGACGGCGGATCATCGGTGCAAACAGGTTCACGGATGACCTCCCGCGCGGTCGGCGCAGCGTACATCCGTGTGAAGCGTCGCGTGCAAATGGCGCGCGGCGGCAGGTGCGTCGTGGCAGGGAAACGGGGTCATGCTGCCTTTATGCCTTCATGGCTGGACGCATGAATGTGCCTGAAGTCGGTCCGTGCCGAAAGGCATGGGCGCGGCGGCGCGGGTTTTGGCCGCTTCGGACGTGACAGGATGAGCGCTTGCGCACCGCTCTTGGCGGAGCGATGCACAGGCGTCTTGCGGAAGGTGATTGGCGTCGAAACTCAGCTGTCTGAAGCCCCTCTTCCCTCGGACGCGGTGAAGGGCCATGGATGGCCCTGCTTTGAGGAGCGAGGAAGAGGGGTTGGGGAGAGGGTTCTGGCGAAGCGCAGCATGCAGGCCTGAATCGTGCCGGGCACTTCGCTGTGCCCGAACCCTCATCCGCCCCTTCGGGGCACCTTCTCCCAAAGGGAGAAGGGGAAAAGCTGGCTGAGGATCGACACTCATCACTCCCGATGGTTCGGAGGATGGGCGCGCTTCCGGTTCCCCGGTACGCGGGGAAACCGGATCGACCTCAGTGCGCCGCCGGGCTGTAGCGCAAGGTAAGGAACCAGGTGCGGCCGGGCTGGTTGAAGTACCACACGGTTTCGTACTTGCGATCGAACACATTGGCCAGTCGTGCCGACACCGACCAGTCGCGTGCGAACGCATAGCTGGCGCGCAGGTCGGTGGTGGCGTAGCCGCCCAGGTGGTGCCGGTTGGCCGCGTCGTCAAAACGCTTGCCGGCGGCGTAGAACGTGGCGCCCACGCCGAATGCGCCAAAGTGGCGATCCAGGTCCACGCGCACGGTACGCTCCGGCCGGCGTGCCAGCAGCTTGCCGTCGTTCGGATCGCTGGCGCCGCCGTCGTTCTTTGGCTGCAGCAGGGTCAGGTAGCCCTGCACGCGCCAGCCGGCCAGGGTGGCACCGGCCTGCGCTTCCAGCCCGCGGATGCGCGCCTGGCTGATGTTCTCCGGGTAATAGACGTCGTTCAGCGTGATCAGGTCATGGATGCGCGTCTGATAGGCGTTCAGCGCCCAGTTCCAGCCCTCGCCCTGCTGCGACAGGCCAAGTTCGGCGCTGCGCGAGGTTTCCGGCTTGAGGTTCGGGTTGGCCGAAGCCACGCCGTAGTAGGGCGGGTAGTACAGGTCGTTGAAGGTCGGTGCGTGGAAGGCGCTGCCGTAGCTGGCGGTCAGGCGCAGGCCATGGTCGAAGCGGTAGCCCCAGGCCACGGCGCCGGTGTCGTGGTTGCCGAACTGGCCGTTGTGGTCGTGGCGCGCCGAGAGCTGCACTTCATTGCGACCGAATGTACCCTGGTACTGCGCGAACACACCGGTATCGCTGACGGTGCTGGCCAAGTAGCCGGTGCTGCTGGCGATATGTTCCTGGCGGTAGTCCACGCCGGCGCTGAGCAACTGGTTCGAGCCGAGGCTGAAGTCGTTCTGCCACGACGCCTGGTTGCGGCGCGAGCGGGTGTAGCCGGTGGCCGTGGTGGGGTAGTACATGCCGTAATAGGTGCCCTGGTAGGCGGTCGACGACAGGTCGCGGCTCTGTCCGGCGCTCAACGTGACCTTCCACGGGTCCAGCGGCGCGAACGACAAGCGGGCACCGGCCACGCGCTGTTCCTCCAGTGCGCGGTTGCCACCGTACGGGCTGCCGCCGTATTCCACGTAACTCTTGCTGCGCAGGCCGGTCACGGCCAGCTCGGTGCCGTTGTCCCAGCGATAGCCGGCATCGAGCAGGCCATTCCAGTTGCGGTAGGCGCCGTTGCGCGGATCGTCGGCAAAGCAGCCGGCGCCGACCTCGGCCGCACCCATCCTGCAGGCCGGGAAGCCGCTGGTGTATTCGCCGCCCAGGTTCAGGTTGTACCAGGCGTGCGAATCGCCGCCGGACACGCCGAACTGCCCACCGGCCAGGCCGTGGCTGCCGGCAGTGATGCTCAGCGACGGGGTGATGCCGCCATTGCGCTGGCCGTGTTTGGTGAAGATCTGGATCACGCCGCCGATCGCATCGGCACCGTACAAGCTGGAACGCGGTCCGCGCACGATCTCGATGCGCTCGATCTGATCCACCGGGATCTGCTCGAGCGCGGCGAGGCCGGCGGTGACCGAGCCGATGCGGATGCCGTCGAGCAGCACCAGCGTATGCGTGGAATTGGTGCCGCGCAGGAACAGCGAGGTCTGCTCGCCGATACCGCCGGACTGGGTGATGGTGACGCCGGGCAGGCCGCGCAGCAGGTCCACCAGCGAAACCGGTTGCAGCCGCACGATGTCGTCGTGGGTGATCACGCTGACCGAGGACAAGGCTTCGTCGGCGGTGATCGCGGTGCGCGTGGCGGTGACGATCACCGGTTCGAGGGTGGCATCCGCCTGGTCGGCGGCAGCCGTGGCCGCCATCGCCAGACCGGCGAGCAAAGCGGTGGCCAGCAGGGTGTTCTTCATCATCATGTCGTGTCCCGCCACGCGTCCCCGCGCAGCACAGGTTGCCTGGGCTGGTGACATGCGAAAGAAGGCGGAACGGCATGCAGCGGCAATCGCCACGGCACGCGATCCAGCCTCGCCCACCGCGAGTCACCAGAAACGTTCGATTCGGGCCGGTCTCCGGGCTTGCGAGCCGCATGGGCCATGGCACATGCCATCGGACGACGCCTTCCCGTGCCGCAGCACAGTGGCTATCCGCCGTCCGATGTTCTCTCGCTTACCGTTGCGGGGGCAGCGCCGGCCTTGCTGCGCTTCGCGCGCAACGCACCGGCTTCCCGTTTCATCCCGTGGGCGAAGGCCCGCAGGACACCCGAAACGGGCGAACTTTAGCGGTTGGGGGTGGGTGGGGGCAAACGAGGCGGCTTGAGATGGAATGGCAGTCCTGCACGTTTCATGGTTCCGCCGGGTGGCCGGACATCAGGTAAAGAGCCTTGTCACGGAAGAAGATGCCATGGCCGTAATGCAGCAGCGAAATGCTCGTGGGCCGGCTGGCGAGACCAACTAAAGAACATTAAAAGAAGTATGCGGTAGATTTCCGCAAAATATTACTACGCGAATTAGTGGAAAGGCGTTTTTCTCCGTGATGCAACGTGGTTCGCCTGACGAGGCACCCGGTTTGCTGATGATTCGCTTGGGTTTCGCAAGAACACTTACTTTAACCGCAATAAATAACGTCTTCATGCATTGCTGGCGTGCTCCTCGGGCGCACCCCACGAACCCTCTTCGTTGTTGCTTTGACTCGCCTCCTAAGTCACTGAAAATTACACACATATCAGGCGACAGGCGATTGAGGCCCTGAGCGACATCTGCCTTTGGAACATGTGCTTTTTGCTGGCTTGATGAGCGGCAGTGATTATCCGGGGATGGTATGCGTCAATATATTTCGAATATGCAAGAAATTACCCCTTTACCGAATATAAAAGCGCCCTTGTAAAAACGCTAAGAAAGTGTTGACAGTCATAATTGTTCAAATTAAGCTCTGGCCCAGTCGGAGGGTTTGTCTGGGCGGTTTTGATTACATTGTTCGTGATGCTGTGCATGAGGGTCACAGTGATTGCGAGACTGTTCGAAAGCCAAGGATCGCCGCGCCAGACCGATGCCCCTGAATCAATTGCTGCAGCAGTCGCGCGTAGCGACTGACAAGGCAGTGTCCATTGCCCGGATTTGGGTTGTCTTTAGATGGGGAGAAACACATGAACAAGCGCTATGTGCGGGGAAACCAGTACCGCCGCAACGCCCTGACCGCTGCCTTGGCCTTGAGCCTCGGCCTTACCGGCGTGGCCTATGGCCAGGCCACCACCGGTTCAGTCTTCGGTACCGCGCCGGTGGCTGCGGGCGAGACGGTTCGGGTTGTCAGCAACCAGACTGGCCTGACCCGCGAAGTGTCGGTCGGTAGTGATGGCCATTATTCCGCCAGCCAGTTGCCGGTGGGCGAGTACACCGTATCGCTGATGCAGAACGGCAACGTAGTTTCTACACACAACCATGTGCTGGTGAGTGTGGCTGGTGGCGCGCCGGTCGTGTTTGCCGCTGCCGCCGGTGGCAAAAACGTAGAGAACCTTGGCGCTGTCACGGTGACGGCCAACGCGTTGCCCGCGATCGACGTGTCCTCTACCCGTCAGACCTCGGTGATCACCGCCCAGCAGCTGAAGCAGCTGCCATTGGCACGCAACGCCGAGTCCATCGCCCTGCTGGCGCCCGGTACCTCCGGTGGCAATGCCAGCCTCGGTACCGGTCCGGCCGGCACGCCGCTGATCTCCTTTGGTGGTGACTCGACGGTTGAAAACGCCTACTACATCAACGGCTTCAATACCACGGACCCGGTCGGCAATGCGGGCGGCATCGCCCTGCCGTACTTCGCCATCGCCGAGCAGCAGACCATCACCTCCGGCTACGGCGCCGAATACGGCCGCTCCACCGGCGGCGTGATCAGCCAGATTGGCCACCGCGGCGGCAACGAGTTCCATGCCGGCGCCTACGTCACTTGGAGGCCGACTTGGGCGCAGGGCACCTACGACAACATCCATTACGCGAACCCGGAATCGACGAACCCGGGGCAACGAGTCGGGGACATGTTCGTCAATCGCCAGAAGAACGAGGACTGGAGCCAGATCTACGACGCTTATATTTCGGGCCCGCTGATCAAGGACAAGCTGTTCTTCTACCTCACGGCCGAGGCCCAGCACGACAGTCGCAAGACCACCGGCTCGGTCAATTCGCCGTACTACAACTCGCACAGCACCAGCTCGCCCAAGTTCTACGGCAAGCTGGACTGGAACATCAACGACAACAATATTCTTGAAGGCACCTACGCCTCGAGCAAGCTCGAAGACCTCTCGAACAACGCCTACAACTACGACTACAGCACGCATGCTGTGGGCAGCTTCAACAACATTAACAACCCACTGTACTCGAGCAAGTTCAACGTCGGCATCCTGAAGTACACCTCGTACATCACCGACAACCTCACGTTGAGTGTGTTGGCCGGCAAGATGAAGAGCACGTATGCCAGCCAGACGCTGCCCTATGCGGGCTTCGACCCGACACTAGCGGGCCTGGCTGGCATCTCAAAGCAGAACCCGGCCGTTCCGGGTTACGGCAACCAAAACAACAACTCCAGAACGGGCCCGTCCCCGGGCCACAAGTCCAGCGAGAACAACTTCCGCATGGACTTGGACTGGAAGCTGGGCAACCACGACGTGAAGTTCGGCATCGACAACATGCGCAGCACGGACATCAGCGATGGCAGCGTCAGCTACGGTCCGGGGTATTACTGGGTTTACGAACGGCAAGGGGCGGGTAACACGGCACCAAACCTGACCTGCAACACTGCGGGCCAGTGCGTCGCCAATCCAGCGCTCTATCCCAATGGCAAGTCCGGATACTTCGTCGAGAAGCGTCAGTACGGCGCCGTATCCTCGTTCACGGTGGAACAGAAGGCGCAGTATATCGAGGACAACTGGCAAATTACGCCCAACCTGCTGTTGAACCTCGGCCTGCGCAACGACCAGTTCACCAACTACAACGCCGGCGGCCATGCTTACATCCGTGAAACCAAGCCACAGTGGCAGCCGCGCCTGGGCTTCAGCTGGGACATCTTCGGTGACAGCAGCGCCAAACTGTACGGCAACGTGGGACGTTACTATCTGGCGTTGCCGACAGGCCTGGGTGTGCGGATGGCCGGTGCGAACAGGTACATCAACGAGTACTACACCTATTCGTCCATCGATGCGAACGGCATTCCGCAGGGTCTGACCCGGGTTCCGACGACCTCGGTACCATACTCGCCTGACGGCGAGTATGGTACGCCGAAGGACGCGCATACGATTGCCGCCACGGACCTGAAGGCGATGTACCAGGACGAGTACGTGCTGGGCTTCCAGAAGGCGTTCCACGCGTTCGGCCAGTCGCTGGTGTGGACGTCGCAGGCCACCTATTCGAAGATGAACAACGTCATTGATGACGTCGGGACTGTGCCCGCTCCGCCTGCCGACGCCAATCTGAGTGCGTTCCAGTACGACATCCTGGTCAATCCGGGGCGCAGCAACACCATGCGCTATCTGACGAACGCCGGTACCTACAGCACTTACACGTGGAACCCCCACACCGCGAGTGCTGCGGGATATGTCGTGGGCTATCCGAAGGCGTTCCGCAAGTACTACAGCTTGGAAGAGTCGCTGGAACATCCGTGGGACGGCAAGTGGATGGGCAAGATCGACTATGTGTTTGCCAAGAGCTTTGGCACCACGGAAGGCCCGACCTACTCGCCGCTCGGCCAGACCAGCAACGCCTCAGCCGCTGCGGGTGGTGGCCAGTCCGGCTCGATCAGCGAGGCTTGGGACTTCCCCGAAATCATGCAGTACTCCAACGGCGAACTGCCCAATTCGCATCGGCACACGCTGAAGGCCTATGGCACCTACGCGATTACTCCCGAGTGGTTGGTCAGTGGGCTGTATATCATCCAGTCGGGTGCGCCGATCACCTGCCTGGGTTCCTGGGGAACCTCGGCGCAGCAAGCCGCCGGGATGGGTGATCCGGGCAACGGTTACGGCGAAGCCTATCACTGGTGCGGCGGCATGCCGTCGCCTCCGGGTAAGGCGGGTCACACGCCATGGACCCATCAGCTCGACCTGTCGGTCAGCTATATTCCGGAGTGGGCCGGCAAGCATCTGACCCTCCAGGTACAGGTCCACAACGTGTTCAACGAACAGAAGGACACGGCTTACGTCGTTACCCACGATTATCTGGGCGCGCCTGATGCCAGCTACAAACTGCCGTATGGTGGAGTGGCCGGCTATGCGGTGGAGCCGCCGCGTTACGCCGAGTTCAGCGTCAAGTACGACTGGTAAGAAGCCGGCTCCCACGGCCAGACGGCATCGCATTCGATGCCGTCTGGCGAAGGAGACGGAAGCAACAAGCGACATAAGCAAGGCCGCCGGGCAACCGGCGGCCTTGTTCGTTTCAGTGTGCCAGTTTCTCGCGAAGAGGCTGCAGCCACTCCAGATACGGTGCGCTGTGCGCCGTATCGGTGCGGATGGGTTCGCGCACCTGCGCCGCGCTTGCGGTACTGAGCACTTCGCGCTTGGTTCGATGAGGCGTCAGGCAGGCGGGATCGAAGGACAGGTCGCAGAAGGCGAGCAGGCGGCGGATCTGTGTTTCCGGTTCCTGCACCAACGCTTCGTAGGGAAAATCGAGCACGTGTTGCGGGTAGCGCATCAGCCAGAACGCACTCAGGCGCTCGTACTCGCGGTAGTACTCGGCCATCTCGTCGAGGTCGTAGCTGTAATGCACGCCGTGCCGGAACAGGTGGCGGTAGCAGGAGAAGCAGGTTTCCACCGGATCGCGGTGGCAATGGATGATTTTTGCGCCGGGCAGCATCAGGCGCGCCGCACCCAGCAGCGGCCAATTGGCGACGTTCTTGTCGGTGAAGCGCGGGCGTTGCTCGCGCCAACGTGCCGTGCGCGCGAGGTAGTCCTGGCCTAGCCGGTGCCAGTCATCGGGTGTGGCGGTGGTGACCCATTGCGGGAAGGGTTGGCCGCGGCGGCGCGATTCGTCTTCGATGACCAGGGGCAGATCGGGAATCTCGTTGGCACCTTCGACGTCGTGGTGTGTCGCGAGGATGTGCTCGATCAGCGTGGAACCCGAGCGCGGCATGCTGGCGATGAAAATGACTTCATGGCCCAGTGTGGGATCCATCGATGCCGGCAGTGAAGCGCTGAAGGCTTCCATGATGCGATCGATCTGCGCGCGCTCGGCGGCGGCGTCCCATGCCACCTGGCGCCGTTTGTCCGCGTTGGCCTGGCGCAGTGCTTCGAAAGCGCCGGCGTAATCGTGTTGGTCTTCCAGTGCGCGGAACAGGCTGAAGCCGAGCAGCACCTGCGTATCGGAGGGCAGGTTGGGTTGACGCAGGGCGCCACGGATCAGGTCGATATCGGCCGGTCCCAGCGACTCGGTCTTGAGATTGGCCAGCCCGTGCCACGCTTCGGCGCGTTCGGGTTGCTGGCGCAGCACGTGCCGGTACTCGGTCACGGCGCGCGGGATGTCGCCCTGCATGGTGGCGATGTCGGCCACGCCGATGCGGGCCAGCACATGCTTTTCGTCCAGTGCCAGCGCGTGGCGATAGGCCTGGTCGGCTTCCGGCAACTGTCCATTCTGCTTCAGTGCCTTGCCAAGGTTGTACCAGGGCGTGGCCTGGCGCGGCGCCAGTTCGCAAGCGCGGCGCAGATGGGTCAGGGCTTCGTCCGATGATCCCGCGTCGTGCAGGGCGCTGCCCAGGTACATCTGGACGGTGGCGTCCTCCGGATGTTGCCGGGCGGCCTTTTGCAGGAAGCTGACGGCTTCGGCGAAGTCGCCATGCATGAGGCAAGCGACGCCGTAGAGGATTTGCGCATTGACCTGATCGGGAGCCTGGGCAAGCACCTGTCGCAGCGCCTGTCGGGCACGTTCGGGCTGGCCTTGGCTCAGTGCTTTCCCTGCTTCGGCCAGTAGGTGTTGGAGAGCGGAATCGGGCGGAATGGTATGTGATGGCATGGGGTCTGGCGCGAATTTCCTTGGGCGCGGTGACACCCAGCCTCGGTTGAGCGTCGGGACATGTATTAACCTACTTGCTAAAATTAACCTAGTGGGTTAGTCTTCGGGCATGGAGAAAGGGACGCCTCACTGCAAGCTGTCCATCGTAAAGACTCTGCTTGCCGCCGGGAAGGTGCGCTCCACGTTCTCGGCCTTGACGGGCGGTGCCGCCTTGGGTTTCGACTTTGCCGGAATCATCGACGTGGTCGCGTCACTGACCCCGTCCGATTTCTACAAGAGCATGACCACGCATGCGGATCATCGGGTGTGGCAAGACGTGTATCGACCCAATACATCCGCTGGCGAGGTCTACCTGAAACTGACGGTCATGGATGATGTGCTCATCGTGTCCTTCAAGGAGCTTTGATCATGAAGTGTCCTTCCTGCGCAGCCGCGGAATTGGTGCATGACACCCGCGACATGCCCTACACCTACAAGGGCGAGTCGACCCTCATTCCTGACGTCACCGGTGACTTTTGTCCGAGCTGTGGGGAAATGATCCTCGATGCAGCCGAGTCGACGCGCACCAGTACGGCGATGCTGGATTTCAACAAGCAGGTGAACGCCTCGATCGTTGATCCTGGCTTCATTGCCAGTGTCCGAAAGAAGTTGGCACTCGATCAACGCGAGGCTGCCGAAATCTTCGGGGGCGGTGTCAATGCGTTTTCGCGATACGAGAACGGCAAAACCAAGCCACCCTTGGCACTGGTGAAGCTACTCAGGGTGCTGGATCGTCATCCTGATCTGTTGACCGAGGTCAGGGCCGCATAACCGGCGCTTGGATACTTGCCAACCTGACCATGCGAGCGAGCTTTAACCCTTCGGCTCCCGCCACGTCGATGGACTGTCCAGACGCGGCAGCGCTTCGACTTCGCCCGCTGCGTGGGCTACGACGGTTATGGGAATCGGCTGGCCTTAAATAAGTGCCATTCGTTCCAAGGCTCAGTCGGTCTGCAATTCCGCCACGAAATCGTAGATGTCGCCGCGGTACCAGGACGTGGTGAATTCGACCACGCGGCCGTCGTCGAGAAAGGCGCGGCGTTCGATATTGAGGCCGGCGCTGCCGGTGGGTACGTGCAGCAGGCGGGCGTGGCGGGCGTTCAGCAGCACCGCGCGCAGGCGTTGCAAGGCGCGGCGTGGGCGGCAGCCGCGGGCTTCCAGGGCTTCGTACAGCGAGTCGTGCACCAGCATCGGGTCGGGCAACACGCTGGCGGGGACGACGGTGCGCTCGATCGCCAGCGGCTCGTCGCCGGCGTAGCGCACGCGGTGCAGGCGGATCACCTGCACGCCGGGCGACAGATTCAGCGCCATCGATTCTTCCGGGGTCACCTCGCCCACGTCGCGCTCGAAGAATTCCGAACGCGGATTGAGGCCCCGCGCGCGCAGATCCTCGGTGAAGCTGGTCAGCCGCGACATCGGCTTGATGATGCGTTCGGCCACGAAGGTGCCGGCGCCGTGGCGCTGGGTCAGCACGCCTTCTTCCACCAGTCCGGCGATGGCCTTGCGCACGGTGACGCGCGACAGCGTCAGCAATTGCGCCAGGTCGCGCTCGCTCGGCAGGGTCTGGCCCGGTTCGATGGCGCGCTGTTCGATCACGTTGCGGATCGCCCGGCGCAGCCGCAGGTAGGCCAGCGGCTGATGGGCGGCGGCATCGCTGCACAGGCGGCGGTATTCGTCGGCGAGGGCGTTTTGCATGGATTGGAAGGGTTTGTCCAAGGTTTCCGCCTTTTCTGCAACGGGTCGAATGAGGATGCGGTGGGCGGGAGCGACTGGCCGCGTGGAAGCCGTGGCCGCCCTGATGGCCAGCAAAGCGATACCGTCAGGTGCAGGCCCGTAACCCCAGACAGGCTGCGCGTACCATACCAATGAAACACCACTGGAACAATCCGCAGTGCGCCATGCGCGGTGGTCTCGAATGGACCGATCGTCATAAGATCGCTTACACAAAGGACTGGTATCGTCTGGTATTTCATTGGTACGATCAGTGCCCGTCCACGGCAAGTGGCCTCCTGCTGCCTGCCCCTAGCGCGTTCGAGGTGCGTTGTGACCCCAGCCTCCCTGCCGGTCGATCCGTTCGACCTGGTGATCTTCGGCGGCACCGGCGATCTGGCCGTGCGCAAGTTGTTGCCGGCCCTGTTCCACCGCTACGTGGCCGGGCAGATCCGACCCGCCAGCCGCATCATCGGCGTGGCGCGCGAGCCGCTCGACGACGACGGTTACCGCGGCATGGTGCGCGATGCGCTGGGCAAGGCCGCCACCGATCTGCCGCAGCAGTGCGACGATTTCCTGGCCCTGATCGGCTATCGCCCGCTGGACGCGCGCAAGGACGAGGGCTGGGATGGCTTCGCCGCCCTGGTCGGCGAGCGGCCGGACAACATCCGCGTGTTCTACCTGTCCACCTCGCCCGAGCTGTTCGTGGACATCTGCGAGCGACTGGGCAAATACGGCCTCAACCAGGGCGCCTCGCGCGTGGTGCTGGAAAAGCCGATCGGCCGCGACCTGGCCAGCGCCAACAAGATCAACGACGACGTCGGCCGCGTGTTCGCCGAGTCGCAGACCTATCGCATCGACCATTACCTCGGCAAGGAAACGGTGCAGAACCTGCTGGCGCTGCGCTTCGGCAACGCGCTGTTCGAGCCGCTGTGGAACGCCAGCCACATCGACCACGTGCAGATCACCGTGGCCGAGACGCTGGGCCTGGGTCGCCGCGCCGGCTACTACGACCGTGCCGGCGCGCTGCGCGACATGGTGCAGAACCACATGCTGCAGCTGCTGTGCATGGTGGCGATGGAGCCGCCGGCCTCGCTCTCGCCCGACGCGGTGCGCGACGAAAAGCTGAAGGTGCTGCGCGCGCTGAAGCCGATCGATGGCGACAACGCCGCCCAGCTCACCGTGCGCGGGCAGTATCGCGCCGGCGCTTCCGAAGGTCAGAGCGTGCCGGGCTATCTGGATGAACTGGACGGCGGCAAGTCGAGCACCGAGACCTTCGTGGCTTTGAAGGCCGAGATCGGCAATTGGCGCTGGGCTGGCGTGCCGTTCTACTTGCGCACCGGCAAGCGCCTGCCCGAGCGGGTGTCGGAAATCGTGGTCGCATTCAAGCCGGTGCCGCATTCCATCTTCGAAGGCAGCGTTGGCGCATTGGCGCAGAACAAGCTGGTGCTGCGGCTGCAGCCGGACGAAGGCGTGAAGCTGTGGCTGACCATCAAGGACCCGGGCCCGGGCGGCCTGCGCCTGCGCCACGTGCCGCTGGACATGAGCTTCGCCGAGGCTTTCGGCGTGCAGCAGCCGGATGCGTACGAGCGCCTGATCCTCGACGTGGTGCGCGGCAATCCCACCTTGTTCATGCGTCGCGATGAAGTGGAAGCGGCGTGGCGCTGGGCCGGTCCGATCCTGGCTGCATGGGCTGCCAGCAACGAGCCGCCGCGTCCGTACACCGCCGGCAGCTGGGGCCCGAGCGCGGCCGTGGCACTGATCGAACGCGATGGCCGCACCTGGCACGAGGACAACGACTGATGCCCGACGCGCTGCACCGCTACGCGAATGCGGATGCCCTGGCCGAAGCATTGGCCACGCAGGTCGCCGCGCGGTTGCGCGCGGCCATCGCGGCACGCGGTGCGGCACTGCTGGCGGTCTCCGGCGGCAGCACGCCGGCGCGTTTCTTCGAGCGGCTTTCGCACGAGGCACTGGCCTGGTCGAAGGTGCGCGTGACCCTGGTCGACGAGCGCTGGGTGCTGGAAAGCAGCGAACGATCCAATGCGCGACTGGTGAAGTCGCTGCTGTTGCGCCATGCCGCGGCCGACGCGAACTTCGTGCCGCTGTATGTGGAAGCGCCGACGCCGGAAGCAGCGATTGCCGCGCTGCGCGCGCGGATCGCTACGCTGCCGACCACGTTCGACGTGGTGGTCCTCGGCATGGGTGGCGATGGCCATACCGCCTCGTTCTTTCCCGGTGGTGATCGTCTGGCCGAAGTACTGGACTTGAACGGCACGGCACGCGTGTTGCCGATGCGCGCCGCCGGTGCCGGCGAGCCGCGCATCACCTTCACCCTGCCCGCCCTGCTCGACAGCCGCACGCTGTTCGTGCACATCGAGGGCGAGGCCAAGTGCGCCGTGCTGGATGCCGCGCGCGAACCCGGCAGCACGCTGCCGATGGCGGCGGTGCTGCGTGCCGCGCCGCAGTTGGACATCTACTGGTGCCCGTGGAAGAAGCCATGAAAAACGGCCGGCTCATTGCTCTTGTTCGTCATTCCGGCGCAGACCGGAATCCAGTAGCGGCAAGGCCGGTTCAAGCCGTACCGTCCCTGGATTCCGGCCTGCGCCGGAATGACGAATCTGATAAGTGGTCGCCAGCCGTTGTTGAGTGGTTCCCTTATCGCATTTCGTGCAAACGGCACCCGATCTCACATCCCCTTGCAGGCCGCGTTGACGTTCGCGCGGCCAGGAGTCACCCATGAACACGCTGCATCCCGTTGTTGCCGAAGTCACCCAGCGTATCGTCGAGCGCAGCCGCCACAGTCGTGGCGCCTATCTGGCGCGCATCGACGAGGCATGCAGCAAGGGCGTCTACCGGCATCGACTGGGCTGCAGCAACCTGGCGCACGCCTTCGCCGCCAGCAGCGAGGCCGACAAGAGCGCGTTGCGCGGCAAGGTCACGCCCAACGTGGGCATCGTCACCGCCTATAACGACATGCTCTCGGCGCACCAGCCCTACGAGCCCTATCCGCAGCAGATCCGCGAGGCCGCGCGGCTGGTCGGCGCGGTGGCGCAGGTGGCCGGCGGCGTGCCGGCGATGTGCGACGGCATCACCCAGGGCCGCGCCGGCATGGAGCTGTCGCTGTTCTCGCGCGAAGTGATCGCGATGGCCGCCGCGGTGGCGCTGTCGCACGACACCTACGACGCGGCGCTGATGCTCGGCATCTGCGACAAGATCGTGCCGGGCCTGGTCACCGCCGCGCTGAGCTTCGGTCACCTGCCGACCATCTTCGTGCCGGCCGGGCCGATGCCCAGCGGCTTGTCGAACGACAAGAAATCCAAGGTGCGCCAGAGCTACGCCGAGGGCAAGGCGACGCGGGAAGATCTGCTGGAAGCGGAAGCGGGTGCTTACCACGCGCCGGGCACCTGCACCTTCTACGGCACCGCCAACTCCAACCAGATGCTGATGGAGATCATGGGCCTGCACCTGCCCGGTGCCAGCTTCGTCAGCCCCAACACGCCGTTGCGCGACGCGCTGACCCGTGCCGCGGTGTACCGCGCCGTGGCGATCACCGCGCTGGGCAACGAGTTCACCCCGGTCGGCCGGATGGTGGACGAGCGCACCATCGTCAACGGCGTGATCGGCCTGCACGCCACCGGTGGCTCGACCAACCAGTTGATGCATCTGGTGGCGATGGCGCGCGCCGGTGGCATCGTGCTCACGCTGGAAGATTTCGACGCGCTCTCGGCGGTGGTGCCGCTGCTGGCGCGCGTGTATCCGAATGGCAGTGCCGACGTGAACCACTTCCACCACGCCGGCGGCATGCCGTTCCTGATCGGCACCCTGCTCGACGCCGGCCTGCTGCATGGCGACGTGCGCACCGTGTGGGGCGAGGGCATGGCCGCTTACCGCTGCATGCCGACGCTGGACGGGGACGGCAAGCTGGTCTGGAATGAAGTCACCGCCAGCGCCAACCTCGACGTGTTGCGCCCGGCAACGGAACCGTTCCGCCCCGACGGCGGCCTGCGCGTGCTCAAGGGCAATCTCGGCGTCTCGGTGATCAAGGTGTCCTCGATGCCGGCCGATCGCATGGTGATCGAGGCGCCCGCAGTGATCTTCCACGAACAGGAAGAATTGCAGGCTGCATTCAGCCGCGGCGAGCTGGATCGCGACTTCGTCGCCGTGGTGCGCTTCCAGGGCCCCAAGGCCATCGGCATGCCCGAGCTGCACAAGCTCACACCGCCGCTGGGCATCCTGCAGGAGCGTGGCCACCGCGTGGCGCTGGTCACCGATGGGCGCATGTCCGGCGCTTCCGGCGAGGTGCCGGCGGCCATCCATGTCACTCCCGAAGCGATCGACGCCGGTCCGCTGGGCAAGCTGCGCGACGGCGACATCATTCGCCTCGATGCCATCAACGGCACGCTGGAGGCGAAGGTGGACGCCGCCGAATGGGCCGCGCGCGAGCAGGTCCATGCCGACCTCTCCAGCCACCACGTGGGCATGGGCCGCGAACTGTTCGCCTGCCTGCGCAACGCGGTCGGATCGGCCGACACCGGCGCCACCATCTTCGGCAAGCACGATCGCCATCACGCGGCTGACGCGTGATTTCAGGAGTGAGAAATGAGAAGTGAGGAGTGAGAGAAGGGCCAATGCGTCCGTCTCGGTTTTCTCTCACTTCTCACTCCTCTCCACTCACTTCTTTTCTGCCACTTTTTTTGCGAGCCGCCCTTCCCATGACCCCACAAGAAACCAAGCAACAGCAACTCGCCGAGATCCTTGCGCTCGCTCCGGTGGTACCGGTGGTGATCATCGATGAGCTGGCCCATGCCGTGCCGATGGCGCGCGCGTTGGTCGCCGGCGGTATCCGCAGCATCGAGGTGACGCTGCGCACGCCGGTGGCGCTGGATGCGATCCGCGCCATTGCCGCCGAGGTCGAGGATGCGGTGGTGGGTGTCGGCACCGTGCTCGACGGCTATCAACTGGAAGCCGCGCGTGCGGCCGGCGCGCGCTTCGCGGTGTCGCCCGGCGCCTCGCCGAAACTGCTCGACGCTGCCGATGCCGGCGAGCTGCCGCTGTTGCCGGGCGTGGCCACCGCGGGCGAGGCGATGAGCCTGCTCGAACGCGGTTATCGCCATCTGAAGCTCTTCCCCGCGGTGCCTGTGGGCGGCCACAAGCTGCTGGGCGCCTGGGCCAGTCCGTTGCCGCAGATCCGTTTCTGTCCTACCGGTGGCATCAGCCTGAGCAGCGCGCCGGATTTCCTCGCCCTGCCCAACGTGGCCTGCGTCGGCGGTTCATGGCTGACCCCGAAGGACAAGCTGAAGGCCGGCGACTGGGCCGGCATCGAGCTGCTGGCGCGCGAAGCCGCGGCGTTGCGCACGAACCGTTGATCCGCCAGTCCCGGTCGCGTACCGGGGCAAGCAGGCCATCACGCCGGCTTGTGCCGGCGTAATCGTTTGGCAGTTCCGAATGTTCCACGGGACACGTCAGCCGGAATCCGCTGCCGCCCACGTTCCTGGCCGCCAATGGAGGCAGGGAAAACGCCGATTCGGCGACGCAGCTCTCATTTCAAAAATACCAGCGCTTGTATTTTCAAAAATGCCAGCGCTGGTATTTTCAGAGTTGTTCGCGCTGCCGCAGGATCTTCGCAGCCATTCGACCGTGCCATGGGGGAAAGGCCGGATCGGCTCGAAGGTCGGCGCGTCACGCACGATGATTTTCCGTTGGCGCAACCCTGACTTGCCCGGTCCGGCTTGCGATCACACCACGACAAGCGGTTTCGGCAAGGAAGCGTCATGGCGACTGTCCCCACATGGCTGCACGGAGCGTGGCCACTCAATCGTCGATATCCATCATTGCTTGTGATTTCGCCCGAAGTGGAGGAGACAACCCATGCATAAGAAGATTGGATCGACGAAATGGCCGATGCTCGCAGTGAGCTCGTTGGGTGCCGCGATCTGCGCCACGCTATCCACGACCGCGCTGACGCTCATGCCGATCCAGGCCGTGCACGCACAAACGACCTGTGCGGCCGCCTGGAATGCTTCATCGGTGTACACCGCCGGCAACACCGCCAGCGAGAACGGTGTGAATTACGTGGCCAACTGGTGGACGCAGGGTAACGACCCGGCCACGAATAACGGCGGCGCTGGCAGCGGCCAGCCGTGGACGGTCACTGGCACCTGCGGCGGTTCGCCGGCACCCAGTCCGACGCCCGCCCCAGCACCCGCGCCAACTCCCGCGCCCGCGCCTGCGCCAACGCCCGCACCCACGGCAACCTATGGCGCCACCGCTCAGGCGGGTGGCCTCTTGCAGTTCTACGCCAATGGCGGTGCCTGGGCCGACGTGCATTACAGCCTCGCGGGCGGAAGCCAGCTCAATGTGCGCATGAACAACAGCGGCACCAGCAACAGCTACCAGATTTCCGGCCTCAGCAGCGGCGAGGTGGTGAGCTACTGGTTCACCATCGGCCAGAGCGATGGCTCGGCGGTGAATACGCCGACACAGACACTGAGTTACGCCGCACCGGCACCCGCGCCGACGCCGACTCCTTCGCCCACGCCTTCACCCTCGCCGAGCCCGGTGTTTCCGTCGGTGGGCACCACGTTCAACCTGATCAACGGCACCCACGGCGCCTATCAGGACAACCAGGTTTACTGGACCATGGTCGGCCAGGATCCGGCTCATCCGGGCACCTTCGTGCACGTCAACTGCGCCGGGGCCCTCATCCCGATGCAGCCCGGCGATGATGGTGCATTGACCAAGGACGGCCAGAACTACGTCAACTATTCGATTCCGCTCTCGCAGTGCAAATCGTTCACGGTGCCGCAGATCCTGTCGGCGCGGATCTACCTGAGCGTGGGCAGCCCGATGTACATCCAGGCGGTGGGCAGTCCGGTCTATGGTTACACCGGTCCGAACATCGACAACCCGAGCGATCCCAACATCGACGTGACCTACGATTTCGTGGAGGTGAACATCAACGCCACGAATTTCTACGGCAACACCACGCGCGTCGACCAGTTCGGTTTCCCGGTGCGGCTGCGGCTGCAGGACCCGAGCGGTTACGACCACACCGTCGGCGAAACGGAAACGCGTGCCGCGCTGTTCCAGGAATTCGTGGCGCAAGTGCCGCAACCGTTCCAGGCGCTGGCCCAGGTGCAGGCGCCGTACCGCATCGTGGCGCCCACGCATGGCGGCTTCGGCAGCGGCGGTGCCAACGCGCATTATCTGGACAGCTATATCCAGTCGGTGTGGAACCAGTATCGCAGCCAGTCGCTGGTGTTCACCGATGCGCAGGGCACCTTCACCGGGCATGTCGTCGGCAACCAGTTCGTGTTCACCGACGGCCAGGGCACGTACTACGTCAACAACATGCCGAGCACGCAGGAAGTGCTGCTGGGCAACGGCGTGTTCAACGATGCCAGCAATGCGGCGCCCGGGGTGGCGACGGCCAAGCAGCTGCAGATCCAGGCACAGCTGGATGCGGCGCTGAACCGCCATGTCGCCGGAAATTCGGCCGATTGGAATACCTCGGCGGACTTCTACAACAGCGGCCCGACCAACTACTACTCCGCGTTCTGGCACACGCACAGCATCAATCAGCTCACCTACGGTTTTCCGTATGACGACGTCAGCGGTTTCAGCTCATCGCTGATCGGTACCAATCCCACGGTGGCGACCATCACGGTGGGTTGGTAAACAGCGGTCGGAAGGCCCCGTTCGACGGGGCCTTCCGACGGCCATGTGCCTGAAGTTTGTTTCAGGGGTGCCGAAAGCTGCCTTCGATCACGCTGACGCAATCGCCGCCGATCCAGATGCGACCATCATCGTCGTGGCTGATCGCCACGCGGCCGTCGCGTTCCAGCACGGTGCCCTGGCGCACGCTGTAGGTGGCGGAGGGACGCTTTCCCTGGGCCTCCAGCAAGCACGCCAGCGCCGCGTTGGCGCTGCCGGTGACGGGGTCTTCGCCCAGGCCGAAATCGCCGCCGCTCATCAGGCAGCGCATTTCGAAATGTGTCGGACCCTCCGCGCCATGCGGCGCGTAGATCGCCACGCCGTGGGTGCCAGCGGCATGCGTGACTGCGGCGAGCGCGGCGGCGTCAGCCTGCACGGCAAGACAGTCGGCGGCCGAGTGCATGCGCACCACCAGCCACGGTGCGCCGTTGTCGACGGCACAGGGCGGTGCACCAAAATCGATCGCCGTGCTGCCTAGCGCATGGGTCAGCGCCGCATGGTGCTCCGTCGGCAGTGGCGTGATCCGCGCCGTTGGTGCGGCGAAGGCCCAGTGGCCGTCATCGCGCTCGCTCAGTTCCACCAGGCCGACACCGCATTGCTGCACCATGCGGCCCGGCTGGCGCGGCTGATAGCCGCTGTCGCGCAAGGCGTACGCGCTGCCCAGGGTGGGATGACCGGCAAACGGCAGTTCACCGCCGGTGGTGAAGATGCGCACGCGGTAATCGGCGTCCGGATGATCCGGCTGCAGCAGGAACACGGTTTCGGAGAGGTTGGTCCAGCGCGCGATGGCCTGCATCTGCGCGGTGTCGAAATCGTCGGCATCGAACACCACCGCCAGCGGATTGCCCTTGAACGGCACCGAGGTGAAGGCGTCGATTTGCCGGAAGCGGACGGTACGAGCCGTGTTCATGGGTGAGGAAACTCCACAGTGGAATGCAGGGAACGTGAGTCGGAGGGGTGGCTCAGCTTTCACTTGGCGCTGCTGCGCCGACCGGCGCGCTGGCCATGCCGGTGCGCGGCGGATGCGCCAGCAGTCGCGCCTTGCGCCAGCCGCCCCAGCGGTAATACACGGCGGCCAGCAACAACATGGTCAGCGAACCCAGCGGGAAGCTCCACCACACCGCATTGGCGCCGAAGTGGCCGTGCAGCAGCCACGCGAACGGTACGCGCACGCACCACAGCGCGATGGCCAGGATCACCAGCGGCGGCATCACCGCGCCGGTGGAACGGATCACGCCGAACAGCACGAAGCCCAGCCCGAAGAACAGGTACGACCACACCACGATCGCGTTGATGTGCTGCGCGATGGTGATCGCCTCGCCGTCGCGCGGCAGGAACAACGCCAGCGCGCCGTGGTTGAACAGGTAGATGATCGCCACCAGCGTGCCGACGAGCAGCAGGCTGTAGCCCAGGCCGATGGCCGCGATCCGGCCGACCCGGTCCCAACGCTGCGCGCCCACGTTCTGCGCCGCCATCGACGATACCGCCGAGCCGATCGCCAGCGCCGGCATCTGCACGTAAGTCCACAACTGCAGTGCGGCGCCGTAGGCGGCGGTGGTCTGCGAGCCGTAGGCGTTGACCAGGCTGATCATCACCAGCGCCGAGGTCGAGATCACCACCATCTGCATGCCCATCGGCAGGCCCTTGAGCACCAGCGCGCGCAGGATGGCGAAATCCGGTTTCAGGTAATGCAGCTCGCCGCGATGCAGGCAGAGGAAATGCTTGCGTCGGTACAACCATGCCAGCAGCGCCAGCAGTGCGACGGTCTGCGCGATCAGCGTGGCGGTGGCCGAACCGGCGATGCCGAGCTTCGGAAACGGCCCGATGCCGAAGATGAAAAGCGGGTTCAGGCCAATATCCAGTCCTACCGAAATCAGCATGAACAGGAATGGCGTGTGCGAGTCGCCGGCACCGCGCAGCGTCATCATCAGAAAGTTGTAGAGGTACATCGACGGCAGTGCGAGGAAGATGATGCGCAGATACGCCACCGCCAGTGGCAGCGCGTCGGGCGGCGTGCGCATGGCGGCCAGAATCTCGGGCGCGAACGCGTAGCCCAGCGCGGCGACGATCGCCGACAACGCCACGAAAAAGCCCACGCTGGTGCCGACCACGCGCTTGGCCTGGTCGATGTCGCCCGCGCCCACCGCCTGCCCCACCATCAAGGTATTGGCCATGCTGATGCCGAACACCAGCCCCAGCAACAGGAACAGCAGCAGGTTGGCGTTGGCGCTGGCAGTGAGTGCCGACTCGCCCAGAAAGTGGCCGATCCACACCATGTTGATCGAGCCGTTGAGCGACTGCAGCACGTTCGCGCCCAGGATCGGCAGCGAGAACGTCAGCAGGGTGCGGGCGATCGGACCCTCGGTGAGCGAGGGGCGACGGGTGGCAGTGGGTGGCATGGTGGCTCTGGGCTGGGGATGGGATGGAGGGAGGCGATGGACGGTCGGAAGGATGGTCATGCGACGGCGAGCGTCGAGCGTAGCCCGAGAGCCCGCCCAAAGTCTTTGCAACGATGGATCGTTCCCCGGCCCTGCAGGAGCCCGCTCGCGGGCGATGCCTTTCAGGCTTTTCGGATGCCAGGGCAAAAGCCTCGCCCGTGGGAGGTATCTACAAACCGTTATCGAGAAGCGAGATGAACTTCAGCGCACGTCGGCCTGTTCATCCCAGGCGATGGTGGCCAGTCGCTGCAGGTGATCGCGGACATCCTGCGGCCACGTCTTGATGCAGCGCGCGAAGACACTGCGCTGGCCACGCCAGAACGCGCGCGAGGCTTCTTCATAGCCGGGCAGGTCGCCGGCCATCACGCGCATGAAGCGGTCAGCGGACTCGCCGGACAGGCGCGCGCGTTCCTTCGCGCCACTGCTGCGTTTTGCCTCTTCGACCAGCCGGCGCAACGTCGCCGAGGCACCGCCGGGCTGCTGGCCCAGCCAATCCCAATGGCGCGGCAGCAAGGTCACCTCGCGCGCGGTGACGCCAAGCTTCGGTCGTCCGGGGCCGCGTGCGGCGGTGGGCGTCGGTGCGGCGGTGGTGCGACGAAGTCGGGCCAGCATTTCCTTTGGGGTGCCGCGGAAATCGATTTCCACCGGCAGGCTGCTGGCATCGTCGAGCACCAGCAGCGGCCCTTGCGCGCCGGCATCCAGCGCCTGCCTGGCCGCCAGCGCCACCTCGTCCAGCGGGCCGGAGGCGAGCAGGCGGTGACCGTCGAAGGCGGTGCAGGTGGTGCTGTCGTGTGGCGACATGGCGCGCGTCCATGGGAAAGGTTGGCGCATTATGCCCGGGTAAAAACCATTGTCAATATCACCCGGGTCAAATTCCGGGGCGCGTCACGTGCGGCACGGCGATGTACGCTCGCCGACTGCCTTTTGCCGGAATCGATCCATGGTCTATGTGTGGCTGAGCGTGCTGTGCAGCGTGCTGGTGTCGGTGCTGCTGAAGCTGGCACGGCGTTTCGGCATCGATATCGGCCAGGCGGTGGCGTGGAATTACGCGGTGGCGAGCGTACTCACCACGCTGATGCTGCGGCCGTCGCTGGCGCCGCTGCAGCAGTCCGGCGTGCCGTGGCTGGCGCTGGTTGGCTTGGGCGTGTTGCTGCCAACGATTTTCCTGGCGTTGGGCGCTTCGGTGCGGCACGCCGGCATCGTGCGTTCGGATGCGGCGCAGCGGCTGTCGCTGCTGATTTCGCTGCTGGCTGCGTTCGTGCTGTTCGGCGAAAAGCTGGATGCGCTGAAGGCCGCCGGCTGCGTACTCGGCCTGCTGGCGATGGCCGGCATGGTATGGCGTGCGGAACGCGGTGCTGCGACGAACGTCCTGCTGGCAGACGGGATGCCGCGGTGGAGCTACCCATTGCTGGTCTTCGTCGGCTTCGGCGTGATCGACATCCTGCTCAAGCGCGTGGCGGCGGCCGGACTGGCGCTGGGCACGTCGCTGCAGGCGATGTTCGCGCTGGCGCTGCTGGTGGCGTTTGCCATCGAGATCACGCGTTGCCTGCGCGGACGGGCACGCTTCACCGCGCGCAGCCTGGCCGGCGGCGTGCTGCTGGGCTTGCTCAACTTCGGCAACATCCTGTTCTACCTGCATGCGCATCGCGCTCTGCCGCATGACCCGGCGCTGGTGTTCGCCAGCATGAACCTGGGGGCGGTGGCGCTGGGCGCGCTGGTCGGCCTGTGGCTGTTCCGCGAACGGTTGAGCCGCTTGAATCTTGCCGCGCTGGGATTGGCATTGCTGGCGGTGGCACTGCTCACGCATGGCTGGGAAGTGGCCGCGCATTGACCGCAGCGATGTCAGGAGCGTGGGCGTGACTTCTGGGGGGTGAAGCGACAGGTGGGCGACGCCTAAGCTCGACCGGTTCCCTGCGCTCCGCGCGCCCCACCGTCGAGGAATCCCCACCGATGCGCAAACTGCCCCTGGCCACCGCCCTGGCCGCCCTGCTGCTCAGCACCACCGCCCTGGCCGGCGGCGACAAGCACCACGACAAAACCCCGGCCGCCGATTCGCCACAGGCGATGCTGGTGCCGCAGTCGTCGACAACCAGTGGTTCGGTCTCGGTGGAAGGCAAGCGCATCGATTATCAGGCGGTGGCCGGCACGCTGGTGCTGCACGGCAAGGGCGACAAGGAAAACGAGCCCACGGTCAGCATGTTCTACACCGCCTATTTCAAGAAGGGCGTGGCAGCGGGCAAGCGACCGATCACCTTCATCTACAACGGTGGTCCCGGTTCGGCGACGGTGTGGCTGCACATGGGTGCGTTCGGACCGCGTCGCGTGGTGACCGCGGATGACAGCCACACGCCGGCCGCGCCGTACCAGTTGATCAACAACGACTACAGCCTGCTCGATGCCTCCGACCTGGTGTTCATCGACGCGCCCGGCGCCGGCTTCAGCCGCCTGATCGCCAACGACAAGGACCCGGCCAAGCGCGCCAAGCAGATGAAGGATCGCAAGAAGGCGATCTACGGCGTGGATGGCGACGGCCATGCCTTCGCCCAGTTCATCACCCAGTTCCTGTCCAAGTACGGCCGCTGGAACTCGCCCAAGTACCTGTTCGGCGAAAGCTACGGCACCACGCGTTCGGCGGTGGTGGCGAACGATCTGGAGAACGAGGACAGCGTCGACTTGAACGGCGTGATCCTGCTGTCGCAGATCCTCAACTTCGACCTCAGCATCGACGGCCCCAGTCACAATCCCGGTATCGACCTGCCCTACGAGCTGGCGTTGCCCACCTTTGCCGCCACCGCGTATTACCACCACAAGTTGCCCTCGCCGCCGGCCGACCTGCAGAGCTTCCTCAAGGAAGTGGAGCAGTACGCCACCGGCGAGTACGCCAGCGCGCTGATGGCCGGCGCGACGCTCGATCCCGCGCGCAAGCAGGCGGTGGCCGAAAAACTGCACCAGTACATCGGCCTGCCGGTGGCCTACCTGTTGAAGGCCAACCTGCGCGTCAGTGGCGGCATGTTCGAGCACGAATTGCTGGCCGCCAGTGACGACAGCACCGGCCGCCTCGACACGCGTTTCTCCGGTCCGTCGATCGACGCGATGGGCAAGAGCTCCGAATACGACCCGCAGTCCTCGGCGATCAGCTCGGCCTACGTGGCGGCGTTCAACAATTACGTGCGCAAGGACCTGAAGTTCGGCCAGAACCAGACCTATCGCCTGTACGCCGACATCGACCACTGGGACATGAAGCACCATGGCCACGACGGCTCGCTCAACGTGATGGGCGATCTGGCAATGGCGATGAAGACCAACCCGGACCTGAAGGTGATGCTCAACGGCGGCTATTACGACCTGGCCACGCCGTTCTACACCGCGCAATACGAAATGGACCACCTGCCGATTCCGGAGGCGCTGCAGAAGAACATTTCCTACCATTGGTATCCGTCCGGCCACATGGTCTACGCGCACGTGCCGTCGCTGAAGAAGCTGCATGACAACGTGGCGAGCTTCATCGACAGCACCGACAACGTGTCGCGCTGAGCTCACTGGAACTCGCGGCGGGGGCATGCTGGAATGGTGTCCCCGCCACTCACCAGGAGCCGGCCCGCATGCGCGAGCTGATCGACCGTTACATTGCCGCCTACAACCGCATGGACGTGGATGCCATGCTGGCGACGGTGCACCGCGAAGTGGTATTCGAAAACTACACCGGCGGCCGACCCTCGGTGCGCACGCTGGGCATCGAGGAATTGCGCCGGCTGGCGGAAAATTCGCGCCACCTGTTCTCGGCACGCCATCAGACCATCACCGGCTATCACCAGGAAGCCGGCGTCGCCTACGTGCAGATCTTCTTCGAAGGCACCTTCGCGGTGGACTTGCCCAATGGCGTGCGCGCCGGCCAGTCCATCGCCATGCCCGGCCGCAGCGAGTTCCGTGAGCTCGACGGCTTGCTGATCCACATCGCCGACCACAGCGACTGACATATTCGACACACTGCGCGTCGCACCTCCTGCATCAACATGGATGGCCATGACCCCGTTTCCCTTTGACGCCGTCCTGTTCGATTGCGACGGCGTGCTGGTCGATTCCGAACCGATCGTCAACCGCGTGCTGGCCGAAATGCTGGGCGAGCTTGGCTGGGCGATCAGCGTGGCCGAAACCACGCGAATCTTCGTCGGAAAAATGGTGCGGGACGAGGCTGCACTGATCGAGCAGCGCACCGGCGTGCGGCTCAGGCAGGCGTGGCTGGAACAGTTCCGGGCGCGCCGAAACCGTGCACTGGAACGTGAGCTGGCCGAGATCGCCGGGGCGCCCATGGCCGTGCGCGCGCTGCAGCGGATGCTGGATGGACGCATCGCCGTCGCGTCGGGCGCAGACCTGGCCAAGGTGAAGATGCAGCTGGCCAAGATCGGCATCCTCGACTGTTTTGGCGGGCATGTGTTCAGTGGCCAGGATCTTCCGCGCAGCAAGCCGCATCCGGATGTCTATCTCGCCGCGGCCGCCGCGCTGGGCGCAGACCCCACGCGTTGCGCCGTGATCGAAGACACCGTGATCGGCACCATGGCGGGCGTCGCCGCCGGCGCCACGGTGTTCGGCTACAGCCCCAATCCCGTGGGCCACGCCGGCAGTGCCGAGCTGCGGCGCGCCGGCACGGTCCACGTGTTCCGCGACATGGCCGAATTGCCAAGTCTGCTGGCCGGGTGGACCGGCGTTAACTGATGGGGCCGACAAAAGGCCGGAGATCCCGTTCGCCCTGAGCGTAGCGAAGCGAAGTCGAAGGGTGATTGCGCTGCTGTTGTTTGCGGGCCCCTTCGATAATCAGTTGCGCGCGACCGGGTCCGACCGACGCAACAGCGCCTGGCGCCAGCGTTGCTGCTGCGTGGCGTCGCCATCGACCAGCCATTGCGGCTTGTTCGCCACCAGCGCCGCCACCGCGACGCCGTCCTCGTACAGCACGCGCGTGCCGGGCACGGCGGGCAGCTTGTCGCCGGCGAGCACGGTACCGACCAGGTTCAACGGATCGCTGCCGCAGACGCAGGCCAGCGTGCCGCCGTGCTCGCGCTGGCGGATGTCGCGCAGTAGCGGGATCGCCTCGGGCAGCGCGAACTGTTCGCCGACCAGGCCTTCCACGAAGCGCCCGCCGCGGATTTCGCCGCGCGCCTCCAATCGGCGGTACACACGCAGCAGTTCGCGCCACGTCGGCAACCACGGCGCCTCGCGTTCCAGCAGCTTCCAGAACATCACGCCATGGCGGGCGAGCAGGCTGCGTGCGATGTGTTCCAGGTTTTCATCTCCCTCTCCCCTTCGGGGAGACGACTGCATGGATGCAGGAGGTAGAGCAATGCATGGAGCGATTGCCGAGGGTTGGGGTGAGGGGCCAATCTTGCCCCGATCTTCATCAACACTCGCTGTTGGCAAAGCTTCCGCGAGCACCCGCCCCGCATCCGACCCCTTCGGGGTCGCCTTTTCCTCAATGGGGCGAAGGGGACGGCGCACCAGCGCCCAACGCCCGGCATCCTCGATGCCGCCAAATTGATGCCTGCGCACCCGTCGATGGCGTGGCGCCTCGCGTTTCGCCGCCGGCAGCAACAACGCACGCAGGCCGGCGAAACTGTCCGCGGTGATACGGCCGGCGGCGACCAGCTCGCCCAGCGCATCTTCCAGCTCGGTACGCAGCAGGCGCGTGGCTTGCAGCAATTCGTCGAAGAACAGGGCGCCGTGGTCGCGCAGCGCGTCGGCGACGGCTTGCGCGCGCGAGGAAAGCAGGCTTTCCTGAGGCGTATCGCTTGCAGAAATGGACGTCCAGATGGCCATGCTTCGCCGCGACAGCAACACGATCGGCGTGGCGCGCACCGGTCCGCTGCCGCCACTGCCGGCGCGCAGGCGGGTCCAGCCAATCCGACCGGCTCGGCACAGGTTGTCCAGCCAGCTGCTGGCGTAGTCGGCGATGCGCGCGGGCAGCAACTCGGATTCCCAGGCGCCGGCGGCCGCTTCATAGCCTTCCAGTTGCGCCAGCACGGCATCGAGTGCGTCCGGTCCGCGCAGGCGCGTGGCTGGTGTGAGGTGCTGCCAGTCGAGCAGGAAACGCATGAAGTCGCGCCGGTTCACCGGCTCGATCTCGCGGCGCAAGCGGCCCAGCGTGTAACGGTGGATGCGCGCCAGCAAATGGCGCTCGCACCACTCGATGTCGATCGCGGCGGGCGTGAAACGGCCCTGTATCACGTAGCCTTCCGACTGCAGGTGCAGCAGGGCGGTTTCGATATCGTTCGCGGTGACCTGCAGTGACTGCGCCAGCGTCGCCACGGTGACCGGCCCGAGCCCGACCAGCCGGCCGCGCACCAGCTCGCGCAAGGCCTCGTCGCGGGTCCACGCCTGGGCGGCGTACTCGGCCGGCGCGGCGATGGCTGGTTGCAGCGTGGCGTCGGCATGAACGGCTTGCCACAGCGGCAGCTTTTCCGCGCAGACCCACATGCCGCCATTCCTTCCACCCATTGGGGGGAAGGTGCCCGGCAGGGCGGATGAGGGGCGGGTGCTCGCGTAAACGCCGCTAGTTGCGTGCTCCGATAAAGACTGCGGCAAGAGTGTCCCCTCACCCCAACCCTCTCCCCGAAGGGGAGAGGGAGAAAGGCGAGTCGCACGATGATCGTGGGCAAGCGCATGCAGCTTGTCGTTCCAGCCGTCGTTTGCCATGGCTTCGGCAGCAGTGACGAAGCCGAGCACGTTCAGTGCCTCGTGCATCTCGTCGGCACTGCGCACTTCGGGCCAGGCCTCGGCACGCACGGCGTCGATGGCGTCGGGGTCGAGCCGGCCGAGGTCGTCGGCGTTCTCGATATCGCTGCCGCGTGTGCGCACGATGCGGGTGCGACGTTCTTCCAGCGGCGCATCGTCGAGGAAGGCGTAAGGCGCGGCGTTGAGCACCTCGGCGGCGAACGGGCTGGGCGCGGCAAGGTCGCGCGCGACCACCGTGATCGAACCGTCTTCCAGGCCATGCAGCAAGTGCAACAGGCCGTCCATGTCCATCGCTTCGCGCAGGCAATCGTGCAGGGTCTGCGCCACCAGCGGGTGGTCGGGGATCTGCCGCTCGCCGACGATGTTTTCCAGGCAGGCGACCTGGTCGGGAAAGACCGCGGCGAGCAGGTCCTCGCTCTTCATGCGCTGCAGCTGCGGCGGCACCTTTTTGCCGCCGGTGAAACGCGGCAGCGCCAGGGCGGTGACGGCATTCCAGCGCCAGCGCGCGGGAAACAGCGGTGCATCGAGAAGCGCCTGCACCAGCACGTGCTCGGCGCTGTTCGAGTGCAGGTAGCGCGCCACTTCCTCCAGCGGAAAGCTGTGGCTGGTGGACAGCGACAGCACGATGGCGTCTTCGGTGGCGGCGGCCTGCAGTTCGAAGTTGAACTGGCGGCAGAAGCGCTTGCGCAACGCCAACCCCCACGCGCGATTGATGCGGCTGCCCCATGGCGTGTGGATGACCAACTGGGTGCCGCCGGATTCGTCGAAGAAGCGTTCGAACACCAGCGTCGACTGGGTGGGCAACAGGCCGAGCGCGGCTTTCGCGCGGGCGAGGTAATCGATCAGCTGTTGTGCGGCAGATTCGCCTAGGCCGAGCTCGTCGCGCAGCCATGCAGAAGCGCACCCTGTGCGCGAATGCCCTGATATGGATTCCGGCGAAAGGCTATCGCGCACAGGGTGCGCTCCTACCGGTTCGGCATCCAGCCGTGCACCGATTTCCTCGCGCAGGCGCGACACGCCGAACGACAACTCGTCGCTGCGACCGGGTGCCTCGCCCAGCCAGAACGGGATGCTTGGCGGCAATCCGTGCGCGTCTTCCACGCGCAGGCGGCCCGGTTCCACGCGCTGGATGCGGTAGCTGGTGTTGCCGAGCTGGAAGATGTCGCCGGCCAGGCTTTCGACGGCGAAATCCTCGTGCACGGTGCCGACCACGGTAGCCTGCGGTTCCAGCACCACGAGGTAGTCGGCAGTATCGGGAATCGCGCCGCCGGAGGTGATGGCGGTGAGTCGCGCGCCGCGCCGCGCACGCAAGCGGTGATGCACGGCATCACGGTGCAGGTAGGCGGCGCGCGGGCCGCGGCGGGTGGTGAAGCCGTCGGCCAGCATGCGTACCACTGCGTCGAAATCCGCGCGCGACAATGCGCGATACGGATGCGCCTGGCGCACCAGGTCGAACAGTGCATCCTCGCCCCACTCGCGGCAGGCCACTTCGGCGACGATCTGCTGCGCCAGCACGTCCAGCGGCTGCGGCGGCTGCACCAGCGTGTCCAGCTCGCCGCGACGCACGCAGTCGAGCAGGGCCGCGCATTCGACCAGATCATCGCGGGTGGTGGGAAACAATCGCGCCTTCGGCGTGCCGGTGACGGCGTGGCCGGAGCGCCCAGCGCGCTGCAGGAACGCGGCGATGGAACGTGGCGAGGCAAGCTGACAGACCAGGTCGATGTCGCCGATGTCGATGCCCAATTCCAGCGAGGCGGTGGCGACCAGCACTTTCAGCTCGCCCTGTTTCAGGCGCTGCTCGGCATCCAGCCGCTGCTCCTTGGCCAGGCTGCCGTGATGCGCGGCGACCACGTCCTTGCCCAGTCGCTCGGACAGATGCCGCGCCGCGCGTTCGGCCAGCCGCCGCGTGTTGACGAACACCAGCGTGGTGCGATGCGCCTGCACCAGCTGCGCCAGCCGGTCGTAGATCAGTTCCCAGCCATCGTTCGACATCACCGCTTCCAGCGGGACGGGAGGCACTTCGATGGCGAGGTCACGCGGACGGCTGTGGCCCGTATTTATGATGGTGACGCTGCGCTTCGCGTTCGCTTCCTCTCCCCTTTGGGGAGAGGATTGAGGTGAGGGGCGAGTGCTCGCAGGGTCCCTTCCAAAAGCACGCTCTGGTGTAGGTCTTGGCGAGAGTGACCCCTCACCCCAACCCTCTCCCCAAAGGGGAGAGGGAGCTGGCGCGCCGACCAGAAATTGCGCCACTTCCTCGATCGGCTTCTGCGTCGCCGACAAACCCACGCGCCGCAGCCGCCTTCCGCACAGCGCTTCCAATCGCGCCAGGGTCAGTGCCAGATGCGCGCCACGCTTGCTGCCGGCAATGGCATGGATCTCGTCGACGATCACCGTGCGCGTGCTGCCCAGCATCTCGCGGCCCGAGGCCGAGCCGAGCAGGATGTACAGCGATTCCGGGGTGGTCACCAGAATGTGCGGCGGCGTCTTGCGCATCCACGCGCGCTCGGCCTGCGGCGTGTCGCCGGTGCGCACGGCGGTGCGGATCGCCACGTCGGGCAGGCCGAGCTTTTCCAGCTCGGCGCGGATCCCTTCCAGCGGCGCTTCCAGGTTGACGTGGATATCGTTCGACAGTGCCTTCAGCGGCGACACGTAGACCACCCGCGTTTCGTCGGGCAATACGCCGCCTTGCGCCAAACCTTCGCAGACCAGTTCGTCGATGGCGGCGAGGAAGGCGGTCAGCGTCTTGCCCGAGCCGGTGGGCGCGGCGACCAGCGTGTGCTGTCCCGCGCGGATTGCCGGCCACGCCTGCGCCTGCGCCGCGGTGGGCGCAGGGAAGGTGCCGTCGAACCAATGGGCGACGGCGGGATGGAATGCGTCCTGCGGGCGAGTATCCGGTCGCATGCTGAAGAGGCGCCGATGCGCGACGGGGAAGAAGATTTGCCGATACTACATGCGGTCGCGCGACCGTTTCGGCAAGCCTCGGCATGTGCCGTGCATGGCCATGCAAATGTCCGGTTCACGTGCCACCATGCGCGGGCATGACCGTGGCGGTGCGGGAAGCCGGGAGGCATCCGGTCGCGGTCATTTCATCAAGGGGACCTATGCGCATTTCATCCGGAATCACAGGGAAGCCGCCGGTGCGGGCATCCGTTTTCGCCCTGCTGGCGCTCGTCGCCTGCGCAAGTTGGGGCATCGCCGGGCCGGCTGTGGCCGCCACGCTGAACCCGGCGGTGCTGCCGACGATCCAGTCGGCCACGTTCGAGGTGGTGGAAGCGAAGCCGGCGAAAGATCCGCTGACCTACGAAAAACCGCTGCCGCTGGACCTGCTGCCGTACCAGGAGCGCACCGACAAGTACCACTCCATCGGTACCGCGTTCGCGCTGGGCCACAACCGCTACGTCACCGCCGGCCACGTGCTGCTGGCCGGCGTGAACGGCCTGTGGGGACCGCCGGCGCTGCGCGACGCCAGTGGTCACGTGTATGCCATCGGCAAGATCGAGAAGTTCTCGCTGCGCAAGGATTTCGTGGTGTTCTCGCTGGCCAGCCCGCCGCCCGGCGACGCGGCGCTGACGGTGGACGCGAAGCCGGCGCTGAACCAGGTGGTGTACGCAGTGGGCAACGCGCTGGGCACCGGCGTGGTGATCCGCGATGGCCTGTACACCTCCGACACGCCCGAGCAGCAGGACGGCCAGTGGAAGTGGATGCGCTTCTCCGCCGCCGCCTCGCCCGGCAACAGCGGCGGTCCGCTGCTGGACAAGGACGGCAAGGTGATCGGCGTGGTGCTGATGAAATCGGCCAACGAGAACCTCAACTACGCGCTGCCGATCAGCGAAGTGTTGAATGCGCCGGACAACCTGGCGGTGATGGACAAGCGCCTTCCCTACGGCTTCGACCTGTTCGACAGCATGCTCAGCAACGTGCTGAAGGCACAGTTCGCGTTGCCGCTGGACTTCGCGCAGTTCAGCGCCAGCTACCAGAAGGTGATGGACGACTTCGCCGATGGCCAATTGAAGGCCTTGCTGGCGAAGGAATCGGCCAAGCTGTTCCCGAACGGCGAAGGTTCCAGCGAACTGCTGCACGGCATGCCGTCGATGGGTGACTTCCCCACCCTGATCACGCGCAACAGCAGTGGCACCTGGGCGCTGGCCGGACGCAGTGGCGGCAAGGTCACCCTGCCCGACAACGGCTACCTGACCCCTGGCATGGCCAACCACACCTTCCTGTTCCACCTGCGCAAACCCGACAGCATCAGCGCGAAAAAGCTCTACGGCGATCCGGTCATGCTGATGGATACCTTGCTGAAGACCGGCTTCGTCAAGCGCCGGATCGGCCCCGAGCGGGTGCAGGTCACCTCGCTGGGCAAGCCGACGCAGGACACGCTGTATACCGACCGCTGGCAGCGCCACTGGCAGGTGCGGGTGTGGCCGATGCCGTACGTCAATGCCCGGGTGATCACTTTCGCGCTGCCGGTACCCGATGGCTACGCGGTGATGATGCGCATCCTGCCGGCCGGCTATGTGCACGATTACATGATCAACCTGCAGGCGATCGCCGATTTCGCCTTCGTCACCTACGACGGCACGCTGGCGCAGTGGAAGGATTTCCTCGGGAACACCGCCCTGCTGCCGGGTGCGTTCCAGCACATTCACATCGGCATCGATTATGGCCATCGTTTCAGCTATGCCTCGCAGCGGCTGAGCTTCGACTTCACCCCGACCTTGCAGAAGATCGACCCGCAAAGCCTGCTCACCCTCGGCTTCACCTATGCCGACGATCACGGCAAGGTGACCTGGGACGTGGGTGACGTGTGGTTGGCGGCCAGCGCCAGCGATCATTACTGGGTCAACGTGGCGCGCAACGTGATGCCCTCGCCCGACCTCGACGACAGCTACCAGAGCGAGTGGAAAAAGCTGCTGCAGCATCGCCACCCGTATGACGGCGTGGTCATCGATGGCGACGACACCACCAAGATCATGCGTGTCGTCGATGTGCCGGCCGGCGTGAAACCCGGGGTGCTCTACACCGCCTATTACGATGCCGAGGGCAGCCACCCGCAGGCGGAGATGAAGACCAAACTCGACCTGCTGATGAAAAACCTGCGCGTCATGGAGCATTGACCGATCCCGCCCGTTGCCGATGTGGATTGCCGGTCGGCGACGGAACCGGGTACGGTTTCCGCCTGGCACGATGTCATGCAGAACAGGAACGAACGTGGATCAGGTGGCAGCGGCGGGCGAGGCGGAACGACACGAGCAGGTGATGGCCGATGGCCAGTCGTTGTGTGTGTACGACTGGCCGCTGCCGGGCGCGCGCGATGCGGTGCTGATCGTGCACGGGCTGGGCGAGCATGCCGGCCGCTATGGCGAGCTGGCCCGCTGGTTTCAGGCGCGCGGTTACGCGGTGCGCAGTTACGACCAGCGCGGCCACGGGCGCACGCCCGGCCAGCGCGCGGCCTTGCGCCAAGCCGATGACCTGCTGGCCGACCTGGCCATGGTCTACGCCATCTACTCCGCCGACCTGCCGCGCCCACCGCTGCTGCTCGGCCACAGCATGGGCGGCCTGGTTGCCTTGCGCACCGTGCTCGACGGGCGCGTGACGCCACCGGCGCTGGTGCTGTCCTCTCCGGCACTGCGGGCACACACGCCGGCATGGCTGCAGCGACTGGCGCATGGCCTGGCCCGCGTGCTGCCCAATCTGCCGTTGAACAACGGCCTGCCGGCCGACGGCACCTCGCATGATCCGCGCGTGGTGGCGGCTTACCGCAGCGACCCCTTGCGCACGGCGCAGGTCACGCCGCGGATGGCCGATTTCATCTTCGGCGCGGGTGCAGCCTGCATTGCCGATGCGGCGAGCTTGCGCGTGCCCACCCTGTTGCTGGTGGCCGGCAGCGACCGGCTGGTCGACCCTTCCGGCAGCCGTGATTTCGCCAATGGCGCCTGGGCCACGCAGCAGCTCACCACGCGCTTCTTCGACACGCTGTACCACGAGCTGTTCAACGAAGCCGAACCGGGTCGCAGCCAGGTGCTGAAGCAGCTCGGCGACTGGTTGGGGCGCGTGAGGGTCTAGCGCTTGCTAGAGGTCGTGGTCAGTGCGTCCGTACCTCGTTCTCTCCCGACAGGTAAAGGCGAATCGTAGGAGCGGCTCCTGGAAAGACGTTCAACGGGCCGTGATTCAGGCTGCCGTCGTCCCTTCTTCCTCGCGCAGGCATTCGGTCATGCGGGCGAAGGATTGTGTCGTGGCCTCGTCCTCGGGCACGAAGAAGAACACCACCGCGCCGTCGGCCTTGCCGTCGCGCAGCGGGAAGCGGTTGGAGTGCACGCGTATCTCGCCGAATTCGGGATGGTTGAAGTGCGCGCTCCAGGCACGCAGCGGCGACACCTCGTGGCGTTGCCACAGGTCGACGAACAGCGGACTGGCTTCGCTCAAGGCATCGATCAGCACGTCGAAGCGCGGGTCGTCCGGATGCGCGGCGTGGCTCATGCGGAAGACGCCGAGCAGATTGAGCAGGCCCGGCTCGTAGCTGGGCGCGTACAGCTCGCGCCGCAGCGGATTCATGAACGCGTTCCACAGATGGTTGCGCGCAAAGCGGCCATCGAAGTCGTCGAAGCGGTAGAGCCGGTCGGCCATGGCGTTGAACGCCAGCACGTCGAACACCGGATCAATCACGAACGCCGGCGCCTGATAGAGATCGAGCAGGCCCTGCAGCGACGGCGGCAGCACGATGCGCCGCGTCACCGGTTCCGCGTGGGGCAGGCCGGCCAGATGGAACAGGTAGGCCTCGTCGGTGGCCGACAGTTGCAGCGCCTGCGCGATGCGGGTCAGCGCGGCGGCGGACACGTTGATCGCGCGGCCCTGCTCCAGCCACGTGTACCAAGTGATGCCGACGTTGGCGAGCGCGGCCACTTCCTCGCGGCGCAGGCCCGGGGTGAGCCGGCGTGCACCGCGCGACAGGCCGACCGCTTCGGGCGGCAACGCGGCGCGCCGCGTGCGCAGGAAGGCTTTCAGCTCGGTGCGTTGGCGGGAATGTTCCATGCGTCCTGGGAGCTGGGGTGGTAGTGCGACTACCAGCAGCGGGAATGGTCTGCCCATGGTAGCGCGCAGCGGTTAAGTTTGAGACACCCACTCGATCCAACGGCTACCCCGACCCGTCCAGCACGGAGGCCCAGACGGGCCGGGATATCCCGCGGTTGCGCGCAAGGCGCGACCCTTGGCCTGCCCCCTGGCCGATCCACCCGCTCAATCGCACGAACCGGATTTCCCGTCCGGCGCACTGCCCGTAACGTCGCGGCTCTGTCCGACGTCCTTGTTGCATCGACCCGAAGGAGAACGACATGTCGTTACTGATGACCGACAGCCCCGCCGTCGACGGCGAAGTTTCGGACACCGATGCGCTGACCGATTTCGTGGTCAACGCCCAGTTGATGCTCGACCCGATCACTCCCGAGTCGGTGCGTCGGCAGGCGGAACCGCGCTTGCTGGCGCTGCTGCCCGTGTTGCAGGCGCTGGGTGTGTTCGAGTTGTTCGCGATTCGCGACCCGGCGCTGGCCGCGCTGGTGCGCGACGAACTGGAGGCGCGCCAGGCTTGAGCCGGAGCGGCTGCCATGTGGCGAGGCCGGTCCGGCGGGTCGCCGGGTACTCAGGCGGGGTTTGCCTGGGCGCCATGGATCAGCCGGCCGGCGTGCTCGAAATAGCGCGCCGGCGAATGGCCGAAGGCGCGCCGGAACATGGCGATGAAGGCACTGACGCTGGCGTAGCCCAGGTGTTCGGCCACCACCGCTACCGGTTCGCCTTCGGCCAGCCGTTCCAGCGCCCGGCTGAGTCGCGCCTGCTGACGCCACTGCGCGAAACTCAACGCGGTTTCGGCGCGGAACAGGCGGCTCAGGCTGCGCGAGGACAGGCCGGCGCGCGTGGCCCAATCCTCCAGCGCGCGGTTGTCGTCCGGTTGATCCAGCACGGCGTGCGCAACGCGCAGCAGGCGTCGGTCGACCGGCATCGGCAGGTACAGCGGTTCGTGCGGCGCGCGCCGGATCTCGTCCATCAGCACCGCCGTCACGCGCGATTGCTCGGCATCCAGGTCCTCGCATGGCGCCCACGCGCTGGCGCGTCGCACCAGTGCGCGCATCAGCTCGTTCACGCCCAGCACGCAGGGGTGGTCGGGCAGGCCGTCGCAGGCATCGGGTGCAATGAACACGCTCCAGCCGCTCATCGGGCCGCTGATGCTCACCGTGTGCCGTTCCCCCGCCGGCATCCAGCCGGCGCGATGCGGTGGCAGCAGCCACGAACCGTGCGCGGTGCGCACGTGCACCAAGCCGCTTTCGACGCAGTGGAACTGGCCACGGCGGTGGGTGTGCCAGTCGTATTCGCGGATTCCCCGGTCGCCGTATTCGCTGGCGGCGTCGCCGTCGTTCCAGTAGGCGATCAGCGCGGGGCCGTCGGGGCGCTCGATCCAGTCGTAGATTTGCTCGTGCGAGAAGCTCATGTCCGATTCTCGATACTTTTTGACCAAATAACGTTATCAGTAAACGGGCCATCCTGCTTAACCTTGCACGGGTCCGGCGCCGTCTGCGCGTCGAGGCTGTCTGCCGCTGCCGCCGCTCGCGGTTTTCCGCCACCCCAGCCGCTGCCCGTGCGTGGTTGTCGCACCGGCTTCCGCGGTGACACCTTCGGAGAACCCCCATGTTGTCGATCATTCCGCTTTCAGGACCGTCCGAGGCCACGGATTCGCCGATCGAAGCCTTCGTGGCCTGTGCCCACCAGATGCTCGATCCGGCCACGCCCGAGACGGTGCGCCGCGCCATCGAGCCGCGCCTGTTGGCGCAACTGCCGGTGTTGCGCGCGCTGGGCGTGTTCAGCCTGTTCAAGTTGCGCGATCCGGCCCTGCGCGCCTGGCTGGACGACGAACTGGCCGTGCTGGGCAAGGGCTTGCGGACGGTGGCTTGAGGCCAATTTTGCCCCGGCAAACACTGCGAAGAATATATTTGCCTTGACAAATATATTTCCGGCAATAGAATGCGCGTCCATGAACACTTCATCCGTCCATCCTGGATCTCCGCGGGAGAGCCTCGGCGTCCTGCTCGGCCTAGTCCGCGCCGAAGTGGTGCGCGCCATGGAAGCCGAGATTGCCGACAAGGGCCTGGACCTGCGTTTCAACCAGTTCCTGATCCTCAAGCGGCTGGCCATGCTGGGGCCGATGTCGGCCACCGAGCTGGCACGCGCGGTGGAGCTGGATGGCGGCGCGATGACGCGCCAACTCGACCAGCTGGAGCGCAAGGGCTATCTGCGTCGCTGCCCGCACGAACAGGACCGCCGCGCCTTGCGCATCGAGCTGACCGAAGACGGCGACGCGCTCTGGCAGCAGCTCACCAGCTGCAACGATCGCGTGCTGGCCGCCGCCCAGCGCTCGCTGGACAAGACCGAGCGCGAACAGTTGCACGCTTACCTGGAGCGCGTGTTGCGCGCGCTTCGCGACAAAGACTGATTCACCCCTCACTACCCCGAGACTGAAACTCATGCGTCTGCATCTACTCGCGGCAGCCGTCGGACTGACCTTCGCTTTGGCCGGATGTGCCAGCAGCGGTGGCCTGCATCCGCAGGGCAAGCCGATCGATCCGTCCTCGCTGGCCACCGGGCAAAGCCTGGGCCAGGCGTCGGCCCCCGATGCCACCTGGCCGCAGGCGGACTGGTGGACCGGGTTGGGCGATCCGCAGCTCGATGCGCTGATCGCCGAGGCACTCAAGGACAACCCGGGCCTGGCCGTGGCCGATGCGCGTGCGCGTGAAGCCCAGGCCGCCGCGGGCGTGGCCCATGCGGACCTGACGCCGGACATCAGCGCCGGCGCCAGCGTGGCCGGCGCGCGCCTGCCGGCCAGCGTGCCGGCGCTCGGCAATGGCCATTTCGGCTGGGCCAAGTACGCCTACGGCAGCTTCAAGTGGAGTCCCGATCTGTGGGGCGGCCGCCATGCCGCGTGGCGGGCCGCGATCGGCAAGGGTCGCGCCGCCGAGGTGGAGGCGCACGCCGCTCGCGTGGAGCTGTCCGGCAACGTGGCGCGTGCCTACGTGCAGCTGGGTTATGCCTATGCGCAGCAGGACGTGGCGCAGGCCGAACTGCAGCGCGCCAACGATGCGCGCAAGCTGACCCATCAGCGCGTCGATGCCGGCATCGACAATCGCATCCAGCTGGAACAGGCGAATGCCGAGGTGGCCGGCGCTCAGCAACAGGCGGAGCAGGCCTCGCGGGCGATCGACGCGGCGCGTTCGGCCTTGTCCGTGTTGCTGGGCAAGGGTCCCGACCGTGGCCGCGACATCACCCGGCCGCAGCTGTTGCCGCCGTCGATGCTGAGCGTGCCGGCCAACCTGCCGGTCAACCTGATCGGCCACCGCGCCGACCTGGTCGCCGCGCGCTGGCAGGTGGAAGCCAGCGGTGAAGACATCAAGGCGGCCAAGGCCGAGTTCCTGCCGAACCTGGGCCTGACCGCGCTGGCCGGCGTGATCGGCTTCGGCGGCAGCAACATCCTGAACCTGCCGTCGCGCTTCTACAGCGTGGCGCCGGCGCTCAGCCTGCCGATCTTCAACGGCGGCCGGCTGCGCTACAACCTGCGCGGCAAGGATGCGCAATACGACATCGCCGTGGCGCAGTACAACCAGACCCTGGTCAAGGCAGTCAACGAAGTCGCCGACGATGTCGATGCGCTGCAGTCGCTGCAGCAGCAGGCGACGTCCGAGCAGCAGGCACTCGATGCCGCGCGCAGCGCGTGGAAGCTGGCCGAGCAGCGTTACAAGGCCGGCGTCGGCAGCTACCTGGAGGCGCTGACCGTGCGCCAGCAGCTGCTGGTGGCCGAGCAGCGCATGGCCGCGCTCAAGGCGCAGCAGTCCGATCAGTCGGTGCAGCTGATCCAGGCCCTTGGCGGTGGTTACCGTCCGGCGCACGGGCAGCTTCCGCCCGAACCGAAAGCCACCGCATCGTCTTCCGTTTCCCCCACCCCTGATAACCGTTCCTGAGGCAGCCCCATGTCCAGCCAGATGTCATCCACGGCCGATAGCGCGGCCGCCAAGCCGCCGAAGAAAAACCGGCGGGGTTTCCTGTTGCGCCTGCTCGGCGTGATCGTGCTGCTGGCCTTCATCGGCTGGCTGTTGTGGTACTTCCTCGACGGGCGCTGGTACGAAAGCACCGATGACGCCTACGTCGGCGGCAACGTGGTGCAGATCACCCCGCAGATTCCCGGCACCGTGGTCAGCATCGGCGCCGACGATGGCGACCTGGTGAAGCAGGGCGACATGCTGGTGAAGCTGGACCAGGCCGACGCCGACGTGGCGCTGGCCGAAGCCAAGGCCAACCTCGCCAACACCGTGCGCAAGGTGCGCGGCCTGTACTCCAGCGTCAACGGCGCCCAGGCCATCGTGGCCGCGCGCAAGGTGGCGGTGCAGAAGGCGCAGTCCGATTACAACCGCCGCGTGGCCTTGGCCAAGTCCGGTGCGATCTCGACCGAGGAGCTGGCGCATGTGCGTGACGAGCTGACCAGCGCGCAGAGCGCGTTGATCACCGCCCAGCAGCAGTACCAGACCAACAAGGTGCTGGTGGACGACACCGTGGTCGCCTCGCACCCCGACGTGCAGGCCGCCGCCGCGAAGTTCCGCGCCGCCTATCTGGACGACGTGCGCACCACCCTGGTGGCGCCGGTGACCGGCTACGTGGCGATGCGTTCGGTGCAGGTCGGCCAGCGCGTGCAGCCGGGCGCGCCGCTGATGGCGGTGGTGCCGCTGCACGGCGTGTGGATCGACGCGAACTTCAAGGAAACCCAGCTTACCCACATGCGTATCGGCCAGCCGGTGGAGATCGAGTCCGATGTCTACGGTGGCGCGGTCACCTACAAGGGCAAGGTGCAAAGCCTGGGCGTGGGCACCGGCAGCGCGTTCTCGCTGCTGCCGGCGCAGAACGCCACCGGCAACTGGATCAAGATCGTGCAGCGCATCCCGGTACGCGTGGTGTTCACTGACCCGGCCCAGCTCGACAAGCACCCGCTGCGTATCGGCATGTCGCTGAACGTGGACGTGAACCTGCACAACCAGGATGGCCCGATGCTGTCGCAGCAGGCGCCGACCAAGCCGGCTTTCAGCACCGACGTGTACGAGAAGCAGCTGGCCAAGGCAGATGCGCAGATCGCGCAGATCATCCACGCCAACATGGCGGGCGCCGGGAAATGACATAGGAGCCGCCGCCGCCGCGATCGGCAGGGCGCTGGACATGGTGATCGGCATCGTCATGGAAAGCATCACGCTGGCGCGGCGTCGGGCAACGCATGAGCGAGCACTTTCGTCCGCCCAATCTTGCATTGACCACGGTCGGCCTGTCGCTGGCGACGTTCATGCGAGTACTGGACACGACGATTGCCAACGTGTCGTTGCCAACCATTGCGGGCAATCTCGGGGTGAGCATTTCCGAGAGCACCTGGGTGGTGACCTCGTTCGCGGTGTGCATGGCGATCTCGTTGCCGCTGACCGGGTTCCTCACCCGCCGCTTTGGCGAAGTGAAACTGTTCGTGTGGTGCACGTTGCTGTTCGTGCTGAGTTCGTTCCTGTGCGGCCTGGCGCAGAACATGGACATGTTGCTGCTGTTCCGCGCGTTGCAGGGCGCGGTGGCCGGACCGTTGTATCCGGTCACGCAAAGCCTGCTGATCGCGGTGTACCCGCCGGCCAAGCGCGGCATGGCACTGGCGCTGCTGGCAATGGTGACGGTGGTGGCACCGATCGCCGGACCGATTCTGGGTGGCTGGATTACCGACAACTATTCATGGCGCTGGATCTTCTTCATCAACGTGCCGGTCGGCGTCTTCGCCGCCACGGTGGCGATCAGTCAATTGCGCGGCAAGCTGGAGCGGATCGAGCGGCCGCGCATGGATTACGTCGGCCTGGTTACGCTGATCGTGGGCGTGGGCGCGTTGCAGGTGGTGCTGGACAAGGGCAACGATGCGGATTGGTTCCATTCGAACTTCATCATCATCGCCAGCATCGTCTCGGCGCTCGCGCTGGTGGTGTTCCTGATCTGGGAACTGACCGACAAGGACCCGATCGTCGACCTGCGCCTGTTTCGCCACCGCAACTTCAGCGCGGGCACGCTGGTACTGGTGCTGTCGTATTCGGCGTTCTTCGCGATCGGCCTGCTGATGCCGCTGTGGCTGCAGCGCAACCTGCATTACACGGCGACCTGGGCCGGCTTCGCGACCGCGCCGATCGGCGTGCTGCCGGTGCTGCTGACGTTTTTCGTGGGCAAGTACGCCACGCACGTCGATTTGCGCCTGCTGGCTGCCGGCGCGTTCGTGGTGATGGGCATGACCTGTTTCATGCGCTCGGACTTCTACATGCAGATCGATTTCATGCATGTGGCGCTGGTGCAGCTGTTCCAGGGCTTGGGCGTGGCATTGTTCTTCATGCCGACGCTGACCATTTTGCTGTCGGACCTGCAGCCGCACGAGATCGCGGCGGGTTCGGGTCTGTCGACCTTCCTGCGTACGCTGGGCGGCAGTTTCACCGCCTCGATCACCACCTTCGTATGGGATCGTCGAGCGGGAATCCATCACGCGCGGCTGGCCGAACACATCAATCCGTACAACCCGTTGTTGCAGCACGCGCTGGCCGGCGACAGCGTGGCCCATCGCACGCATGCACTGGCCTTGCTCGACCGTTCGATCGGCCAGCAGGGCTTCCAGATCGCCTTCAACGAAATCTTCCATGCGCTGGGCTGGATTTTCCTCGGCCTGATCGCCGTGTTGTGGCTGGCGCGGCCGCCGTTCCTGACACGCAGCCGCGCCACCGCCGAAGCCGATTGATTTTCGCCCGGCCCCCTACCCCACCGAGCTTGTCCCCATGAGCACCCATTTCCGTCCACCGAATCTCGCGCTGACCACGATCGGCCTGTCGCTGGCCACCTTCATGCAGGTGCTGGACACGACGATTGCCAACGTGTCGCTGCCGACCATCGCCGGCAACCTCGGCGTGAGCAACGACCAGAGCACCTGGGTGATCACCTCGTTCGCGGTGAGCATGGCGATCTCGTTGCCGCTGACCGGCTTCCTCACCCGCCGCTTCGGCGAGGTGAAGCTGTTCGTGTGGTGCACGCTGCTGTTTTCGCTCACTTCGTTCATGTGCGGCGTGTCGCAGAGCATGGGTATGCTGCTGCTGTTCCGCGCGCTGCAGGGCGCGGTGGCCGGGCCGATGTACCCGGTGACGCAGAGCCTGTTGATCGGTGTCTATCCGAACGAAAAGCGCGGCATGGCGCTGGCATTGCTGTCGATGGTGACGGTGGTGGCGCCGATTGCCGGCCCGATCCTGGGCGGCTGGATCACCGACAACTATTCATGGCCGTGGATCTTCTTCATCAACGTGCCGATCGGCATCTTCGCCAGCGTGGTGGTGGCCGCGCAGTTGCGCGAGAAGCTGGAGAAACTGGAACGACCCCGGGTGGATTACGTCGGCCTGATCACGCTGATCATCGGCGTGGGCGCGCTGCAGGTGGTGCTGGACAAGGGCAATGATGCGGACTGGTTCCATTCCAATTTCATCATCATCGCCAGCATCGTGTCGGCGATTGCGCTGGCGATCTTCCTGATCTGGGAATTGACCGACAAGGACCCGATCGTCGATCTGAAGCTGTTCCGGCACCGCAACTTCACCACCGGCACCATCGCGATGGTGCTGGGTTACGCGGCGTTCTTCTCGATCGCGCTGCTGGTGCCGTTGTGGTTGCAGCAGAACCTGGGCTACACCTCGACCTGGGCCGGCTTCGCCACCGCGCCGCTGGGCGTGATCCCGGTATTGCTGACGTTCTTCGTGGGCAAGTACGCCACGCGCATGGACCTGCGCCTGCTGGCTGCGCTGTCGTTCATGGTGATGGGCGCCACCTGCTTCATGCGCGCGGACTTCTACCTGCAGGTCGACTTCTACCACATCGCGATGGTGCAGCTGTGGCAGGGCCTGGGTGTGGCGCTGTTCTTCATGCCCACGTTGACCATCCTGCTGTCGGACCTGCAAGGCCACGAGATCGCCGCCGGCTCGGGTCTGTCGACCTTCCTGCGCACCCTGGGCGGCAGCTTCTCGGCCTCGATCACCACGTTGATGTGGACGCGTCGCGCGGTGACCCACCACGAGCAGCTGGCCGAGCACATCAACCCGTACAACCCGGTATCGCAGGCGGCCATGCAGCACCTGGGACATGGCAACCCGCAGCTGGCCGGCAGCATGATCAACGGCATGATCACCCAGCAGAGTTTCCAGATCTCGTTCAACGAAGTGTTCTACGTGCTGGGCTGGATCTTCATCGTGTTGATGGGCGTGATCTGGATGGCCAAACCGCCGTTCGTGTCGAAAGGTGGACCGGCGACGGCTGGCGGCCACTGACGCGCTCGCGGTCAGTGCGCTCGAACCGGGGGCTTGCCGGCGACGGAAGCCCCCCCTTCGTCAGAGACACCGGGGCATCTGTTGCGCGCGTCCGGTGTCACCCCGGGCGGAGCGTACACTCGCATCCGCTTGCATATCGGCCCCGTAGCGTGGCGACAATGACGGCATGAATGCCATGATCCGGCGCTTTGGCGAATCGGTCGCGTGGGGAGACCTGCTGCGCGGCGAGGGCCTGGCGTGGCTGTTCGTGGCCAAGATCATGCTCGCCTCGCTGTCGGCGCTGTGGCTGGCCTTGCGTTTCGGCTTGCCGCAGCCGTATACGGCGATGCTCACCGTGTTTGTGGTGATGCGTCCGCAGTCGGGCCTGGTGCTGGCCAAGAGCTTCTACCGTGCCATCGGCACCCTGGCCGGTGCGGCTGCCATCTTGCTGCTGTACGCACTGCTGCCGCAGCAGCGCGTGCTGTTCCTGCTCGGGCTGGCGCTGTGGGTGAGTGCATGCACGTTCGGCGCGGCGCGTTACCGCAACTTCGCCGCGTATGCCTTCGTGCTGTCCGGCTACACCGCCTGCATCATCGGCCTGCCCGCGGTGAGCGCGCCCACCGACATCTTCGAGGACGCGGTGGCCCGTGTGTCCGAGGTGATGCTGGGCATCCTCTGCGCCGGTGTGGTCAGCGACGTGATCTTCCCGCAGCGCCTGCGCGACGCGCTGGTGCGTGGCGTGCGCGCGCGCTTCGTCGCCTTCGTGCGTTACAGCCATGATGCGCTCACCGGAACCTACGACCACGCCCGCATCGAGGCACGCTGGCGCGATTTCGTGATCGAGGCGATCGGGCTGGAAGCCCAGCGCAGTTCCACCATCTTCGAGAATCCGCAGACCCGGGCGCGCAGCGCGATGGTGCAGCGGCTGAACCTGGAATTCATGGATGCGAATACACGCTTGTTGCGTCTGCATCACTGGATGCACCGCCTGCGCCAGCAGCGTGGCAGCACGGGTGAGGTGCCGCGTGATGCCGCCGTCGCCGCGGTGGTGACGGCGGTGGAAACGCTGTACCAACCGTTGGCCACCGCACTCGACGTGGATCTGGATGCGCATACCGGGGAGCATGCGCGTGATCTCGCGCTGTCGCTGTCGCGCTTCAGCGCCGCCCTGCCCGCGCAGTCGACCCGTTTGCGCGAAGGCCTGCCCGCGCGCGTCCGGCCCGATCTGGACGTGGCATTGACCCTGCTCGACGACTACGCGCGTGCGCTGCGCCGCTACGCCTCCACCTATGCCACCTTGCGCAGTGCACCGGTGGACAGTGACGCGGCGCCCGCCTCGCGCCGGCATCGCTTCGTGCCGCACACCGACACCCTGGTCGACCTGGTGGCCGGCTCACGGGCCGGGTTGGCGCTGCTGATCGGCGCGGCGATCTGGATCCTCACCGCATGGCCGAGCGGACTGGGCATGGTGATCCTCGCCACCGTGTTCGTGGCGCTGTACAGCTCCAGCCCCAATCCGGTCGTGTCGCTGCGCTATCTGGTCACCGGCTTCCTGCTGGCCTCGGTCTGCGCGCTGTTCTGTTACACCGTGCTGCTGCCGCAGGCCGACGGCTTCGTCATGTTGAGCTGTGCATTGGTGCCGTTCCTGATGGTCGGCAGCTACATGCTGACGCGGCCGGCACTGGCGGCGATCGGCGCGGGTTTCAACATCATCTTCGTCGACGCGGTGGGCGTGCGCGCGCCGCAGGTGTTCGACTGGGCCGGCATCCTCAACGACGTGCTGGCCGACCTGTCCTGCGTATTGCTGGCACTGGTGTTGCTGTCCACCATCATGCCGGCGGGTGGCCGCTGGATGCGTCGGCGCATGTTGCATCGTCTGCGCGGCTATGTGGTGGAGGCTTGCATCGCGCCGCTGCGCGGCCAGCGTGCGCGACTGGAAACGGCGCCGCGTGATTTGCTGCAGAAGCTGCTGGCCCAGCCCGGCGCATCGGCCGCGGCCACCGCGCAAACCCCGCGCTGGGCGCAGCTGGTGATGAACATCGGTCGTGGTGTGCTCGATCTGCGCGAGCGCATGCAGGTGGCGCCGCCGCCGGCCGTATTGAGCGAACCCTTGCAGCACGACGCGCTGCCGCGCCTGGCCGAGTTGTTCGAACGACCGGGTCCGGGCACCCACGCACGTGCCCTGGCCTCACTCGACGAGGCCATGCGCATCGCCGTGATGGACGCGCCGCCCGGGCGACGGCCGCTGCTGATCCAGCTCCACCTGCTGCGCACGCAACTGCGCGACGCGGCCTACACGCTGGGCGGCGAACGATTGCCGCCCGCGTAGGCTGGTTCTCAGATGTTGAAGGCCAGGCCGACCAGCGCCATCGTCTCGCCGCGGTTCGGCTCGTGCATGCTGCCGTTGGAGATGTGGCGCAATTGGAAGCTCCAGTGCTTGCCCTGCCAACCCAGCGTGCTGACGAATTCGTAGCCACTGCTCAGCGCCTGTGTGCGGCCGCTGTGATACGCGGGCTGGAAACTGAAGAACAGCGGGCGATACCAGGCATCGGCATCGCCGTAATGGAAGCGTGCGCCGGCGGCCGCCAGCCATACCGAATCGCTAGTGGTGTAGCGCGAGTTGCGGTAACGCGACACGTCGCGGCCGTTGATCCAGCCGACCGACACATCCGGCGACCAGGTGAGGCGGGTGCTGCCGATACGGTGTTCGCCGAACACGCCTTCGAGGAAGGCGGCGTTGCTGCCGTAACCGTCCATGTAACTGCGACCGGCCTGCACTTCGATGCGGGTGGCAGCAGCAGCGGGCAGCGCGGGAAGGGCAAGCAGCGCTAGAACAGCGAGCCGACGGAGGAAGGTGCTTGATCGCATGGGGAACGGGCCTTGGGGAAGGGGGAATGCTTGCTGCACTCGTAAGTTTACTAATTGTGCCAGCCCTTGTGGCTCCTACAAAAGTCGCATGGAAGCAACACAGTGTTGCGCCAGATGCACGTTCGTCGCGGAGCCGCGCAGAGGGGAGAGTGGACAGAACTCCATAGTCCGTGCAGTTTGGTGCCTCATAGTTGGTGTCTTTGACGACCCTGGGACACAGGCTATGCGTACAACTCAGCCCCATAGTCTGTGCATACACTTTCTGGTCAACAAGTTACCTATCGGATGAAGTCGCGAATGTCGCCCGACTGGGCGGCATAGTCTGTGCTGTCGTCCAGCTCGGCCGGGATCCTTGCTCCCCTGACGCTGAGAACGAAGCATTCGTAGCTATGATGTACTGGATGGCAAGCATGCCGGCGAGGATCACCAGGGCCGGCTTTTCCGCACGCCTGGCACGCCTGCAGGCGTCAACTCGCTAGCCACAGCTTGCAACTAGCGCGATGCGCTGAAACAGGCTACCGATGCATCCTTAATTGGCTGAATTGCACATTGCGCAGTCAACCGCACGCCGCATAGACTCGGTCTTAAGGGGCGGTCCTATTGGGCCGAAGGCAGTTTTGCGGCAGGGGGACACGGATGACGATAGTTGTCGCGTTGAAAGTCGGGGACGGTCTCGTCCTAGGGGCGGATAGCGCTTCCACGCTGTTTACGGCTGACCAATATCACAATTCCTACTTCAACACTGAAAAGCTGATTCACATCCGAAGCCTTCCCGTGGGCGCGCTCACTTTTGGACTTGGAAGCCTTAAGAACAGGTCAGTATCCAGCCTTGCGAACGAGCTGCGAGCGAGGCTGAGCGGAACGGACCCCGCGTGGCATGTCGATCCGCGAAATTTCAATGTGGAAGACGTCGCCAATGCGTTCAAGCGGTATTTCTACGATGAACTCTATGAGCCACTGCACGGTGGCAATGACAACGCGACCGTGATGGGCTTTCTTATCGGTGGCTATTCATCGGATAAGGATAGCGCGGAGATTTGGCGGCTTACGCTGACCGGCCACGGTGCCGATTTGGCGCAAGTTGTGCAGCCCGAGGTCATCTGGGATTGCGTATGGGAAGGCGCGCGCGAGCCGATTCAACGCGTACTATTTGGGTACTCGAGTCAGATCGAACAAAAGCTTATCGAGGCGGGGGTTACCCTCGAAGACGCAAGGACGCTCTTGACGAGCATGGAACCTTTGATTAACGGCGCAATGCCGATTCAGGATGCAGTCGACCTTGTGCACTATTTTATTGACGTAACCTGTGGCTACGTACGTTTCCAGCCTGGATATTCCATTGTTGCAAAACCCGTTGATCTTGCAGCTATCACCAAGCACAACGGGTTTAAGTGGGTCGCGCGAAAGCACTACTACCCGTCGGAGCTGAACACATGAGGTTCGTCGATATGAACAAATCCCATGCTCAAGATGCAGCAGGTTCATACGAGAAAGTTGTGAGCGCAGCAGCACGGCATGAACCTTCACGTGCTGAGGTCAAGCGTCTGTCTTCGGAACAGCTTACAAAGTTGAAAGAGTCCGTTTCGCCCGAATCGAGTGCGCGCAAGACACCATATGTCGGTGTGTACGTCGAAAAGTTCTGATCTTTCCGAACAGATGCCAACGCGCTGAGCTCTTACGCTACTTCGCCAAAGTCCCAGTCGTCTAGCACGACAAACTCATGAAACCGGCATCCTGATGAAGGGCAAACCACGCTGGGACTGACGATGCCAGATGCGCTGACGCTATGGCTCTTCAGCGTCAGCCCATGTCCGCGAGGGCATGTCATTTCCGCCTTGAAACGGGCGATTGTTGTGTGGTGACAAGCCTTCCATTGCAGTGGTGGCGGCTCGTTCGTGCCGCGATAACGTCGAACGTTACATCGAGTTCGCGCCGAATAACTTGTGCGGATGTGCTCTCGTGCGGCGCTGTCATCGGGCTTTGACGGTGTGCGAAACAACCCTGCTAAGGCTCGTAGATTCTTTTTTAGAAAGGTAATCATGCTCGCTCTGATGAGCCGAACAGATTCAGGAGTCGAAACGTCATAGCTTGGACGCTGACTCCGTACTTCTGAGCGAGAGGAAGAATCCGACTAGGATCCTCGAAGTCGAGCTCGATGCTAGCTATATCTCTATGAAGAAAAAGCTGTGGCATTAACAAGGATGCCGCAAATGCATTCGCCTCGATTTCCTGGACATCCTCCGCACGTGAGGAACTGGGTGATCTCAAGTTGATACGGAAAAGCTTATCGACGTGAACTTCGCGACCCTCATGGAGAGCCAGGTGGCCCAGTTCATGCGCGATTGTGAATCGTTGACGTTCGACGGATTGGTTTGTCGCAACGCCAATGACGGGAGCTGTGTCGCTTCGCACGAGCACGCCGGAGACGTTTTCATCGAAGTCTCGAAAGACAATCTCCGCACCCATACGGGCTGCGATCTTCTCTACTGGCACTGGTGCCGATCTCGTGCCGCTTGCGGTCAGTAGCTCGTCGACGAGCTGCCTGATTCGCGCGTAGCGGGGGCGGGTCGGAGTCATCTTTCCTTACCCTGTGCTTGCTTGAGCTCGCGGACGAAGTTTTGCACAGACGGCAATGTGCCCAAGTCGTGCGCATTCCTCGTCTCGACGACAGGGGCTCGCGCAGCATCAAGAACGTCGCCTGCTGTCTTTCCAACGGCGGCACATATGCTTTCGAATTGATCGAGCATCAATCGCTGCCTGCCGAGCTCAATGTTAGTTACCGAGGTTCGAGACAGGCCCACAGCATTTGCAAGTTGCGACTGGGTGAGGCCCACGACCTCGCGTTGCTCGCGAATTTTGCTACCGAGCGCTTTATAGAAGGTTTCTTTGTCTGTCATGAGTGAGCTCACTGGACGAGCCACAGCGTCGCCCATACCGGGGTCAATGTCAACATTGATGACATCGTAATGTGATTGTAGTTGACACAGTCAGATGTTTATGAGACAAACATCTCGCCCGCCTCCCCCCTGCGGGTCCCGACAATTGAGGTAAGCAAGCATGAATACCCCTGACGCACACGAGCCGCCCGGCTCCGACTCCGAAGAGAAGAAGAGCCACCCGATGGCGATTGCCGTGATCACCACGAGTGGCGTGTTTCCCAACCTCGATGACTATCGACGCGGCTACAGCACGGAAGTTGTACGTGACTTGCTTGCGGCTGCCGCCCTGCATCTCGGGCTTACAAACACCGCTGACTGGGTGGCTACGGTTGGGAATCGCCCCATCAACGAAGCGGAGACCTTTGCTGCGAATGATCTCCACGGCATCGTCGAGATCGAGTGGCATAAGCGGGAAGGCGGCGGCGGTGCATGAGGCACTCGCCAAGTCTAACTTCGAGCGAGAGGTTGGCAACCTCTCGCTCGTTTTCACCCGGTGCCATCGCTGGGAAGTTAATTCGATCGAATATCCGGTCGTCGATGTTACGTTCAGCGGAACACGCCCGCTTCGTGTGCAGCTCACTTGCGATAACTGGCCCGAACTCCCTCCCTCGGCACTTCTTCTCATGGCAGATGGAAGTCCGCCGGTAGGCTTGCCCGGTGGGGTTTTCCACCAAGATTTGCATCCTACGACAGGGCTCCCATTCGTCTGCATGCGTGGTTTCCGTGAGTACCACACTCATTCAAGCCATCTTACCGACCTCTGGGATACGTATCGCGCGCAAGACGGCATGAACGTGGCCGGTCTGCTCACCCAGCTATGTGTCGCTTGGCGTACGCAGGTAGGACTATGACAACCCAGTTGAAGTGCACGCCACAGATTATTGAAACGACATTGCGCCATCTGCGCGAAGGTGGCGAACACGACGTCGAAACCGTAGTTCTTTGGCTTGGCCACGCCACCGCCGAGGTGACGCAGATCACTGAAGCCTACCGCCCCGATCAGGTGGCGACCTTTGATCGCTTCCACATATCGAGCGAAGCCATGCGAGCGGTTATGGCGCATCTTAGGAAAACTCGAGCAAAGATCGTTGCTCAGGTCCACTCGCACCCTCGTGAAGCATTCCACTCTGCTGCAGATGACGAGTGGGCAATCGTGCGCCATGCGGGCGCTCATTCACTGGTGGTGCCGAACTTCGCAGAAGACACGACGCTGAATAACTTCTTCGACCAGGTTGCCGCATATGAGTTGTCGTCCGACGACAGGTGGATGCACATCGAACTCCGAACTGCCCTCAAGCTGGAAGAGCCATGAATAACGGCATCGACGAAAACGTTCGCACGCTCATGGCGGCAACTGGTCTCTCAGAGGGGGAGGCAACCGAGAAGCTTTCGCTTCGAGTTCGCGTTTCACGTGCCGACTCGCCCGCCTGCGTGAATCTCGCGCGAGACGTTGAGTCGCTGCTCTCTCGCACCGTCTCCATAGTCGATCTGAACATGGAATGTGACGTCGAGATTGCGCTTGGTACGAAATACGTAACCACCGCACCCCTGCAGATATGGACAAGTCTTGATGGAGACACCTTGTCCCTTTCTGCGCAGAATGATCACGGCGAGAGGGGCGATGTAGTCCCAGGGAGGATTGAAGATATCCACGGGCTCCTTCGCAAAATCGCAGCGTGCTATCTATGCGGATTTACGCTTAGTAACGCACTGGGGTTGCTGGCAGATCGAAATCCTCCATCGTCAGCACCTGTTGATTCCCCGATGTTGACCGTGCGTTTCAGTGACTTGGGCATTCAACCTGAGCTACTGAATAGCGAAGTCATGTTACGTGACACGGTGCTAGTCGGTGCCGGTGGGGTAGCCAACGGATTTCTATGGGCTGCGGAGGAACTCCGGATTGTCGGTGAATTGACGATCGTCGACCCTAAAAAAGTTCACCGCGGAAATTTGAACCGTTGCCTTTACTTCGGACTGAACGACGTGGGCAAGAGCAAATCATCGCTCTTAGCTCAGCGGTTCCGTCGTACGGGGCTGGCTGTGACAGCCTACGAAGGTGATCTGGCAAGTTATCTGTCCACACGCCCTGGGAAAAAAGTTACCCGGGTTATCACGACCGTTGATAGTCGACGCGCGCGCCGCTCGGTACAGAATCACTTACCGCTTGAGGTCATCGATGCCTCGACAACGGATATCAGCGAAATCATCGTGCATAGTCATCGCCAACCCACCAAGAACGCATGTTTGGCGTGCATCTATCCGCATGTAGTAAATGAACAACAGCAAGACGAGCACACCGCAGAAAATCTTGGTATCACGGTGGATGACGTCCGGAAACCGCTAATTGATGAAGCGCTGGCGACAAAACTTTGCGCCAACTTTCCTGCATTGGACAAGGCTGCTCTGATCAACACGGCGTTGGACACGCTCTACAAATCGATGTGTGGCGAAGGGCAGCTTCGGACCCCGGCCGGAAAACAAGCCGCGGCGCCTTTCGCCTTTGTCTCCAACTTGGCGGGAGCGCTTCTCGCCTTGGAGCTGGTCCGCTTCGACACCAAGAGCCACTCTGCGGATGATACAAATTATCTCTTCCTATCCCCCTGGCACGCGCCACACCGTCGCCTAAGGGCGAAGAAACCACGCTTGGCCGATTGCGCGTTCTGCTCCCAGCTGGGGACGGCTAAGGCTTGGCTGACGGTTTGGCCAGACGTTTTTAGTCAAACCATCGAACCGTCGTGACTCATGGCGACATTGGCTGATCATGACGCTCAAGGCCTAGGCAACTTACTTCTTGGAAGTGCCAGCGTCGATTTTATGGATCGATCGGTCGACGAAGCATGCGTGCGCGTAGCCAAGCCCATCTTCGCCTTCCATCGCACACCTCGGGATCACGTGACGGTTACTTTCATGATGCGCCGCCGCAAATTAGCAGCATTTCCGGCCGCGTCATAAAATTAGCTGAGCTCAGCTAATTTTAGCTGGAGCCAGCTAATTGGCGGCCGTTTGAAGTCATCCATCATGTTGAACAGAGAAGCAGCCAGATCACGGCGCATCGGCGGCATTCCCTCATACGCAGTTGACCGCATCAGTGGCCGGTGTAGCATGTGCCTCACTTCTTGGGACAGACCCGAGAATCCATTCACCGTGAGGGAGCCTCATGGATTTTGAATACCTGGTCTTCATTGGCCGTTTTGAGCCCTTCCATATCGGCCACGCGGCCGTCGCCCGCCATGCGCTGGGCCACGCGAAGAAGCTCATTTTCCTGGTTGGTTCTGCCGACACCCCCCGTTCGCTGCGTAATCCATGGACTGTCGCCGAGCGCGCGGTGATGATTTGCGCTGCGCTGGAAGACGTGTCCGAACGGCTGATCGTCCTGCCGTTGCGCGATCACCTCTACAACGAAGCGCATTGGATCGCCGCCGTGCAACGGGCCGTCGCGGAAGCCGTTAAAAGTGATGGTGGGGCACCGGAAGCACGCATCGGAATGATTGGTCGGGAGAAAGACGCCAGCAGCTACTACCTGCAGGAATTCCCGCAGTGGCCTCTGGTGCATCTCCCCCATACCGAAACGCTTTCCGCGACGGAGCTTCGCCGCTACCTGTTCGAAGCCGCCGACGAGGCGGGTCGCGGTGCGTTGCGCATGCTGCAAGCCAACGTGCCAGCACCCGTCTTCGAGATGCTTGAAGCCTTCCGCAAGAATGCCGCCGTGTATGGGCAACTGGTTGCAGAGCACCGCTTCATCCAGAACTACCGAGCCGCCTGGTCGACCGCTCCCTATCCGCCGACGTTCGTCACCACCGATGCCGTGGTGGTGCATTCGGGCCACGTGCTCCTGGTCCGTCGTCGTGCGGAACCGGGCAAGGGACTGTGGGCCTTGCCCGGTGGTTTCGTTGGTCAGGACGAGTCGATTCTGGCTTCCTGCCTACGAGAGTTGCGCGAAGAAACCCGCCTCAAGCTCCCGATGCCGGTGCTAAAAGGGTCGATCAAGGGCCAGCACGTCTTCGATCATCCCGAACGTTCACAGCGTGGTCGCACCATCACCCATGCCTATCACTTTGACTTTCTGGCCGGTGAGTTGCCGGCCGTGAAAGGTGGCGACGATGCCGATAAGGCCCACTGGTTTCCGGTGAGCGAAGCACTGGAGATGGGTCCCCAGCTGTTCGAGGATCATCTGGCCATCCTGGAATTTTTCCTGGGACGAGGTTGAACCCTTGCCCCTCCCGCTGGCGGATAGACCGCCGGTTTCCCACGACGCGAAGGAGCTTCCGTCATGCAACTGCTCAAGCTAGCAAAACCCACAAATAGCCAAGCCATCGAGGACATGAAGCGACCCACGGTTAGGGAGCACGCCATGGACACGGTGTGGGAGAACGGAACACGCATTCACGCTCGAACCTTCGCCAAGGTTTGCACGCGCAACCAGCTCATCTAACCAGGGGGATACGATCATGCTCGGTTATCGTTACGTCAAAGCCAGTCCCAGCACCTACGTCATCCAGTACAAGAACGGCAAAGCCGTGCGCGAAGGCACCGGCCTCACGTTCTGGTACTTCGCACCTAGCGCCACGCTGGTCTCGATCCCGCTGGAGAGCGTGGATGCGCCATTCATGTTCCAGGAAGTCAGCAGCGACTTTCAGGTCGTGACCGTGCAGGGTCAGGTCACCTACCGCGTGTCCGCCCCGACGACGCTCGCCAGCCTCATGAATTTCACCCTCAAGCCCGACGGCACCTATGCCTCGGAAGACCGGACCAAGTTGCCGCAGCGGGTGGTCAACGCCGTGCAGGTGCAGTTGCGTTCGGTGCTGCAGGGTCAAACGCTTCAGGAGCTGCTGCGCGGTTCCGATCACCTGGTCCAGGTCGTGCGCCAGGGCCTGCAGCGCGCCGATGGCCTCTCCAGCCTTGGGCTCGAACTGATCAATCTGTCGGTTCTTGCGGTGAAGCCCAATCCGGAAACGGCCCGGGCGCTTGAGGCCCAGGTTCGCGAGCAGATCCTCAAGCAAGCCGATGATGCAACCTATGTGCGCCGCAATGCCGCGATCGAGCAGGAGCGCGCCGTCAAGGAGAACGAGCTCAATACCGAGATCGCGGTGGAGACCAAGAAGCGCCAGATCCGCGAAACACAGCTGGAAGCCGAACAGGCGGTATTGGCCAAACGCCAGGCAATCCAGGATCAGGATATGGCCGGTAGGATTGCCCTGGAAGACAAGAACAAGAGCCTGACCTCCTTGCGTGCCGCGAATGCACAGACTGAAGCCGATGCCAAGGCCTATGCGGTGGCGGCCACCATGAAGGCAGTACAGGGCATCGATCCGAAGGTGCTGCAGGCTCTGATGGTCGGACAGGCCGACCCCAGCGTGCTGATTGCGCAGGCCTTCCAAGGTTTGGCTGAAGGTGCCGGTCGGATTGGCGAGCTCAACATCTCGCCGGATCTGTTGCAGCAGCTGACGCAGCCGCGAGCCAAGTTACCGGCCAAGGCCTGACGCCATGGATGCGCTGAACCAGCGAATCGTGCTGGTGACTCGCAAGACGCGGCTGGAGGAGTTGATCGTGCGTTTCAACACGATCGAACAGGCGCGCTTCTACGTCGAGCATCTGGGTGCGGACTTTTCGGACTATGAGGCCGAGCATCGGGTCTATCTGGAAGCTGTTCGTACAGCCGAGGTGACCTTGGGTCGCTTCGGCCGTGTCCAAAGGCTGGATCGCGGATTCCTCTCCAACTATCTCTTCGCACCGGACGCCTTGGTTGTAGTACTGGGACAGGATGGCCTTGTGGCCAACACGCTCAAGTACCTCAAGGGGGCACAGCCGGTCATTGGGGTCAATCCGGATCCGGCGCGTTGGGACGGGGTTCTCCTTCCCTTCGAGGTTGAAGATCTGTCGGCTATAGCGAAGGAGGCTATTGCCGGGAAGCGGTCGCTGAATCGCGTCACGATGGCGCGAGCAAACCTGAGCGATGGGCAGGAGCTCTATGCGGTCAATGACCTTTTCATCGGCCCGCGCTCGCATGTATCCGCGCGCTATCAGATCCATCAAGGGGGTCGATCCGAAACGCATTCCTCCAGTGGAATCATCGTGTCTACTGGGTTGGGCTCAACTGGGTGGTTTCAGAGCCTGTTGGCCGGTGCGGCTGGCGTTGCTGGGCACGCACTCGCGGGGCCGGCACAAGCCATGCGAGAACATGGATTTGCATGGGATGCCAACCATTTGCAGTTCACGGTGCGCGAACCATTCCCCAGTCGCACGACACAAGTCGAGTTGGTTTTCGGGCGAGTGACTCATAAGGAACCATTGCAACTCGTCTCGCAGATGGCAGGTTACGGCGTGATCTTCAGCGATGGGATCGAAGCTGATTTCCTGGAGTTCAATGCCGGGATGACGGCGACCATCAGCGTGGCGGAAAGGTACGGACAGTTGGTGAACTGATTGCTCGGGCAAATGCGTTGGAGAGCAGAGCTTGATGAGAGTTTGGAATCTCAAGGCTTACGAGCGCTTTCAATGGAGACGCGGTGATTTTTCCTAGTCATCAATGAACGCGGGCAGGTACAAACCTTTACCTCTGGCGACCAAAGAGCCTCAATTTTTCGAGCTTTCCGATAGCTTCCCTGTGCATATGATGTCGGCCACTGGACGACTCCAGTAGATCGGTCAAATCGACGCGAGCATCTTCGCCAGGAGTAGATAGTGCGAAAGCATGGGCGTGAAACAGATCTACTGTCGTCCTCGGATTGAGACTTCTGCCCTTTAGGGATCTGTGCACACCACCAGCGGCTTGTATCACGTCCTCAAAGCGATCGCGCATGGCCTCACCAAATGCTTCAAATGCGGTTCGCGACTTCTGTATGACGTATTCACCGTTGGAAAGACCGTCAAGTACGCCTTCGCCGATCACCAGCGACACGACATCGAAGGATCCTTTGTAGCGAGGGTCTACACAAATCAATCCTAGGATATAAACCAAGGCACGACCGTAGTCGAAAGCCTTCGGATGGGCTTTTTCCGACATGGCAACGCGAATCGCTGCGACAAGAGCCGTGACCACATCGAGTTCGATGACGTTCTCACGACTCGCTGGAGACGCACCTCGAGAGAGATAGTCGACGAGTGAGTCAGCACTGTAGCTGCTGATCAAAGACGCCAGAATGGCCCTGCATGTCGGGACATCCGTATCTGGCCTAAGAGCTATCCATAGCGCGTTCTGGTGAACATGTTGACTCAAAGGGGCTGTAATGCCCACGCCATCCAGTGTCTTCCTGTTTGGTTTGCGGGTTCCGTCCAGGAACTCCTTCTGCCTGGTCTTATCGAGTGACCGCCAGCTATTTGGCGTGGCATGCAAGGACTCGTGGTTCATACGAGCGAGCGCTTTTGCGTGCCAGTCCTCGTCGTCGGCGATGCTCGCCCAAGTAGCTGTGCGAGCTTTCACAACCATTGATAGATACGCAGGACCGCGCGTGCTCGTCCAGCCATCTGGCGTACCGGAATTTTTGCTGGTGCTGGTCATTTAGTGCGAATCAATGACTTACATCAATTTTCCCGCCAAAGCAGGGGATTTCAAACCCCTAACCGATGTGCCTAATCTATGAGGCCTCGCCCGCGCACTGCGCTTCACGACGTCCTAGATAAGGAGAGACCATCACCAAATCCGTGCCAGGAAAAAGAAAAGCCCAAGGGTTTGCGTCCCTTGGGCTTTTGCTGATGGAGCGCTGACTGCAAGAGTCTGCTCCTCTAGCTTCCTGCGCTCCCATTCCTAAGTCAAGTAACCCCGTCCATGGGGTTAGGAAGAGTGCGTCCTGGCGCAAGGTTGCTGCCATGCAGCAAATCCCGACAGGTATGTGCTCGAGGAGAACGCATGACGATGAAATCCCACACGCATGCCGTGGCGGCAATGTATGAGCGAGACGTTGGCGGTTTGAATGAGCCAGAGCGGCAATTGATCTATGCCCGATGTGGGCTGACCCAGGCACAGATCGCGAACGCAGAAACAATGGTGCGCAACAGCGGACTTCGCGATGTCGGTAGTGGCGCGTTAAACAATGTGCGTGTGCAACTTCACTCGAAGAAGAATGGAAGTTCTCGAACTGTCGAGAGCCATACCTGCGAGCGCCTGTTCGCTTATTCGCTGGAAATGGATCTCGAAGTATTGGCCTATTACGTGCAGGTACCCTGCAGACGAATTATCCGCATCAAGGACAACGGCCAGCAACATGTATCGCAGGCAACGCTCGATTTCCTGGTGTTCTACAACGACCGCGTCGAGCTTGTTGAGTGTAAGTACGAAAGATGGCTTCAGAAGGCCGCGTTAGAATCGGTAGAGTGGGAACTTGCCGATGGACGCTGGACCTGCACGCCCTACGAAAATTGGGCAACGGTCAATGGACTTTCCTTTGAGGTTTGGTTCCCACCATGGCCGCTCGGCATCTACTTGCGCAACGAGGAGGCTGCATACGCCCTAAAGGGCGTAGCACTCAATGCCGCCGAGCAACGTGCAGCAGATCGCGCTTTTTCAGAGATATCGGTGGCTCCCCGCAGTCTCGACGAATTGTGCGAGATCGTTCCGAATTTTCGGGAACGGATCGCCTTATGGCTCATTGCGCACTCCAAGGCATTCGGACCTATGCAGAGTACGCCGATTGAGATGGGAAGCTGCTTCCTGCTCTATTCGGATCCGAGACAAGCAGAGTGTGTCGACAGAGGAACACTGCATCAAATCGCATGCAACTTTGCGCAACCGCAGCTCAACGATCCCCTGATAACGGCACCGACGACCGACTTCCAGAAAGCAGCGAAACGCCTGGAACGCCTGGATTCCATTGCGTGCGGAAAGGACAACCCCACCCGCCGGATGACTGAACTTGCCCGTCATGTATCCAAAGTTGTGGCGGCAGGCCGATCACGGCTCTCGGCTTGCCTTACACGATACGCATCAAGTGGCAACCGAGAGTCACGCCTTCTGGAGGGGCAACGGGTCGCCATTGAAAGCGTCATTCGGACTCATTGGGATCGCTACCAAGTTCGCACACTTCGGACACTATGGTTTGAGCTGGAAGACGAATGCAAACGGCGCAGCGTCCCGACGCCGAAGTTCACGACGCTCAATCGTGCGGTAAAGCAACAGGACGTGACCAAACGAGCGCTGGCCATGGGAGGCATGCGTGCTTACCAATCGGTGCGATCGAGCTCTGATCCGCGGGATCGGTCCCAACACGCTTTAGGCTATGGACACACACTGCATATAGATTCGTCCATCTTTGACAATCGCTGTGCGCCGGATTTGGTACTGCTTTTCCCCGCCGAGAAGCCTACCTTCTACATCGGCGTCGACGAAGCGACATCAATGCCGATGGCGCACTCGTTGATTTTTGGATCAGCTCGGACAGATGGCTTTGCCATCCTCATCCGGGAATTCGTCTTCCGACATGGCTTTCTGCCGTGCGTGATCTTCGTAGATCGAGGGCCGGAAAATACGTCCGATTGGCTAAAGGAATTCTGCCGCCAGGAACAGATCTCGTTGATGCACTCCCCCACGGGTGGAAGCGTGTTCAACGGTCTAGCCGAGAACACAATCAAACAGATCAACACGCAGGTCGCTCACGACTTCGCCGGATCCACTGAGCTGGACATGAAAGGTCGTAGCGTCGATGGCAAGTACAAGAGTCGGAACAACGCAAAGACCACCTTTCTGACCATCTCCAAGGCGTTTGATGAGTTTGTCTATGGGGATCTCCTCAAAACACCTCTGGCAGACGGTGGGACGCCGAGTGAAAAAAGGGACGAGTCGTTATCGCGATACGGGAATCTGGGAAGGCTTCACGAATACAACGATGACCTCCTCATCAAGACATCGATTCTCATCGACTTCAAAGGTAAAGCGACCGAGCGCAAAGGAATCCGGACGGGCGAAGGCTTTTTCACCAGCGAGGAACTGAAGATCCATTTGCGTTCCAAGCAACCGGACGCGGTTCGCCGAGACTGCGCGGATCCCTCGGTACTGTATGTGAAGATCGATTCTGCCTGGGTCAAGGCGTTTCACAGCAGCGCCCAGAGCATCGCTTTGATGTCGAAGCGGGAAAAGTTGTTCGTCTTGATGAGTCAGCCCTTGGTCAACCGCGAAAGGCGGAGCAACAAACTGGCCGTGGATCGGGACCGCTACCACCGGCATCGGGCGCAGGCAGCAATGCCTGCTCACCCACATCTTGCGCCCTCAGCGAAGGAGGAAACAACGTCGCCGGAAAATCTCGATGTGCGGCCACCGGTTCCCGAGTGGGATGCGCTCGAGTCACTACCTGAGGAGTAGGAAGCATGCCAAAGCTGATCATGCACCGGAATTTTCAGGTGCCCAAGGACGAGCTTACTCGGGCGATTGAAGGTGCGGAGCCGGGCCAGTTGATCTTTCAGATCGGACCAACCGGTGTTGGAAAAACCACCATGCGACATGCCGTGCTGAGGACCATCTTCGGTAGCCCTGAACATTGGGGGCCCGGGCGGGTACCTGCCATCGAGGTAATGGCATTGCTCCAAAACCAAGCATATTTCACGTCATTCGGACTGGTGGATTCCCTCTTGGGCGAACTATTCGCTCCCGACCTGCATTGGCTTCTCGACGGTGGTTCAGACAGTCCATCGGTCCTTCGGATCATCAGTGAAGTAGCGGAGTCACGCAAAATCTGGGAAACACGTCCGCGACAAACACAGCCCGAAAGAAAGGCGTGGGAACAATTTGGACAGCTCGCAAAAAATCGATCGATGCGTCTCGCATCCATCGACCAGGCCGCTGCCCTTTGCACAAATCACAAGAACACGTCGCCTGCCGACCACATCCTAAATTTGATGTCGATCGCTGAAAAACACCGGTTGAATATTTTGCTAAGCGGAGTACATACGATTGCGCAGCTTTGGAACACGCGAGCAGAGATTCGCCGACGCTCAATTATTGTCTGGGTGCCGCCCTATAGCTTTGTCCGACCGACGGATCGCGATCCGTTTTTACAGCTGCTTCGAACGCTTGGAAGCCGATATCGGCTTTCCAAGCCTCGATTGCTGTACGACATGGCGGCCGTCATTTTGGCGGCAACAGCGGGCATCTACGGCATCGTCGAGAAATTGCTAAAGGACGCATCGGTCAAGGCAGCAGGCGCGGGTCGAGGCGAGATCAGAAAGGTGGATATTGAAGCCTCGGTGTATGGCGATGCTGATCTCAGACAGCTGTGGGAGGATGTTCATGCATTCGAAGAGGCGAGAAAAGAAGGCTCCACAAAAGCGCAAGCCTCCGTCGTCGTAGCAAAATGGAATCTGCCTAGTCCTCGTCAGGGTAAGAGTAAGAAAGGGGCCGCCGAGGCTGTGAGGGCCAACGACGTGCCGCAAGGGACGGTGGCATGAGCCCTCAGCATCCATGGTGGACTACCCTCCCTCCCATACCGCTGCGCGGAGTCGGTACCGCGATGGTCGAGTCCCTTGACCATTATGTGCATCGGATGGTGTGGACCGTCGGTATATCGCGTTCTGGTCTCATCGCACTGAGCAGCGCAGGCGGTTCTCAATCGAGCAACCCCAGTCATCCTTGTGCACTTTCTGGGCTATCTCCCTATTCGGAGAGTTGCATTTTTGGTTTGGAGAGGCTTACTGGAGTAGATCAGCTTCGGTATGGCACGCTTTGGGTATTGAAAGACGTTGCTGGCAAACTTGCATTCGGGCGACCGGCCCGTCTACGACGTTGGTGTCCGGCTTGTTACAAGGAGTGGAGTCAGGAGGAGTCATGGGAGCCGCTGATTTGGGCGGTGCAAGTCTTCTCGTTATGTCCTACTCATGGCTGTGCATTGGAATCGCAGTGTTCAGCCTGCGGCGCATTTCAGCCAGCGAACATATCGTTAATGCGACGACGCGCATGCACCAAATGTCAGAGCGATCTTGGGGGTAAGGGGCAACGTCCAGCGCAGTCGGGCTTCATGGCATGGGTGGATCGACAGGTAAGCGATGTTATCGGGTTGTGCGCGACTCCCGGGCAGGCCCCTGTTCGTGCGGATAGTTTCTCCATCTACATGGAATCGTTGGTGGAGCGAGCAAAAGGCCGAGAGAAAGTGCCACGCATCCTTAAGAGCCACATAAAGAACACACGATGTAATAGCGGACCATCTAAGCCGTCGATTCGCACCATGATCAATATGTGCGCGTTACAAGGGGTTTCCGTTCTTGAGATGTTGCTGAGTCCTGAGGGCGCATCTTCAGCACCGTTGCTCGACCTCTGGAACGGCTACACCATTTTACCTTTTGGTCCAGGTCCGTATGGGAGCAAGGTGGGGATCGTCGATTGGCTTCTGCGGAAAGTAATAGCCAAGTGCAGAGGCTTCTATTTGCCGCCGATGGAGTGTGTTCTTGCTGAGACGGGATTGAGCCGCTCCTGCTTGCGTGAACTCAATGTCGATCTATACGAGGACTATGAGAGCCTTTACCGAACCCAAGCGGGGCCGACAAAGACGTATCGCCTTGCGCATGCGTTCCAGATTGCTTTGGACTACCTGTCAAACGTGGATGCTCCAAGGCTTGACCGTAACCTTTTTTGGTCGCTTCCAAAACGGGTCGCTCCTGTTGCACATCTTTCATCAGAAGAGGCTGAGCCGGCCTGTTGGTCCGCTGTCCTGTACTTGCGCCTGGCGCGTAGAGCAAAAGAACGATCGGAAAATGCCTACCTAGATGCTATGGTGGATCCGCCCTGGCTGCACGGAACTTCGGAGTAGTGGAGCAAGAGTTTCGCGGATAAGCGGAACAATGGTGCTCGCAATTTCTGGCGCTCCAGCGCCAACCATCTTGCTGATCCCAACTTGTCGCAGTCCACGATACGGCGTGGGTGCAGGCTGCAGCTCTCCTGATCGGCGGAGGCTTTGTCATGATTGAGTATCTCAGACCGCATGCTGCAATGGATGGATATCCTCAACGATTCAAGCATTCACCGAATCAGCGCGCAACGGGCCTAACCTTCCAGGGTTTCATACGTGTTGCGCCACGGCATTTGACTGAACGATTCGGCCCGCCATCCGGAGCTAGCGGTGATGGCAAGGTGTCAGGGACTTATGTCTTTGAGGATGATCGCGGTAGCACCTTGGCGATCTATGACTGGAAGTCTACAGCGCTATATGACGGCCATCCGGCGGCCAACCTCCCCACCGTTCAGGCGTTTTGGGCTTGCCGAGAATCCGCGGAGCTCTCCTTGGCCGTTAGAGGCAGCGTCGACCTGGTTGAGTTCGCTAGGTGGATTGGGGCCACGAGCATAGGCGTGGAAAGAACATTGCAATGGGTGGAGCTCTGACGCTCGGCATGCCGCTCACTTCAACAACCTTCGGCTTGGTATTTCGTCGCAGACCATGCGACATCGATAAAAGACGCTGCCTCAAGAAAGCTTACGTGAGGATCGGCCATGACAATGCCAGACGAAAGAACCAGAGCACTCCTATGGGCAGGCAGCTTCCTGATAGGCCGCATCGGCCAGAACGACACCCCTCGGAATCCCGGCTGCTAGGGCCGCATCGATTTGTTCCAGGTTCAGTGATTGTCTTGGCGCGAAACGCCATCCGATCCGAAACCCCCGTCTTCGTGCGACGCACGGTGTCTTGCACCACTCTTCGGGCAGATACAGCTGGCACCCCATGGGTGCCTGCGTGAAGACTCTGCTGACCAAGTCATCCGCCGCAAGACCTGCCAGCCACGTGGCGTGCGACTGCGCCATGAAAATATGGTGGCGGAGAGGCGATCTCCTAGTGACTCCACCACCTGCGCTCCTTCCGTGAAAATCACTCGTTGCCCATAAGAACGCATCGCCATACAGTGGATGGTCGAGGCGTGCCATCTAGCGCCAAACAGCAAGTAGACACAGGGGAAGTATGGACAGCCAGTTCTTCGAGAAGCCGATTCTCAACTCGCCGTATGAGTATCCTGCGCGGCATTGGGAACTCGACGATACCGGCCAGCCAACTCAGCGTGTGCAGGCGAGCCGCCGCACAGCTGAGTTCTTTACCCCGATACCGAAACCCCGTAAGCGCAAAGGTAAGGCCGAACAAGGCGACTTGGTGTTTGACGAGGGCAAGGGCCTCTCGACCGAAGCCCAACGCTACGACCACACCACCGTCATCAATACGGTACGTCAGCAAGTGGATCGCTGGCGCCAGTTGCCGAATCCCGCCGATTGGCATGTCACGCCGGAAACCGTGCGTCTGCTGCAGCACTGGCGCCATCACCCGTTCGGTGGGATACGGCCGTTCTTCTGCCAGATCGAGGCGGTGGAAACAGCCATCTGGCTGAGTGAAGTCGCCCCGCACATCGGCAAGGCAGGCCAGGGCATCCTGGAACACCTCGCCAATGCCAACAACGACGCCAATCCGGAGTTGATGCGGCTGGCACTTAAACTGGCGACCGGTGCCGGCAAGACCACGGTCATGGCCATGCTGATTGCGTGGCAGACCGTTAATGCCGTGCGCCGTCCGACCAGCAAGCGCTTCAGTCGTGGCTTTCTGGTGGTCGCTCCCGGCATCACCATCCGCGATCGTCTGCGCGTGCTGCTGCCGAACGACCCGGACAGCTACTACGCCAGCCGCGAGTTGGTGCCCAGCGACATGCTGGAGGATCTGGGCAAGGCCAAGATCGTTATTACCAACTACCACGCATTCAAGTTGCGTGAACGCATCGAGCTGTCCAAGGGTGGTCGGCTGCTGCTGCAGGGACGTAATGGAGCGCCACTGGAGACGCTCGAAACCGAAGGTCAGATGCTGCAACGGGTGATGCCTGAGCTGATGGGCTTGAAGAACATTCTCGTCATCAATGACGAAGCGCATCATTGCTATCGCGAGAAACCGGGCAGCGACGAAGACGAAGACCTGAAGGGCGATGACCGGAAGGAAGCCGAGAAGAACGCGGAGGCCGCTCGCCTTTGGATATCAGGCCTTGAGGCGGTGAACCGCAAACTCGGCGTGGCACGAGTGATGGATCTTTCCGCCACGCCGTTCTTCCTCAGCGGCTCCGGCTACGCCGAGGGCACGCTATTCCCGTGGACCATGAGCGACTTCTCGCTGATGGACGCGATCGAATGTGGCATCGTCAAACTGCCGCGCGTGCCCGTGGCCGAGAACATCCCCGGCGACGAAATGCCGATGTTCCGCAAGTTGTGGGAGCACATCGGCAAGAAGATGCCCAAGAAGGGCCGCGGCAAGAACGCTACGCTCGACCCACTCAGCATTCCAGTGGAGCTGCAGACCGCACTGCAGGCACTGTACGGGCATTACGAGAAAACCTACGTGCTCTGGAAGGCCTCCGGCATCAAGGTGCCGCCGTGCTTTATCGTGGTGTGCAACAACACAGCCACGTCCAAGCTGGTCTACGACTACATCTCGGGCTTCGTCCGCGATAACGAGGATGGCACGTCCAACGTCGTCAACGGTCGCCTGGAACTGTTCCGCAACTTCGACGAGCACGACAATCCGCTGCCGCGGCCCAACACCTTGCTGATCGACAGCGAGCAGCTCGAATCCGGCGATGCGCTCGACAAGGGTTTTCGCGACATGGCCGATCCCGAGATCGAGCTGTTCAAGCGCGAGGCGCTCGAACGCGGCGGCGCCTTGGCCAACGATCTGCGCGAGGGCAAGGACATCGACGATGCCACGCTCCTGCGCGAGGTCATGAACACAGTCGGCAAGCCAGGCTCGCTGGGCGAATCAATCCGCTGTGTAGTTTCCGTGTCCATGCTTACCGAAGGCTGGGATGCGAACACCGTCACCCATGTGCTCGGTGTACGCGCGTTCGGAACTCAGCTGCTATGTGAACAGGTCATCGGCCGCGCCCTACGCCGTCAGTCCTACGACCTCAACGAAGAAGGCTTGTTCAACGTCGAGTACGCTGACGTGCTCGGTATCCCGTTTGACTTCACCGCCAAGCCGGTCGTTGCACCGCCACAGCCACCTCGTGAAACCATCCACGTCAAAGCCATGCGACCCGAGCGCGACGCGCTTGAGATTCGCTTCCCGCGCGTAGCCGGTTACCGCGTTGAGCTGCCCGAAGAGCGTCTAACCGCCAACTTCAACGAAGATTCAGTCTTTGAACTCACGCCAGCCATCGTTGGTCCGTCCAAAACCAAGAACGCAGGCATCATTGGCGAGACTGTGGATCTGAGCTTGGATCACATCCGCGACATGCGTCGATCCACCTTGCTGTTCAACATTACCCAGCGTCTACTCACTACCAAGTGGCGTGACTCGGGCGAGCAGCCCAAGCTGCACCTGTTCGGTCAGCTCAAGCGCATCACAAAGGAGTGGCTCGATACCTGCCTTGTATGCAAGGGCGACACTTATCCCGGCCTGCTGATGTACCAGGCGCTGGCCGATATCGCGTGCGAACGAATTACCAAGGCCATCACAGCCGACGAAATCAAGAAAGGGCGCGCAGTCAAGGCCATCCTCGACCCGTACAACCCCACTGGCTCCACCGTCCACGTCAACTTCAACACATCGAAGACAGATCGCTGGGAGACCCTCGGGCCGCCACCGAAGTGCCAGCTCAACTGGGTCATCCTCGACAGCGATTGGGAAAGCGAGTTCTGCCGCGTTGCCGAGGCGCATCCCAAAGTTCTGGCTTACGTCAAGAACCACAACCTCGGCTTCGATGTGCCATACCGCTACGCCGCTGAAACTCGGATCTATCGTCCCGATTTCATCATCCACGTCGATGATGGTCATGGGCCCGACAATCCGCTACATCTCGTCGTCGAGATCAAGGGTTACCGCGGCGAAGACGCCAAGGAAAAGAAATCCACCATGGACACCTACTGGGTGCCTGGCGTGAACAACTTGGGCGCGTACGGCCGCTGGGCATTTGCCGAGTTCACTGACGTGTTCCAGATCCAGGACGACTTCGCCAAGAAAGTTGAGGCGGAATTCAAAAAAATGATCAATAGCGTCGCATCCGGCGCAGCACAAGAGGCACCAGCAAATGTTTGACACCACCAAGGAAGACCTGAAAGACATCCTGCGCAAGGTCAACGAAGGGAAACTGCAGCTTCCCGATTTCCAGCGGGACTACGTCTGGGGTGATGAAGACGTGCGCAGTCTTATCGCGTCGATTGCCAAGGGATTTCCCGTAGGGGCGCTGTTGACGCTTGAGACCGGCGGTGAAGTCGAATTCAAACCCCGCGTCCTTGAAGGCGTGGAAGTCAGGGATGTACGCCCAACCGAGCTACTGCTGGACGGCCAGCAGCGCATGACGTCCCTTTTCCAGGCAGCGTTCGCCAAAGCGCCTGTTCGCACCAGGAATGTGCACAAGAAGCTCGTGGAGCGCCTGTACTACATCGACATCAAAAAGGCGGCTGCCAGCAAGGGTAGTCTGGAGGACGCCATCATCGGCGTGCCTGCCGACAGGATCGTCCGCACGAATTTCGGCAAAACCATTGATCTGGACGTCTCTACTCGGGATCGCGAATTCGAACTCGATCTCTTTCCGCTAAATCAGGTCTTTGACAGTCGTGACTGGTTCTACGACTGGAGAGACTTCTGGCGGGCCAAAGGCCGCGACATCACCGAGCTCGATCGTGACTTCGTGCGCACCATCGTCGACTCCATCGAGCGCTACAAAATGCCGATCATCCGCCTCGATCGCAACAACAAGCGGGAAGCGATCTGCGTCGTGTTCGAAAAGGTCAACGTAGGCGGCAAGAAGCTCGACGCGTTCGAACTGGTCACCGCCATCTACGCAGCCGAAAAGTTCGACCTCCGTGAGGACTGGAACGGCACAAAAAAGCCAGCAAAAGCTGGCCGCCATTCCCGCATGATCGGCGCACCGAACCCGCGCGATGTGCTCACCCAGATAGCCAATACAGACTTTCTGCAGGCCTGCACGCTCTTGCATACGCGCGACCTGCGACTCCAAAAGGTAGCCGAAGGTGCAAAGGACGGTGATCTCCCGCAGATCTCCTGCAAGCGCGACGCGCTACTGGGACTGCCGCTGCACGCCTACCAAAAGCATGCCGATGCTGTGGAAGGTGGCTTCATCGAGGCCGGCGGGTTCCTCAATGAGCTGAAGATCATCTGGCATAAAGACATCTCCTATCCGCCACTGGTCGTCGGGCTCGCAGCGATTTTTGCGGTCCTCGGCAAAGAGGCTCAGACAGCCAAAGCCAAGCAGCAGCTTGCCCAATGGTTCTGGTCCGTCACGCTGGGTGAGTTGTTTGGATCCAGCACGGAATCCCGGCTGGCTCGCGATGTCCCCGAAGTGGTCGACTGGATAAAAAATCCGGCATCTCGCCCACGCACCCTCGACGAGGCGGTTTTCCAGGCGGTGAGGTTGCGCTCGCTTCGTTCACGGCAATCCGCTGCCTACAAGGGCTTGCATGCCCTGCTGATGAAAGGAGGCTGTCGCGACTTCATCACCGGGCGCCCGACTGACCTGATGACCTTCTTCAACGACGACATCGACATCCATCACGTGTTTCCGCAAGCTTGGTGCAAGAAACAAGGTATCGAGAAAGGCGTGTTCGACGCCATCATCAACAAGACGCCACTGTCGAAGCTTTCCAATATCTCGGTGGGTGGTGATGCACCTTCGGTCTACCTCAAGCGGATTGAGGAGAAGCAGGGTATTTCCCCGGCCGACCTCGATGCCATCTTGCGTACGCATCTGATCGAGCCGGCATACCTGCGTGCTGATGATTTCAATGCCTTCTACGAAGCCCGCAGCAAGGCGCTGGCGGAATTGGTGGCTGGCGCCATGCAGAAGCCCGTGGTGGAAGAGGCTGGCACGAACGAAGTCGAGCAGGAAGATGACTCGATGGAAGCCGACGAAGAGCTGGAGGCCGCCTGATGGCCAAGAAGCCCAAAACCCCGCTCACCGTCGAAGCCCTCAAGCACGACGAGGCCACTCGCAAGAACATCCCCACCGCCGAATACCAGTCGCTGATGCAGAAGGAGGACAGCGCGCCAGTGCGCGTGGCCTATCCGCGCGGCAACAACGGGCTGGACGAGGAGAAGGCGCAGCGCAATCGCGATCTGGACCCGCAGCTTGTGTGGCGTGGCAAGGATCAGCAGGACTGGTCCGATCTGGTGGTCAACGCGCCGCCGCTGTACATCCAGGAGAAGGTGCATCCCAAGGTGCTGATCGACGACCTGCGCCGCGAGACTGAGCGCAGGCAGGAAGCCATCGCGGAGACGCAGGCCGGCAACATGGCCGACCTGTTCGCCGACTTCAACGGCCTGCCCAGCGACAACGCCAAGACAGAGTTCTACCAGCATGACGCACACTGGGCCAATCGCATGATCCTGGGCGACAGCCTGCAGGTGATGGCGTCATTGGCCGAGCGCGAAGGCCTGCGCGGCAAGGTGCAGTGCATCTACTTCGATCCGCCTTACGGCATCAAATTCAACTCCAACTTTCAGTGGTCCACTACCAGCCGCGACGTCAAGGACGGCAACACCGACCACATCACGCGCGAACCGGAGCAGGTCAAGGCGTTTCGCGATACGTGGCGCGATGGCATCCATTCGTATCTAACGTATCTGCGCGACCGGTTGATGGTGGCGCGGGACCTGCTGACCGAGTCCGGGTCGATCTTTGTACAGATAGGGGATGAGAATGTTCACCGGGTGCGGGCGGTGATGGATGAGGTGTTTGGTGACGGAAACGCCATCGCCACGATTCCTTTCAAAAAAACGTCTGCACTGGGCGGGAAGACCCTCGATGTCGTTTACGACACGATTCTGTTCTATGCGAAAGACAAAGAGAACCTCAAATATAGAAAGCAGTTGATGTCCATCGGGCACGACACCTACGCGTATCCGAATGTGGAATCGATCGATGGTAGCTGGCGCCGACTGTCATCAGACGAGCGCGGAGATTTCGATCCAGCTTTTGGGCGCTTGTTTCGCACTGACAACATCACATCCCAAAGCGGAGGGGAAAAGACGGCTTTCCCAGTTAACATCGAAGGCAAGCTTCTCAAGCCATCAAAGGGATCGTTTTGGAAAACAAACGAGCGTGGGATGAACGTGCTCGCGAAAGCCGGAAGGTTAAAGGTAGTCGGAAACACCTTGACGTATACGCGCTATCAGGATGACTTTCCGGCGCGAGCACTTACTGCTTGGTGGGACGACACGATTCAATCGACCTTTGCAGCCAAAAACATCTATGTGGTCCAAACCTATACGAAGGTCGTTCAGCGCTGCCTCCTAATGGCTACCGATCCTGGGGACCTAGTGCTCGACCCAACCTGCGGTTCCGGCACCACCGCCTATGTGGCCGAACAGTGGGGGCGCCGCTGGATCACTCTCGACACGTCGCGCGTGGCGCTGGCGTTGGCCCGCGCGCGCATTATGGGTGCGCGCTATCCGTTCTATCTACTTGCCGACTCGCGCGAGGGTCAGCTCAAGGAGGCGGAGCTCCACCGCAGCGCGCCGTCCAGCGCCGCCACCCGCGGCAATATCACGCATGGTTTCGTCTACGAACGCGTGCCGCACATCATGCTGAAATCCATCGCCAACAACGCTGAGATCGACGTGATCTGGGACAAGTTTCAGCAGGCGATGGAACCGGTACGGGGGGCCTTGAACAAGGCGCTCGGAAAGCACTGGCAGGAGTGGGAGATTCCGCGCGAGGTCGATGGCAAATGGTCGGTCGAAGCGAAGCAACTGCATGCCGACTGGTGGCAACAGCGGATCGCACGCCAGTGCGAGATCGACGCCTCCATCGCTGCCACGGCCGGCAGCGAATATCTCTACGACAAACCCTACGAGGACAAGAAGAAAGTCCGCGTGGCCGGCCCGTTCACCGTCGAAAGCCTGTCGCCGCACCGCGTGCTGGGTGTGGACGAGAACGACGAGCTGATTGACGGCATCGGCGAAGGCAACGACGGCTACGGCGAAGAGCGCGATTTCGTGCAGATGATCCTGGAAAACCTGAAGACCGCCGGCGTGCAGCAGGCGCACAAGGACGACAAGATCAACTTCACCTCCCTGGTGCCCTGGCCGGGTGACCTGGTCTGCGCCGAAGGCCGCTACATGGAAGGCGATACGGACACAGGGACGGAGAAGCGCGCCGCCATTTTCATCGGCCCGGAGTTCGGCACCGTCTCGCGTCCCGACCTGGTGCAGGCCGCCCGCGAAGCCGGCGACGCCGACTTCGACGTGCTGATCACCTGCGCCTTCAACTACGACGCCCGCTCCTCCGACTTCGACAAGCTCGGCCGCATCCCCGTGCTCAAGGCGCGCATGAATGCCGACCTGCACATGGCCGACGACCTCAAGAACACCGGCAAGGGCAACTTGTTCGTGATCTTCGGTGAACCGGACATCGACATCCTCGACGCCGCCCAGCACGACGGCGAGGCAGGCCAAATCCAGGTCAAGGTCAACGGCGTGGACGTGTTCCACCCCAACACCGGCGAAGTCCGCAGCGACGGCCCCGACGGCATCGCCTGCTGGTTCATCGACACCGACTACAACGAAGAAAGCTTCTTCGTCCGCCACGCCTACTTCCTCGGCGCCAACGACCCCTATAAAGCTCTCAAGACAACGCTCAAAGCCGAAATCGATCTCGACGCTTGGGCCAGTCTCAACAGCGACACTTCGCGGCCTTTCGACAAACCTAAGTCCGGTCGCATCGCCGTCAAAGTTATCAATCACCTCGGCGATGAGGTGATGAAGGTGTTCAGGGTTTAGTGCGATGCAACTTGTCAGGAATGGCCCCGATCTTCCAGAGCGGCTCTTACAGGCACACGAGGATGGGCGCGTGGTGTTCTTCTGTGGTGCAGGTATTTCCTATCCAGCACGCCTTCCCGGCTTCGATGGATTGGTGAAGAAGCTCTACCAGATGCTATCGGCAACACCCAATCCCGTGCAAAGGGCTGCGATCAAGGCTGGGCATTTCGACATTGCGATTGGCCTGCTCGAAGACGACATCATGCATGGCCGTGAAACGGTACGCCGAGCGCTGGCTAGCATATTGGTGCCGGATCTGTCTGCTCCGAATGCTACAACTACCCACGAAGCTTTGTTGACGCTTGGGCGGAACCGCAGCGGGCAGACCCGGCTGATTACAACCAATTTCGATCGGCTGTTCGAGGACGTAATTGCAGCGAAATCATTGTCTGTCGAGCGTTATCAGGCTCCGTTGTTGCCAGTACCGAAGAATCGTTGGGATGGGCTGGTATATCTGCACGGCATGTTGACTGAAACTGCCACGCAGGGAGAGTTGAATCGGCTTGTCGTTTCAAGTGGCGATTTCGGTCTCGCGTATCTGGTCGATCGTTGGGCTGCGCGATTTGTCAGTGGATTGTTTCGTAATTACACGGTGTGTTTTGTCGGTTACAGCATCAATGATCCGGTACTGCGCTACATGATGGATGCTCTTGCCGCTGATCGACTGTTGGGCGAGTCACCGCCAGAAATGTTCGCCTTTGGCAGCTATTCCAAGGGCAAAGAAGGCGATCGCGCCAATGAATGGCGGGCGAAGAACGTTACGCCCATTTTGTACCGCGAACATGACCGGCATGCGCATCTCCACAAGACCTTGCGTGTCTGGGCCGAAACGTACCGTGATGGCGTGCGAGGGAAGGAGCGGATTGTCGCGGAATGTGCCATGACCAGGCCGTTGGCGAGCACCAAACAAGATGACTTTGTTGGCCGCCTGCTATGGGCGTTGAGCGATCCATGTGGATTACCTGCTCAACGTTTTGCTGAGTTTGACCCGGCACCCTCACTTGAATGGCTCGAACCGCTTAGCGAAGATCGATACAGGCACGCTGATTTGGCTCGCTTTGGCGTGTCATCGAAGTCGGAGTGTGACGACAAACTCACGTTCAGTCTGGTCCAGAGGCCATCGCCTTATGAGCTTGCTCCGCTCATGGCGTTGGTCGGTATTGCAGAGCGTGGCTGCCGCTGGGACAAGGTTATGGGACAGCTTGCGTGCTGGCTGCTCCGACACCTTGACGATCCTGATCTGTTGTTGTGGTTGATTAAACGCGGCGGCCAGCTGCACGACGAATTCCTGAGAAGGATTGAATTTCGCCTGGATGAACTTGCCGGTTGTAAGCCGGCTGACCTAGTACGCATTCGGGCCAGTGCTCCGAAGGCAATCCCCCGTCCCATGATGCTCGTTCTCTGGCGTCTACTTCTGACGGGGAGGGTGAGATCAGCAGCACAAAGCTTTGACCTCTATGGGTGGCGTAGCCGGTTCAAGAGTGTTGGCCTGACAACAGCGTTGCGCCTTCAATTGCGTGATGTGCTGGCGCCACGGGTATCGATACGCGAGCCATCTCGTTGGGGATCCGAGGATGGCGATGAGCCGAAGCGCATTCGGGACTTGGTCGAGTGGGAGATCGTCCTGTCCACGGATCACGTTCATTCCGGCCTGCGCGATCTGGCCAAGGACGAGCGTTGGTTGGCTGCATTGCCTGAGCTTCTCACCGATTTCTGTGTTTTGTTGCGTGACGTACTCGATCTGATGCGCGAACTCGGTGGCGCGGACGACCGCAGCGACCTGTCTTACATGCACCAGCCTTCGATTAGCGAACACCCACAGAACCGGAACTTCCATGACTGGACGGCTTTGGTCGAGTTAACACGAGATGCATGGCTCGCCACTGCGACGCATTCGCAGGAGCGGGCGCGGCTAGTTGCGGAAGGCTGGTGGCAGGCACCGTATCCGCTATTCCGACGCCTCGCTTTCTTTGCCGCGGGGCAGCCTGGCGTCATCCCCCATCGCCTCGGGTTGGATTGGTTGCTCGCCGAAGGGGCTTGGTGGCTATGGTCGCTGGAGACTGAGCGAGAGGTCATGCGTTTGCTGGTGGCCTTGGCACCGGGGCTTGGCAAAGCTGACTTGGCGGAACTGGAAGATGTGATCTTGCGTGGTCCGCCGCGTGAGATGTTCAAATACGACATTGGACCGGAGCGGTGGTCGCAATTGGTTGATAGGGAGGTGTGGCTTCGGTTGGCGAAGCTGATAGGCGCTGGTGCGCCATTAGGAATCGCGTCCTCCCAAAGATTGGAAGAACTTTCCGGGCGAAACCCCAAATGGAGTCTGTCGGCCGATCAGCGTGATGAATTTCCAGTATGGATGGGCGGCAGCAGTTGGGTAGGCGAGGACGACGAATTATCTCAGGCGATTGCGACTCCGTATCGTCGGAGGGAACTGGTCGATTGGCTCACGAAGCATCCTGTGGCCGATCCTTGGCACCATGATGAGTGGAGCGAGCGGTGCAGAAAGAATTTTCCTGCAGCCGCTTCAGCGCTATTGGAGCTTTCCCGTCAGGGGGAATGGCCAACCGAACGTTGGGCTGATGCACTGCTGGCGTGGAGGGAGAAGTCGCTGCTCAGGCTTTCTTGGAAGCACATGGCGCCTGCAGTGATCGGGATGCCGGATGAACAGTTGCTTGCGCTTGCGCATGGCGTTAGTGGCTGGATGACCGCTGTAGCTAGCGTCTTCGACTATCACGAGTCAGTCTTCTTCGAGATGGCGGACCGTATCTTTGGCTTGGATGTCGAAGATGGTGTCCTGACTGAAGAGCCATTGATGAGGGCGATCAATCACCCTGTCGGTCAGATTACGCAGGCACTCTTGGCGTGGTGGTCAAGAAGTGAGCTTGAAGATGGACAGGGCTTGCCCACCGCTATTCGCGATCGATTCACGCGTCTTTGCGATACGGATGTCGACAAGTTCAGACATGGCAGGGTTTTACTCGGATCTCGCTTGGTTTCTCTCTTTCGGGTTGACGAGAAATGGTCGCGTGAATGTCTCCTTCCATTGTTCGACTGGACGAGATCCGAAACAGAGGCAGCTTCGGCTTGGGAAGGTTTCTTTTGGGCACCGCGACTTTATCGTCCTCTGATGCAGGAGATGAAACGGGCGTTCCTGGATACGGCCAAACATTACGATGCGCTCAGCAAGGAGGACTCTCAATATGCGGCTATCCTTACCTTCGCAGCACTTGATCTAGGGGATATTTTTTCAGTTGCCGAGCTTGCTCAAGCCACTGTAGAGCTTCCGTTAGCTGGGCTTGAAGCTGTTGCGGCGACATTAGTGCGTGCGTTGGAAAACTCTGGTGAGCAAAAAGTGGAGTACTGGGATAACCGTATTTCGCCATATCTCCAGAAGGTATGGCCCAAGAAAATTCTTGCAGCGACGCCGAGGGTAGCTGAGCAATTTGCCCGTTTGTGTATTGTTGCTGGTGAGCGCTTTCCAGAAGCGTTTAAACAACTGCGCATGTGGATCCGCGAGCCAACAGGTGTGGATTTTTTGACGAGCCTTCTATATGAGTCTGGGCTGTGCAAGAAATTTCCTAATGCGGCTTTGGACTTTCTAGGGGCGATTCTCGGAGACCACGTTCAATGGATGTGGCGTCACGAAGCCGATTGTTTGCGTGACATTCAGAGCTCAGCACCTGAGCTGGCTACCGATCAGAGGTTTCTGAGTCTCGTGGACTTCCTGCGAAGTCGAGGAGCGCAGTGGCCCTGATGGAACGATCTCGTCACAACGTGATCTGCCCAAACTGTCCCTTTCCCCTGAAGTTCCATGGCACCTGAAACGCAGCTCCACCACTGATGCCTTCGGCTTGCTCGATGATGCGTGGCCACCAGCGGACAAGTTGCGTGGCCTTCTCCCAGAAGTTGTGATCCTTCCAGCCGCGGTCAAGGAAAAACACTTTCAGGCCGGCGCGTTTGAGTGCCTCACGCTCCAATCCCTTGTTCAGGCGATCGTGCGTGACCACGACCCAGCCGCCTTCCTGCGCAAGCATGGCGATCCACTCCGTATCCGGGGTGTTCGCAGCGAAACGGTCGCGTAGATGGGTAACCTCGTGGAGGTTTTCCCATTCCCTGATGGTCAGTTCGTGTAGCGCGCGAGCAAGCGCTGGTGGAAGATTGTTGTCGAGCAGCAGCTTCACGCAGCCTGCCGCTGCTCGAAGCGGATGGCGGTTTCAATCGCCTTGACCGGGACTTCGTACAAGCGTGCAACGCGCTGCTTGTCCTTGTCTTCCGCCAGCCATGCGTCGTAGAGAATGTCGGTGCGCAACGCGGTATCGGTGACCACTGGCTTGCCGAACGCCAGGTTCGGGTCGAGCACCACCGCCTTGCTGCGCTCCATGGGATACCAGCGTGCGGCACGTTTGTCGGCGCCAAACTCGATGCCGGCGTACAGGGAAGGCTGGACAACCTTGGTGAAGACATACTGCCGACGACGCAAATCTAGCAGATCGAGTTCGCCGCTTTCGCGCATGGCTTCGGCAAAGATGGTCTTGCCGTCGGTTTGGAAGCTTTTGCAGGTGAATGGATACGGGCTTTCGAGGATTTCACGGGCATTGATGGCGGCGATGCGAATCGTCTGGAGACTGATGCCGAGCTCACGAAACGCCTTGACGAAACGGATCTCCAGCAGGTCGTGGAAGCTTAATCCGTCGACATCTGCGCCGGATATCTCGGACGACCACAGCGGCGGATGATGCCGCAATGCTTCACCCTTGCCGCTGTTGTATCCCCGCAGCCACCGGCGCAACTCCACGGGCTGCACACCGGCAAGCCGGGCAGCTTCGGGGATGGTGTAGAGGCCAAGGCCGGTGAGTTGCATTGGACAGGTCTCCGTCGGGAATAATGGCGTGGAGAAACCGCCCCCTATTATGTCAGGATCAGCGGGCGTTGCCCAAGACGGGGGCGCTCAATGGCCCGCGCGTGCTGCGGGCCTGAAAACAGGGGCAGCATGATGGATTTCCGCATCGCCGATACCTTCACCGACAGCCTTGCGCGTCTCACGGGTGACGAGCAGAAGGCCGTGAAGACCACCGCCTTCGACCTGCAGCTGAACCCGGTCAACCCTGGCATGAGTCTGCACAAGTTGGACACGGCAAAGGACAAGAACTTCTGGTCGGTTCGGGTGAGCAGTGACATTCGCTTGATCGTGCACAAGACGGCATCAAGCCTGCTGCTCTGCTATGTGGATCACCATGACAAGGCCTATCACTGGGCTGAGCGCCGTAAACTGGAAGTGCATCCGACCACGGGTGCGGCACAGTTTGTGGAGATTCGCGAGCGGGTCGAGGAAATCCCGGTTCCGAAGTACGTGATGGTGGAACAGCCGGTGCCGAGCCAGTCGGACTGGATCAAGCCGGCGCTGTTTACCACCATCACGGACGACGAGTTGCTCGGCTATGGCGTGCCAAGGGAATGGTTGGCCGATGTGCGTGCAGCGAACGAGGATAGCCTGCTGGAACTGGCGGATCATCTTCCTGCGGAGGCGTCGGAAGCATTGCTGGAACTGGCGACGGGTGGTGTGCCAACTACCTCACGCAAGCCTCGCCGCGGCATCAAGTCGGCTGCTATGTCGTTTGATCCGGGCGTCATGTATGACCTCGATATTCCTATTGCATTTAACAGCGATGAAGCCGTCGACTCCGACGCGTTCGATCACCCCGATGCAAAGCGCCGCTTTCGTACGATCTACGACGTGGAAGAGCTGGAGCGCGCGTTTGCGTTCCCCTGGGACAAGTGGACGATCTTCCTGCACCCAGCCCAGCGCGAGTGGGTGGAGCGCGATTACAGCGGCCCGGCCCGAGTATCGGGCTCGGCAGGCACGGGCAAGACCATCGTGGCGCTGCATCGTGCGGTGCATCTGGCGCGGGCAAATCCGGATGCACGCGTACTACTGGCTACCTTCTCCGACACACTGGCCAATGCACTGCATGGCAAGCTGCGCCGATTGATCAGCAATGAGCCGAGGCTGGGCGAGCGGCTGGAAGTATCCACGATGGATGCTCTCGGCGAGCGATTGTACGACGCGCATTTCGGCCGGCTGCACCTGGCCAGTGTCGACGACGTTCGTTCCTTGCTGGCATCGGCCGCCACGATCCTGGCGGATCAACGGTTCAGCCGGTCATTTCTCCTGTCGGAGTGGCAGGACGTCGTCGACGCCTGGCAGCTGGATGCCTGGGAGGGTTACCGCGATATCCGGCGGCTGGGACGGCGCACGCGTCTTTCCGAAACCCAGCGCGCACAACTGTGGCCGGTGTTCGAGCAGGTACGCACCCAGCTGAAGGCGCGCAGCCTGGTGACGCGAGCCGGTATGTATGGCCAGCTGGTGGAGGCGCTTGCCACGCGCAAGCACCCGCCATTCGAGTTTGCCGTGATCGACGAGGCGCAGGACATCAGCGTGGCCCAGCTGCGGTTCTTGGCTGCCTTCGGTGCGCAATCACCGAACGCGCTGTTCTTCGCCGGCGACCTGGGCCAGCGTATTTTCCAGCAGCCGTTTTCGTGGAAGTCGCTGGGGGTGGACATCCGCGGTCGCGCCAGAACATTGCACATCAACTACCGCACCTCGCATCAGATTCGCATGCAGGCAGACCGACTGCTGGCGCCCGAGGTGGCGGACGTGGATGGCAATGTCGAGGACCGTAGCGGTACGGTGTCGGTATTCAATGGCGCCGAGCCCAACATCACACGGTGGCCATCTCAGGATGTCGAAGCGATGGAAGTGGGCCGTTGGTTGGAGCAGAGAATCAACGAAGGCGTGCAGGCCCATGAGATTGGCGTCTTCGTACGCTCATCCGGTGAACTCGACCGTGCACGCGCAGCGGTAAAGCACGCCGGCCTGCCGCTTCATCTACTCGATGGAAGCTCACAGAGCGCTCATGAGGAGGTTTCGATCGCCACCATGCATCTGGCCAAGGGCCTGGAGTTTCGCGCAGTTGCGGTCATGGCCTGCGATGACGAAATCATTCCCTCGCAGGAACGCCTCGAATCCGTCGCCGATGACGCTGATCTGGAAGAGGTCTACAACACCGAGCGCCATCTGCTGTATGTCGCCTGCACGCGTGCACGTGATCATCTTTGGGTTTCAGGAGTCGATCCGGTATCGGAGTTTCTGGACGACTTGGAGAGCACTTAAGGTTGGTCTGATAAGGATATTCGACCGCCGAACGGATCGATCCCTTGAGGTGTTCGATCCGTTCGGTCAGGCCGCGCAAGGCCTCACCATTCGTCTTAACCGGCCTACGGCCGCGGCCAATCCAAGGTCCCACGCACACGAGTGGCTTTTGGCGCCGGAATCAAAGCGGAATCTGGACACCAATGTTTGTACATACGTACGGACACCATAGTTTGTGCACTCGGTACAAACTATGGAGTTCTGTCCAAGAGAACAGGTTTGCAAGCCCGGTTTGGATTTCGCCATTTGCACCAAATCAATTCATTGCCCATAGTGGTGCAATGGAAACGATGCCGTGGCGATCACTGGCGGAGCAAATGGCAACCGGGCTGGCCCTGGTCGACGCGGATTTGCGCGTGCAGTGGCACAACGCCGCGCTGGCCGAATGGCTGGAGCTGGGCTTGCGCAGTGCCATCGGCGTGCCATTGGCGGGCTTGGTGGCCACGCCGGAGCTGGCGCAACAGGCGGCGCGGGCACTGGCCGAGCAACGGCTGTTGCAAGTGCGGGGCGTGGGCTTGGGCGGGGCCACTGGCGGTACGCGCCGGCTGGACGTCACGCTGCAGCCCTTCGATGCAGACCATCTGCTGCTGGAAGTGCATGCCCTGGCCGAACTGCCGGCCGTGGCTTCGCCGTTGTCGGCGACCTTGCGCGGCTTTGCGCATGAGGTGAAGAATCCGCTGGCCGGCCTGCGTGGCGCGGCGCAACTGCTGCAACGGCGCCTGCACGATGACGACCTGAAAGCACTGGCGGCGATGGTGCTGGCCGAAACCGACCGGCTGACCACGCTGGCCAATCGCCTGCTGCATCACGATGGCGCGCCACGACTTGGTGCGGTCAATCCGCACGCCTTGCTGGAGCGCTTGGTCGAGCTGCTGCGGGCCGAGTCGCCGCCGCCGACGCTGCGCCACGATTACGACCCCAGCCTGCCCGACGTGCACGGCGATGCCGATCGCCTGCAGCAGATCCTGCTGAACCTGGCGCGCAACGCGATCGAGGCCGGCGCGCGCACGCTCACCCTGCGCACCCGCGCTGAACATGGCATCCGCGTGGGGGAGCGGGTGTTGCGCAGCGCCTTGCGCATCGACGTGATCGACGACGGCCCCGGCGTACCGGCGGAGCTGCGCGAGACCTTGTTCGAACCGCTGGTTTCCGGTCGCGCCGACGGCAGCGGGCTGGGCCTGGCGCTGTCGCGCGAGATCGCGCATGAGCACGGCGGCGAGCTGCGTTACGCCAGCCGTCCGGGCGAGACCACGTTCTCGTTGTATCTGCCGCTGGAGCGCACGCATGGCTGACGACATCTGGATCATCGACGACGACCGCAGCGTGCGCTTCGTGCTGGCCGAGGCGCTGCGCGATGCGGGCTTGTCCGTGCGCGAATTCGGCGATGCGGCCACGGTGCGCGAAGCCTTGCGCAAGGGGCGGCCGGCGTTGCTCGTCACCGACGTGCGCATGCCCGGCGCCAGCGGGCTGGACTTGCTCGGCGAGCTGCAGGCACGCGAGATCGGCCCGGTGATCGTGATGAGCGCCTACACCGATGTCGCCACCACCGCCGCGGCGTACCGTGCCGGCGCGGTGGATTACCTGGCCAAGCCGTTCGACCTCGATCAGGCGGTGGCGTCGGTGCAGCGGGCGCTGGCCGATGCGCCACAAGCGGATGCACCTGCCCCGGCGGTCGCGCTGCCCAGCCATGCATTGCTGGGCGAAAGCGCGGCGATGCGCGAGGTGTTTCGCCTGATTGGCCGCGTCGCCGCCAGCGATCTCAACGTGCTGGTCACCGGCGAAACCGGCACCGGCAAGGAATTGGTGGCGCGCGCGCTGCACGAGGAAAGCGCGCGCAGCAGCAAGCCGTTCGTGGCGCTCAACACCGCGGCGATTCCCTCCGAGTTGCTGGAAAGCGAACTGTTCGGTCACGAGGCCGGCGCCTTCACCGGCGCGGCGCGCCGCGTGGCCGGCCGTTTCGAGCAGGCCGAAGGCGGCACGCTGTTCCTCGACGAGATCGGCGACATGCCGCTGGCGCTGCAGACGCGTCTGCTGCGCGTGCTGGCGGGCGGCGAGTTCTATCGGGTGGGCGGACGCGAGCTGATCCGCTGCAATGTGCGCATCGTCGCCGCCACGCACCAGGACCTGGATGCGCGGGTGGTTTCGGGCCAGTTCCGCGCCGACCTCAAGCATCGGCTCGACGTGGTGCGTATCGCGCTGCCGGCGTTGCGCGAGCGGCGCAGCGACATCGCGGTGCTGGCGCAGCACTTCCTGGCCACCGCCGCGCAGGAATTGAAGCTGCCGCCGAAGCGTTTCTCCAAGGCTGCATTGAAAGCCGTGGCGCAGCGCGATTACCCGGGCAACGTGCGCGAGCTGGAAAACCTGTGCCGTCGCGTGGCGGTGATCGCCGCGGGCAACGAGATCCTTCCCGCCGATCTCGGCCAGGCACCGGCCACCGCACATGGCGACTGGACCGATGCCCTGCGCGATTGGGCGAGCCGTGCGCTGGCCGACGACGAAGCCGATATCCACTCGCGTGCCCGCGAAGCGCTGGATCGCGTCTTGCTGGAAGCCGCGCTGGCCGCGCACCAGGGGCATCGCCAGCACGCCGCCGCGGCATTGGGTGTGGGCCGCAACACGCTGACCCGCAAGCTGGGGGCTTCGCGTACACGCAAAGGCTAGCACCGTACGACGGCGTGCATGGGACGCTTCGACTTCGCCTGCTTGCGCAGGCTACGCTCAACACAACGGTGGGGTGACGTCCTCGCTGTTATGTCCATCAAGCCATCTGCAAGCGAAACCCTTATGTCCGAACCCACGATCCGCCCGGCCACCCGTGATGACATCGCCCACCTGGTTGCCTGGAACGCCACGATGGCGTGGGAAACCGAGGCGAAGCGGCTCGATCCGGAAGTGCTGGCGCGTGGCGTCGCTGGCGTATTCGATGAGCCGCGGCGCGGCTTCTACCTTGTCGCCGAGCGCGATGGCACGGCCGTTGGCGGTCTGCTGGTCACCTATGAATGGAGTGACTGGCGCTGTGGCGATTTCTGGTGGATCCAGAGCGTCTACGTGGAACCGACGGCCCGTCGCGGCGGCGTGTTCCGCGCGTTGCACGAGGCGGTGGTGCAACGCGCGCGCGATGCCGGCGCGGTCGGCGTGCGGTTGTACGTCGAGACGGAAAATCACCGCGCCCAGGCCACCTACGAAGGCCTGGGCATGCAGCGCTGCCATTACTTCATGTACGAGCAGATGCTGCGCTGATCCGGCAAATCCGGTCATCGACACGGTTGCAGGAGCCCGCTGGCGGGCGATGCTCTTGTTTTGCATCTGCTGATGGGGCGCCAGAGCAAGAGCATCGCCCGCCAGCGGGCCCCTACAGCCGCGCTGCGTGGGTCAATGCAGCGGCGTGGCCGGTGCGCCGAGCTGGCCGACATCGTCCAGCAGCACGCGACCCAGCGCATGCACGTCGGTGGAAATGCCGTAGCGTTCGGCCAGCAGGGTGACCAGCGGGCCGAGTGCGGTGGGTTGCAGCGGATAGCCGTGGGCCAGCGCGCGGGCGCGACCGCCGTCGCCGCGTTGGGCCACGGTCAGCGCGACTACGCCGAGGCCGGGCGCTTCATGGGCGAACAGCGCCGGGGCGTCGTAGCCGGGGTTGGCATCGGCGAGGATTTCCAGCAGGTGGCCCTGGCTGGCCGGGGTGGTGTCGTTTTCCAGCTGCAGCGGAATGCGGTGCGCATCGAGCAGGGCGACGTACTGGCGCAGTTCGAACACGAGGCCGGCAACATCGTGCGCACGTTGCGCGGCATCGTCGGTCGTCTGTGCGGCGAGCCATTGCGTGGGTGGCTGTGCGTGCACCACGCCGTTGGCGTAGCGCAGGGCCAGGCCGCGCGCGCTGAGTGTGGATTCCTCGCCATACGGGGTGAGCAGCGCCGCTTCCAGCAGCGTCCACAACGGCGCCAGGTTCACGTGTTCGTATTGCACGCAGGTCAGCGCGATGAGGTCGTTGCGGCTGAGGTAGCGCGCGTGTTCCAGCTGCACACCGAGTGTGCGCATCAGCCAGTCGGCGGTGCGTTGGCCGGCTTCGCCGCGGCCGACCAGTTGCACTTCCAGTTCTGCGGAAAGGTCGTCGGCTTGTGCCTCGGGCGCCAGCAGCGACAACGGCAGCACGCGCATCGGGCCGTCGGCGTAGGTGGCGTCGGGCTCCAGCGGCTGCGCGGGCATGTGGCCTTCATGGCTGCCGAATGCCACCACGTTTTCCAGATGGCCGCGCGGCACGCGGCGCGCCAGTTCGTCCAGCGTGGCCCAGACCGGGAAGCCGGGTCGCAGCAGTTCCACCGTGTCGAACAGCGAGCCGGCGAGGGCCAGGCGGGCGCTGTCCACTTGCGGCACCAACGCGTGCAAATCGGCGGCAACCAGGGCCGCCAGTTCGGCGGCTTCGTCGCGGCTCAGGGTCAGCCGTGCCGGCGTCGCGCCGTGTGACAGCTCCAGCACCAGGACGGCGGGGAGGGCAATCGGCTGCGAACTTTCCACGTGAATGTTTCCGGAAACGGCAAAGCGTCGATTCTACCATTCACGGTTTTGGGCTTTCGCCATACGCCGGGGCAGGGTAGCCTTGCCTTGTCAAGCGTATCTGGATAGCAGAAGCATGGAAAACACCCAAAAGCGCGTCGGTGTGATCGGCGGTATCCGCATTCCGTTCTGTCGCAACAACACCGCGTATGCCGATGTGGGCAACTTCGGCATGTCGGTGAAGGTGCTCGGCGCGCTGGTGGAGCGCTTCGGCCTGCACGGCGAGGAATTGGGCGAAGTGGCGCTGGGTGCGGTGATCAAGCATGCCTCGGACTGGAACCTGGCGCGCGAGGCGGTGCTCAGCTCCGGGCTGGCGCCGACCACGCCGGGCATCACCACCGCGCGTGCGTGCGGTACCTCGCTGGACAACGCCATCATCGTGGCCAACAAGATCGCCACCGGGCAGATCGAGGCGGGCATCGCCGCCGGTTCGGACACCACCAGCGACGTGCCGATCGTGTACAGCCCGCGCCTGCGCAAGCGCATGCTGGCGATCAATCGCGCCAAGGGCTGGCAGGACAAGCTGGCCGCCGCCACACGCGGCTTCTCGTTCGGTGAGCTCAAGCCCTCGTTCCCGGGCGTGGCCGAGCCGCGCACCGGCATGTCGATGGGCGATCATTGCGAGAAGATGGCCAGGGAGTGGCAGATCAGCCGTGAGGCGCAGGACCTGCTGGCGCTGGGCAGCCACCACAAGCTGGCGGCCGCGTATGACGCGAACTTCTTCGAGGACTTGCTGGTACCGTTCCGCGGCTTGAAGCGCGACGGTTTCCTGCGTCCGGATTCCACGCTGGAAAAACTGGCCTCGCTGAAACCGGCGTTCGACAAGCGCTCGGGCAAGGGCACGCTGACTGCGGGCAATTCCACGGGATTGTCCGACGGCGCCGCCGCGGTACTGCTGGGCAGCGACGAATGGGCGGCCAAACGCGGCCTGAAGGTGCAGGCCTACTTCCGCGATGCCGAAGTGGCGGCGGTGGATTTCGTGCACGGCGAGGGCTTGCTGATGGCGCCCACCATCGCCGTGCCGCGCCTGCTCAAGCGCAACGGGCTGAGTTTGCAGGACTTCGACTTCTACGAGATCCACGAGGCGTTTGCAGCGCAGGTGCTGTGCACCTTGCGTGCGTGGGAAAGCGCCGATTACTGCAAGCAGCGGCTGGGTCTGGATGCACCGCTGGGCTCGATCGATCCAGGCAAGCTCAACGTGCATGGTTCCTCGCTGGCGGTGGGTCATCCGTTCGCCGCCACCGGTGCGCGACTGGTCGCCACGCTGGCCAGGTTGCTGGAACAAAAGGGTTCGGGTCGCGGCCTGATCTCGATCTGCACCGCCGGTGGCATGGGCGTGACCGCGATCCTCGAGCGTCCCTGAGCGACAGTGCCGGCCAGGCGGGAGCGAGCGGCTTCAGCCGCGATTCGCCCTGCGCGTGCATAAATGGGCGTCATTGCGGCTGAAAGCCGCCTCTACGAGAAGGCAGGCCGCCGCTACCGTCATGTTCCGTCTGCGCACCACCACCACCTTGAGTCTGTTGGCGATGGCCATCGGCATCGGCGGTACGGCATGGCTCAGCCAGCAGACCGCCGGCTGGGCCGGGTTGCCCGCGCATGCGGCGCGCTGGCCCACCTATCACCATGCGATAGCGCAACGGCGGCATCACTCGCATGCGCCGTGGCTGGCGGTGCATCGGACCCGGCCCGAAGCGACGACGGCGATGGATGTGCAGGCGGCGACGCCGGCACCGGTCGAGCTGGTGCCGGTCAGCATGCCGACGCGCCCGGTGCCGTACGCGGCGATGCGCCATCATCTGCAAGGCCAGGTGCTGCTGCATGTGCAGGTGGACGGGCAGGGGCGCGTGACTGGCGCCAGCGTGGCCGATTCCAGTGGCGATGCGGTGCTGGATGCGCACGCCCTGGCCACCGTGCGCGACTGGCGTTTCGCGGTGCCGGCCGGTCATCCCGACGGTGCTAGCGGCGAACTGCCGATGCACTTCACCGCAGGCGATGAACGTCAACTCGCGCAGGTACCTTGAAGTCGCTCCAGCGCCGACCCGACGGGTGCGTGAAACCCTTGCTCAGAGGATGCCTTTCACCCCGGCGCCGAATGCGGTGATCAGCCGGGTGATCACTGACTTGGGCGAGAGCGCCACGTCGGGGAAGTCGCCCACCGGCTTGTAGCAGCTGTAGAACGCCGGATCGAACGGCGACATCGGCGTGCAGCCGGGCTTGAGGTCGTAGCTGGTGGCGTAGCGGAACGGCCACAGGTCGAACAGCGGCAGTTTTTCCGAAACGTCGCCGATGAGCTGGCTGATGCCGCCGAGTACCGGCACGGTGGGCCGGCGCGCGCCGATCACCCAGGCGTTTTCCGGCTGGGTATCGCGCAGGATCGAATTGCGCAGTTCGGTGGCGAAGCGCGGGTCGTAGACGATCACGCCGGCCTCGGTGTTGTAGTGGTCCGAGCGCGGGTCGAAGTTGTGCGAGCCGACCATTGCGAAACGATCGTCCACCACCAGCGACTTGGCGTGCAGTGCAAAGCGCCGCCCGGTGCTTTGCAGTGGGGCGGGCCGGTTGCGTCGGCCATTGCTGCCGAACAGTCCGGGGCGACGCGCGGTGCCGGCGAAGTGCCCGCGGTCGTCTTCCGCATCCAGTTTCACGTTCTTGCCGGCCGCGCTGCCGCGATGGGTGCCGTGGTCGGTGGGGGCGAAATCCTCGTCCCACACGTTCGCCTGCTCGTAGGCCTCGGCGGCGCTGTCGGCATGCGGTTTCAGCTCGTGGATCTCGAAACCGAACTTGGTGAGATAGCGTTTGCGATGCTTGAACGACGGCGCATACACCGCGAAGGCATCGGTGGATGCCAGCGAATTGGTGGAGACGATGATGCGCGGTGGCGGGACGTCCTTGTGCAGGCGCTCGAAGATTTTCCGCGCGTGCTTGCTCATGACCAGGTAGGGCGTCTGCAGAATCACTTCGTGCTTGGCATCGGCGACCATGCGCATCAGGTGCGCCGTGAATATGTGAGCGCTGCGCTTGTGCGGGTCGTCGGTTTTTGCCGGCAGATCGCTGAAATAATCCACCTTGCCGGTGCGCAGGCTGTTGTCGATCAGATGCAATTCGAGCCAGTCGGGGTCTTCCGCCTCGGCCTGCGCGCGGGCTACGCGCGCAGGCCGAGCGTAGTGCGGCGCGGGCCAGGTGGGTGCGCTGGCATCCTCGCGGATGCGCCGGTTGAGGTCGCGCAGATGGGTCAGCGCCACCGAGCGCTTGTGATGCCAGAACAGCTTGAAGCTGGCGGCCATCTCCTTCGCGGTGGGTCCGCCGACCATCACTTCGCGGTCGACGTAATCGAAATTGTCGTCCCAGTTGAAATAGCGGTCCTGGTAATTGCGCCCGCCGGTGATGCCGATGGCGTCGTCCACCAGCAGCAGCTTGTTGTGCATGCGCTGGTTGAACTTCATGAAGCAGCACATGAGGCCGGCGGCGAATTCCAGCGGCGGCGTCTGGGCGTCATGGAAGGTGGGGTTGTACAGCTTCACCTGCAGGTTGGGGCTGACCCGGGCGAGGCGGTCAAGCAGGCCGAGGTCGTCGAACGAGAACAGCTGGTCGGCGAGGATGCGCACGTGCACGCCGCGGCGCGCGGCCTGCACCAGCTCGTTGAGCACGAGCTGGCCGATGTCGTCCTCGTCCCAGATGTAGGTTTGCACGTCGATGCTGCGGCGCGCCGCACGGATCAGGCTGATGCGCGCCACCAGTGCCGCCTGGCTGTCGTCGAGCAGGGTGACGGTGTTCACCGGGTGCTGTGGCGTCGAGTCGGCGATCGACTTGTCGGCCGCCTGCAGCAGCGGTGACGGCAGCGCGCAGTGGTCGGCCTGGCTGCAGTCGGTCTGGCGATCCGGGCTGGCCGCGACGATGGCGTTGGCCTGGCGGATATGCACGCGCGAGACCGCACAGCCCTGCAGCAGGGCCGCACATGTGACAAGGAGTAGGGCACACCAGCGCAGACGCATCCGACGGATGATACGGGTTATCGCGGGGTGGTTACGGTTTTTTCGTGGCCTGCGGCGGGTTGTCGCGGGATGGCGGAGCGGTCTGCGTGGCTGGCCGCAAGCTGATCGCGAGGTTCAGCTCGACCCGGTCCGCCAGGGTGGCACGGTGCGCGATCATGCCGAAGTCGGCGCGCTGGACCGCTCCGCTCAGCGAAATCCGGCAGCGCGGCACCACTGCGTTCGTGCAGCGCATCGGGTGCAGCGTGAAGCTCATCGGGGCGGTTACTCCGCGCAGGCTCAGGCGCCCGGGCAGCGGGCCGCCCTGTTGCAGCGTGGCCAATGGCAGTGGATCGGAGACGAAGCGGATGAATGGGTAGTTGGCGGCATCGAAGAACTCCGGGGCAAGCACCCAGCGACGCATGCGCGATGAATCCATGGTCACGCTGTCCACCGCGATGTTCGCGCGCACGACCACGCTGTCGTCTCCCGGGCCCGCCAGTACCGCACCGTCGATATGACGGAAGCGCCCGCTGATTTCGTGCAGCCACAACAGTCGCACGCCGAACACGGCTTGCGACTGGCTGCTGTCGATGCGGTAGCCGACGGGTGGCGTGGCGGCCTGTACTGGCAGCAGGGGAAGCAGCGGCAACAGCCAGGCGGCGAAGGCGCGGGGCGGGCGCTTCGCGCCGATGTGCGCGCAGCATGCGACAAGACCCGTGCGCAGCCAGCCCGTGCGGATGCTGCGGTGTACGGCTGAAACCGCGAGAACCGCCGGGCGGAAAGGTGCGGCGAACCGCACTTTCACCGGAAGGCGGCGCCCGGACGATGGTTTCGGCAAGCGTCGGTCATGGCGACCAGAACGCGCCGAGGCGGGCGCTGCCCGGTTCCAGCGCGCCATCCAGGTGCAGCACCGCCAGGCCGCCGGGGGGCATGCCGCGGAATTCGTCCGAGCGGCCTTCCACCAGCAGCGCGACCAGCCGTTCGATGCCGGGGTTGTGACCGACCAGCATCACCGTGCCGGCATCTTCGTGCTGGTCGAGCAGGGCCAGCAGTTCGCCGGGGGTGGCGTCGTAGATCTCGGTCGCGGATTGCGCGGACGGGGCCTTGTTCAGCGCGGCCAGTGCCAGCTCGGCAGTGGCGCGGGCGCGTTCGGCGGGTGAACAGAGCACGCGGTCGGGGCGCGTGCCGTGCTGGGCCAGCCACGCGCCGGCGGCACGGGCCTCCTGCTCGCCGTGGCCACTGAGGCGGCGGTGGGTGTCGCTGTCGCCGCTGCTGGCGGGTAGCGCTTCGGCGTGTCGAAGCAGGATCAGTTCGTGCATGGCGTGCTCCGTGGCAATGGCAATACGACAAAGTGTCGGCAACGTGCTTCCCGCACGGGGCCGATTCGGCGCGTCCGGGACAGGCCCGGGCGTGCCTCCGACGGTTCGCCGGCTTGTGCCGTCGAGCCGCGGGCGATCCGTCCATGGATCGCACTGACGGGACAGGCTGTCAGTGCTGGCGCTTGATCCAGCGCAGCAGCGGTGCCCAGTCCTGTTGATGGTTGCGCACCTGTTCCGAAGCGTAGTCGAAAATGCCTTTGCCGAGTGCGCCGAGCAGCACATAGGCCTGGCTGTCGCGCAATTGCGCCACCACCGGGAACGGCGCGGCCTCGGCCAGCTGCGCCACGGCGTCCTGGCTGGCGTGGGTCCACGGCTTGAGCCGGTTGGCCACGATGGCCACCGGCAGCTTGCCGCGCTTGATCCGGTTGATCTCGCGCAGGTGTTCCAGGAAACCCAGGCTGGCATCCAGGTCGAACGACGAGGGCAGTACCGGCACCAGCAGCACGTCGGCCTGTTCCAGGTAGGGTTCGAGTTCGCGTTCGTGCGAGCCGGCAGGCGTGTCGATCAGCGCGACCTCGGTATCCGACGGCAGTTTCTGCAGGCCTCGGCGGCCGCCCTCAAGCCCGAGTACCCCGGGCACGTTGTCCGGCCGAAGCGCGGCCCAGCGATAGCTGGAACCTTGCCGGTCGCCGTCGATGATTGCGGTGCGCTTGCCCTTCTGCGCCCAGTGCGAAGCCAGCTGGGTCACCAGCGTGCTCTTCCCGCAACCGCCCTTGCTGCTTGCCACAAGCACCGTCAGCATCGGCCCACCTCCATTGCGAAAGGTGGCCCCAGACTAGCAGCCTGTCGGACCGATGAGGAATGGGCTGCAAATTCGCCGCCATCAAGCCCGGCGGGCCGCCGGCCGGGTATGGCTCGGTTGGGTGGCAGGCCGCTTTCCGTCGGCGCGACGACGCCCCGACATGACCGCCGGGGTGTGGCTATTCCGACGCCTTGGGTTGCGCGTCAGCCGGGGCTTCGGTGGGAATGTGCGCGTCGCGCAGTGCGGCCAGGATCAGGCTCATCTGGGAGCCGCCGTTGCGTGCCAGCGCCAGCAGGTGCTGGGCTTCGGCCTTGTTGTTGCGCGCGCGGCTGGCCAGCTGGGCGAAGTTCTGCACCTGCCAGACCAGGTCGCGGCGGGCGTTGCGGGCATCCTGCTGCTGCGCGGGGTCGGAATTCAGCGTTTCGCGCAGATGCAGGCCCAGCGAGCGGGCCAATGCGCTGGAACCCCATTCCAGCGTCTTGCCGAGCTTGAGGCATTCGGCCTTGACGGTGGCATCGTCGGCTTCGCTCTTGCACAGCTCGGCCACCACGCGCAGGCCGGGTTGCGGTTGGGCGGCGGCCAGGCCGAAGGCGATCATCATCTGCACGCCTGCCGGGCCGGCGCTTTCGGCGGGATCGAGCGTGTCGGCCGGTGGCGGCAAGGTGGCCACGGCATAGGCCAGCGCTTTCAGGCTGGTGCCGGCGTAATCGTCGTACAGCTTGGCGTCGGCCGCACGGGCCAGGTCGGCGTGCGCGTCCTTTTTCTGCATGTTGCGCATGTCCTGGCCCAGCTTGAGCAGCCAGACCGCGGCGTTGTCCGGGGCCTGCGTCACCAGTTTCGCCAGCGCCTTGGTATTGGGGCAGGCCTCGGCCTTGGCGTCGCAATCGGACAATTCCGCCCAGGTAACCGCCGGGCCGGCATCGGATGCCTGCGCGGCGCGGTGGATCAGCACATGGAAGCTGTTGACCTCGGGCTGGTTGGTGAGCGGGCGCGCCAGCAGGGCGGCGCCGAGCAGGGGCTGTGCATCGACACGCGGTGCCAGCACGCTGACCAGATCACGCTGGAAGCCGCGCAGGGCCTTGTCGCGTGCGGCGGCCTTGGCTTCGGCCTTCTTCGAAGCCGCGTGCGTGGTCTTGTGGGCAGGGCTGCCGGCGGCCAGCAGCGGCGTGGCCACCAGGCTGCAGGCGAGGCCGAGGGCGAGAATGCACGATCCACGCATGGGTTGCTCCGACGCTCAAAGCGCCAGCATAGCGGGCTTTGCTTGAAGCGCGCCTGATCCGGGGAGGCGCGAGGCACGCTGGGCGCACGAGTCACTTGCTAGCATGACGATTCCCCCCCGACCGGGCTCTGCATGGCCCAGGAGACAGCAGGTGGTGACATCGTTCACGATGATGACGGGCGCATCGGCGCCATGGTTCGCCGGCTGGGGCACGTTGGCGCTGGTCAATGCCGGCTTGGCCCAGGGCAAGAACCGCAGCGGCTTGCTGTGGTTCCTGCTGTCGCTGGTGCTCGGGCCGATCGCGACCCTGGCGCTGGTGCTGATGCCGAAGGTGCGGGCGAAGCTGTTCTGATCGCACGCCCTGTGGCGCAGGACCGGCAGGTAGGAGCCCGCTAGCGGGCGATGCTTTTGCTTTCCGCTCGCAGCAACGCCAAGGCAGCAGCATCGCCCGCGAGCGGGCTCCTACAAGCCGCAGTCTTATTCGCCCAGCGCTTCGCGCATGAATTCCGGCGAGGCCAGCGCGCCCTTGTGGATCTCGGCGTTGTAGTAGCGGGTGGGGAAGTTCTTCGCCATCGCACCGCGCTCGCGGAAGCCGGACAGGTCGCCGCCCTTGCGTGCCATGGTGCAGCTCCACCAGCCGGTGGGGTAGCACGGCTGCGGGAACGGCAGCGTCTTCACCGCGCTGAAGCCGGCGGTGCGCATGGCCGAACGCATCGACTTGATCAGCTCGATGTGCGCGATCGGCGATTCCGACTGCTGCACCAGGATGCCGCCGTGGCGCAGCGCCTTGAAGCAGCTGGCGTAGAACGCACCGTTGAACAGGCCTTCGGCGGGGCCGACCGGGTCGGTCGAGTCGACGATCACCAGGTCCAGCGATTCCGGCTCGGCCTCGGCCATGTACTTGATGCCGTCGATGAACAGTAGTTCGGCGCGCGGATCGTTGTTCGACTCGCACAGTTCCGGGAAATATTCCTCGGCGAGGCGGGTCACGCGCTCGTCGATCTCCACCTGCACGGCCGACTCGACTTCCTCGTGGCGCAGCACTTCGCGCAGCGTGCCGCAGTCGCCGCCGCCGATGATCACCACGCGCTTGGCGCGCGCATGGGTGAACAGCGCCGGGTGGGTCATCATCTCGTGGTAGAGGAAGTTGTCGCGGCTCGTCAGCATCACGCAGCCATCGATCACCATCAGGTTGCCCCAGTCGGTGGTCTGGTGGATTTCGATGGTCTGGAACGGGGTCTTTTCCGCGTGCAGCTGTTTCTCCACGCGATATCCAATGGAGGAGCCGGAAGCCAGGTGGGCTTCGGTGAACCAGCGGGCTTCATTGGGCGTGGGTTGCTGCGACATGGCGGGTGTTCCTGATAACGCGTGATGAAGGACAAAGAGGCGTAATTGTAGCCGTTTCGGCGATGAAGGTAGCGCCCCGGATGTCCGCACATTGTCATGGCGTCCCCGTTACAATGGATTCCCTGCCCCGGTCTGCGCTCAGTCGCACCGGGCGGGCAGTCCATCCGGCCCCGCGGCGTGCGAGGCTTCCGGCCGGCGGACCGCTTCACCGTCAAGGCTCGCCGCTGCGACGACATGATCCGTGTGTGCCGCAAGCACCCCCGCACAAGGAGTTTTCATCCATGTCGAAGCCCTGGACTACCGACAGCGCCCGTCATACCTACGCCGTTTCGCATTGGAGCGACGGTTACGTCGACGTCGACGCGGCCGGCGACATCGCCATGCGTCCGCGCGGCGCGCGCGGCCCGTCGCTGCCGTTGCCGGCCATCGTCGAGCGTGCCCGTGCCGAAGGCCTGCGCCTGCCGTTGCTGGTGCGTTTCCCCGACATCCTCGCTGATCGCCTCGCGCGGCTGCAGGGCGCGTTCGCCAAGGCCATCGACGAATGGCATTACGCGGGTGGCTATACCGCCATCTATCCGATCAAGGTGAACCAGCAGCGCGGCGTGGCCGGTGAGCTGGTGGCCGCCGGCGTCGAGGGTTTCGGCCTGGAAGCCGGCTCCAAGCCCGAGCTGATGGCGGTGCTGGCGATGGCGCGGCCCGGCTCCATCGTGATCTGCAACGGCTACAAGGACCGCGAGTACATCCGCCTGGCGCTGATCGGGCGCAAGCTCGGCCTGCGCGTGCACATCGTGATCGAGAAGCTGTCCGAACTGGACCACGTGTTCACCGAAGCGAAGGCGCTGGGCGTCGAGCCGTTGCTCGGCGTGCGCGTGCGGCTGGCCTCCATCGGCGCGGGCAAATGGCAGAACACCGGCGGCGACAAGGGCAAGTTCGGGCTGTCGCCGAACCAGGTGCTGCAGCTGATCGAGCGGCTCGACGCGGCCGGCCTCAAGCACACGCTGAAGCTGCAGCACTTCCACATGGGCTCGCAGATTTCCAATGTGCGCGACATCGCCAACGGCATGCGCGAGGCGACGCGGTACTTCGTCGAGCTGATCCGCATGGGCGTGCCGCTGGAGATTGTCGACGTCGGCGGCGGCCTGGGCGTGGACTACGAGGGCTCGCGCTCGCGCAGCCACAATTCGATCAACTATTCGATGGAGCAATACGCCGCCACCATCGTGCAGTCACTGGCCGAGGCGGTGGAGGCCGAAGGCCTGGCCGCACCGCACATCCTCACCGAGGCCGGCCGCGCGATGACGGCACATCACGCCGTGCTGGTGGTCAACGTGAGCGAAGTGGAACCGGTGCCTGATGGCGCCATTCCCGCCCCGCGCGACGACGAGCCGCTGGCGCTGCGCCACCTGCGCGAAGTGCATGCCGAACTCGACCAGCGCCCGCCGCTGGAGCTGTATCACGAGGCCCAGCACCACCTGCACGAGGGCCAGACGCTGTACGCGCTGGGCCAGTTGTCATTGGCCGACCGGGCGAAGCTGGACGAGATGTATTACGCCATCGCCAACGCCGTGCGCGCCCGCCTCACCCCGGTCGAGCGCGCCCACCGCCAGGCGCTGGACGAGCTGGACGAGAAACTGGTCGACAAGTACTTCGTCAACTTCTCGGTATTCGAGTCGGTGCCGGACATCTGGGCGATCGACCAGATCTTCCCGATCGCGCCGATCGCGCGGCTCGATGAAGAGCCGACCCGGCGCGGCGTGATCGTCGATCTCACCTGCGATTCGGATGGCCGCATCGACCACTACGTCGATGCCGAAGGCGTGGACGTCAGTCTGCCGCTGCATGCGTTGAAGGACGGCGAAAGCTATCGCCTCGGCATCTTCATGGTCGGCGCCTACCAGGAGACCCTGGGCGACATCCACAACCTGTTCGGCGATACCGACGCGGTGAACGTACGCGTGGATGGCGACGGCTACACCTTCGCCCACACCCGCCGCGGCGACACCACCGATCTGATGCTCGACTACGTCGGCTACGACCTCGCCGCACTGCGCAGCAGCTACCGTGAGCGCATCGCCAGCGCGGGCGTGACCGGCGACGAAGCCGCGCGGTTGTACGACGCGCTTGATAGTGGCCTCACCGCCTACACCTACCTCGCCGAAGACACGAAATAATTGTGGGAGCGCACCCGTGCGCGATGTTCTGCGTCACGTGTGCAGCGAAAAGCATCGCGCGCAGGGTGCGCTCCTACATCGCAAATCACCTCGCTACAGGAGCAGCACATGACAAGTCTCAATGGCAAGGTCGCGCTGATCACCGGCGCGGCCAGCGGCATCGGCAAGGCGATTGCCGAGCTGTACGCGCAGAATGGTGCCAGCGTGGCGATCGCCGACATCAACCAGGACGCTGCCGACAAGACGGCGGCGGAAATCAATGCGGCCGGCGGCAAGGCGATCGGCGTGGCGATGGACGTGACCAGCGAGGACGCAGTCAATGCCGGAACCGACAAGGTGGTCGAAGCCTTTGGCGCGCTGGACATCCTGATTTCCAACGCCGGCGTGCAGATCATCAACCCGATCGACCAGTTTGCCTTCGCCGACTGGAAGAAGATGCTGGCGATTCATCTGGATGGTGGCTTCCTCACCACCAAGGCCGCCTTGCAGCACATGTACAAGGATGACCGCGGCGGCATCGTGATCTACATGGGCTCGGTGCACTCGCACGAGGCATCGAAGCTGAAGGCACCGTACGTCACCGCCAAGCACGGCCTGCTGGGACTGGCGCGCACGCTGGCCAAGGAGGGCGCGCCGCACAACGTGCGCTCGCACGTGATCTGCCCCGGCTTCGTGCGCACGCCGCTGGTCGACAAGCAGATCCCCGAACAGGCGAAGGAGCTGGGCATCAGCGAGGACGAGGTGATCGAGAAGGTGATGCTGAAGGACACCGTCGATGCCACTTTCACCACCGTCGACGATATCGCGCAGACCGCGCTTTATCTGGCCACCTTCCCGTCCGCGGCACTGACCGGGCAGAGCATCGTGGTCAGCCACGGCTGGTTCATGCAATAAAGTCCCGCTCCAGTCGATCCTGCAGGAGCGCACCCTGTGCGCGATTGCTCTTCGTAATGTGGCAAGAGCAATCGCGCACAGGATGCGCTCCTGCAGGCGAATGTCAGCCGCGGTGCACCTGCAGGCCGGCGGCCGACTGGCTGACCGGCATCACTTCGATGCGGTTGATGTTGAGGTGTGGCGGCAGGCTGGCGATCCACCAGATGGTGTCGGCGATGTCCGTTGCCGTGATCGGATGCGTGCCGGCGTAGAGCTTGTCCGAGGCGCCTTGATCACCGCCGGTGCGCACCAGAGTGAATTCGGTTTCGGCCATGCCCGGCTCGATCGAGGTCACTCGCACGCCGGTGCCATGCAGGTCGGTGCGCAGGTTCTGGGTGAAATGAGTGACGAAGGCCTTGGTGCCGCCGTAGACGTTGCCACCCGGGTACGGGTAGCTGCCCGAGATCGAGCTGATGTTGACGATGGCGCCACGGCGTTCGATCAGTTGCGGCAGCAGCAGGTGCGTCAATGTCACCAGCGCGGTGACGTTGACGTCGATCATCTGCTTCCACTGCGCCAGATCCGCCTTTTGCGCCGGCGCGGTGCCCAAGGCCAGGCCGGCGTTGTTGACCAGCAGGTCGATGCCGGTGAAGGCCGATGGCAAGGCCGCGTGCGCCGCGCGCAAGGCGGCTTCGTCGCGGATGTCGAAGGCCGTGGCGTGCACGCGGTCGGCACCGTGCGCGTCGACCAGCTTCTGCAGTCGGTCGGCGCGTCGGCCGCTGGCGATCACGCGCCAGCCTTCGCTCACGAAACGTTCCACGGTGGCGGCGCCGAACCCGGAGGTGGCGCCGGTGATCCATGCTGTCTTGGTTGTCATGCGCAAAAGTGTAACGCCGGTGACGCCGGGGTTGGAGCCGTGATTTCGAAATCAGCGCGTGGAGGTCCGGTTGCGCGCGCCGCGGACAGCAAAGGGGCCGCATTCGCGGCCCCTTTGCGTAAGCAACGGCAGGACTTCGGGCTAGTTGCCTTCTTTCAGCGCAATCGCCTTGATGCCGGCGGCGGTCAGTCGCTGCTTGACCGCTTCAAGCGCGGTGGCGGAACGATACGGACCAAGGCGTACGCGATGGTAGGTCTGGCCGCCCACGTTGACGGTCTGCACGTTGGCGACGAAGCCCTGCAGGGCAAGCTTGGCCTTCAGCGTTTCCGCGTCGGCGGCGGCCGGGAACGCGCCGACCTGCAGCAGGTAGCCGTTGCCGGCGGGTGGCTGGACGGCCGACGCCGGTGCGGCGGTGATGTTCTGGCTGACCGCGGCGGGTGCGTTCGCCGCGGCTTGGGCGGCGGCCTGCTGCTGCGCCTGTGCCTGTTGTGCCGAGGCCTGCTGTTTCTGCTGCTGTTCGGCCTTGGCCTGGGCGCTGATTTCGGCGTCGGGGATGCGCACTTCCTTCTCCGACAGCACGGAGTAGAAGTCGTACTTGGGCTTGGCCGGGGCGCTGGCGGACGGCTGCAGCCCGGTGTCGCTGTCCTGCTGGGCGGTGGCCTGCGGGTTGGGCTGCGGGCCCTTCTTTGCGCTCATCGGCATCAGCGAGTGACGCATCAGCATCACCACCACGATGGCGCCGATGATGATGCCGACCAGCAGTCCGGCCCAGCTCGGGAGTCCGCCGTTGTTGTTGCGCACGGCCTGCCGACCTTTGCCCTTGCCCTTGCGTGTTGCCATTACATGCTCTCCGGGGCGCCCAGGCCCAGCAAATCCAGTCCGTTGCGCAAGACCTGTCGCGTGGCCACCACGAGGGTCAGGCGCGCGTCGCGCAGGTCCTTGTCGTCAACCAGGAACTGGTGTGAGTTGTAGTAGGTGTGGAACGCGTTGGCCAGCTCGCGCAGCCAGTTCGCGATCACGTGCGGTTCCAGCCCGGCCGCGGCGGCCTCGACCTGCTCGGGGTACTTCGACAGCTCGGTCAGCAGGATCTGTTCGTGCTCGTTGTCCAGCCGGGCCAGTTGCGCCAGCCCATTATCCGGATCGAACGTGAACCCCTTCTCGCCGGCCTGGCGCAGCACCGAGCAGACGCGGGCATGGGCGTACTGGATGTAGTACACCGGGTTGTCGTTGGATTGCGAGCGAGCCAGGTCGATGTCGAACACCAGCTGCGAGTCGCTCTTGCGCGAGATCAGGAAGTAGCGCGTGGCGTCGCGGCCCACTTCGTCGATCAGGTCGCGCAGGGTGACGTAGCTGCCGGCGCGCTTGGAGATCTTCACCTCCTCGCCGCCGCGCATCACCGTCACCATCTGGTACAGCATGTAGTCCGGCCAGCCCTTGGGAATGCCGCAGTCCAGCGCCTGCAGGCCGGCCTTCACGCGCGCCAGCGAGCCGTGGTGGTCCGAGCCGAGCACGGTGATGGCCTGCTCGTAACCGCGCTGCCACTTGCTGAGGTGATAGGCCACGTCCGGCACGAAATAGGTGTAGGTGCCGTCGGACTTGCGCATCACGCGGTCCTTGTCGTCGCCGTAGTCGGTGCTGCGCAGCCACAGCGCGCCACCGTCCTCGTAGGTGTGACCGTGGCTGACCAGCTCGCGCACGGTCTCTTCCACCTTGCCGTCGCTGTACAGCGAGGATTCCAGGAAATACGTGTCGAACTCGACCCCGAATGCCTTCAGGTCCAGGTCCTGTTCGTGGCGCAGGCTGGCCACGGCGAAGCGGCGGATGGCGTCGAGATCGTCCGGATCCTTGGCGCCGGTGACGGTCTGGCCATCGGCTTCCACCGAAGCGCCGGCCAGATAGGCCTGGGCCACGTCGGCGATGTAGTCCCCGCGATAGCCGCCCTCGGGCCAGCCGGCGTCGTCGGGGGCAATGCCGCGTGCGCGCGCCTGCACCGAGATGGCCAGGTTGGCGATCTGCACGCCGGCATCGTTGTAGTAGAACTCGCGCTTCACGTTCCAGCCGCTGGCATCGAGCAGACGGCTGAGGCAGTCGCCGATGGCGGCGTTGCGGCCGTGCCCTACATGCAGCGGGCCGGTCGGGTTGGCCGAGACGAATTCCACGCCCACGGTGCGGCCGGCGCCCTGGCGGTTGCGGCCGTAGGCGGCGCCGTCGGCCATGATCCGGCGCACTTCGGCGTGGTAGGCCTCGGCGGCAAGGAAGAAGTTGATGAAGCCGGGCCCGGCGATCTCCACTTTCGCCAGCAAGCTGTTCTGCGGCAGGGCTGCCACCAGCTTTTCGGCCAGTTCGCGCGGCTTGGCGCGTGCCGGTTTGGCCAGCAGCATCGCCAAGTTGGTGGCGAAATCGCCGTGCTCGCGGCTGCGCGCTCGCTCGATCACGAACCCGGGCAGGTCGATGTCGGCGGGCAGGGTGCCGTCGTTCCGCAGGGCTTCGAGAGCCTGCAGCAGAAGGTCGCGCAGCGGTTGCTTCATGGGGCGAAAGTCGATGTCTGATGGAACCGCGCATCGTAACAGACCGCACTGCAGCAAACCCGACCCGCCAGCCCGCGGGCGGGGCCTTGCCGGGTGTTGCGCTGCGGCGAGCAAGGCTGTGGATAAGTCTGTGGGGAAAGTTGGCGGCCGTGCGGGGAATGCGGGGTAGCGGCCGCTTTGTCCAGTTATTTCACGTAAAAAACATTTTCATATCAATGAGTTGTGGTGTGAACATGATGTCTTCAGCAAGGCATGGGCTGTAAGTGGCGCAAGAGCGCTTGTGTGCATAAGTTTCAGCGGGTTGGGGCCGTCACCGATGTGCCTGCCGCATGTCACGAGGCGGTCATGTGGCGTTGCGACACTGGCCATGTATCCCCCGATCCCTCCCCGTCGGTGCGATACGGTGACGGCTGCACCCTCCCCCGGCAGCCACGGCGCGAACGCAAAGTTCGCGCCGTTTTTTTTTGCGAGCCTGGCGGCTTGGCGAGGTGGGCGGGTGTTCGCAGGGGACCGTGCCTGTCCTGCAGGAGCGCGTGCGTGCCCGCTGCGGTACATGACACTCGAACGGACCGGTGAACAGGTCGTCCACGACTCTGGAGTCATGCTTCACGGTTGCCGCAGGATCGGCCCTCAGATCAGCCCGCGCGCGGCCATCGATACCGGTTCGCCGCTGCCGATCACCAGATGATCGAGCACGCGCACGCCGACCAGTTGCAGCGCCTCGCGCAGTTCCCGGGTGATCGCCCGGTCGGCCTGGCTGGGTTCGGCCACGCCCGACGGGTGGTTGTGGGCGAAAATCACCGCACAGGCATTGTGCTGCAGGCAGGCGCGCACGACTTCGCGCGGATGCACGCTGGCGCCGTCCACGGTGCCGCGGAACAGTTCCTCGAAGGCCAGCACGCGATGGCGGTTGTCCAGATAAAGGCAGCCGAAGACTTCGTAGGGCAGGTGGCGCAGGCGGGCGCGGAGGTAGTCGCCGCTGTCGCGCGGGTTGCCCAGGCTGGGGCGTTCGGCCAATTGTTCGGCCAGGCTGCGCCGGGCCAGTTCCAGCGCGGCGGCAATGCGGGCGCGCTTGGCCGGGCCCAGGCCCACGGCGCGCACGGAGTGGTCGGGTCGGCCGAGCAGGGCGCCCAGGCTGCCGGCGCCGGTCAACAATTCGCGGCCGAGCGCGATGGCATCCTTGCCGCGCACGCCGCTGCCCAGCAGCACGGCCAGCAGCTCGGCATCGGACAGCGTGGCGCTGCCATGCGCCAGCAGTTTTTCGCGGGGGCGTTCGCCTTCGGGCCAGTCGCGGATACTCATGCCGGCAGCATGCCTGCCAGGGTGCCGACGCGGCAGCGGCAGCGAGGCATGAATCCGGTAAGCTAACCGTCTGCCCGGATGTCAGAACTTACGTACATGAGTCTTGCCCAACGTCGCATTCTGCTGGGAGTGTCGGGCGGCATTGCCGCCTACAAGTCCTGTGAACTGGTCCGCCGCCTGCGCGATCTCGATGCCGAGGTGCGCGTGGTGATGACCGAAAGCGCCACCCACTTCGTCGGCCCCGCCACGTTCCAGGCGCTGTCCGGCCAAAGCGTCCGCACCAGCCTGTGGGATGAACAGGCCGAAGCCGCGATGGGACACATCGAGCTGGCCCGCTGGGCCGAGCGCATCCTGATCGCGCCGGCCAGCGCCGACGTGATCGCGCGGCTGGCGCACGGCCACGCCGACGACCTGCTCAGCACGCTGTGCCTGGCCAGCGCCGCGCCGTTGTACCTGGCGCCGGCGATGAACCAGCAGATGTGGGCACATGCAGCGGTGCAGGCCAATCTCGCCACGTTGCGTGCGCGCGGCGTGCAGGTGCTGGGTCCGGCTGCGGGCGAACAGGCCTGCGGTGACGTGGGTTCCGGACGCATGCTGGAGCCGCATGAGTTGCGGGACGCGCTGCTCGCCTCGTTCGGCGATGGCGCGCTGGCGGGGCTGAACGTGGTGGTCAGCGCCGGTCCCACCTTCGAGGACATCGACCCAGTGCGTTTCATCGGCAACCGCAGCTCCGGCAAGATGGGTTTTGCCGTGGCCGCGGCTGCCGCGCAGGCCGGTGCCCGGGTGACCCTGGTGGCCGGGCCGGTGAGTCTGGCCGCGCCGGCAGGTATCGCGCGGCGCATCGACGTGCGCAGTGCCGCGCAGATGCAGGCAGCCGTGCTGGATGCCTGCGCGCAGGCGGACATCTACATCGCTGCCGCCGCCGTGGGCGACTACCGTCCGGCCGAAGTCGCCGAGCGCAAGCTGAAGAAGCAGGCCGGTGCCGATATGGTGCTGAAGCTGGCGGAGAACCCCGACATTCTCGCCAGCCTGTCGGCGCAACCGACGCATCCGTTCCTGGTCGGTTTTGCCGCCGAGACCCATGAAGTGGCGAACTATGCGCGCGGCAAATTGCAGCGCAAGGGGCTGGACATGATCGCCGCCAATCGCGTCGGCGAAGGCATGGGTTTCGAGACCGCGGACAACGCACTCACCCTGTACTGGGCCGATGGCGAAGTGGAGCTGCCGCGCACCGACAAGGCCGCGCTGGCGCGCCAGTTGATTGCGCACGTGGCCGAACGCTACAAGACGGCACGCGCATGATCGACGTCGAGCTGAAGATCCTCGACCCGCGCCTGGGCGACAGCATTCCGCTGCCCGAGGCGGCGACGGCCGGCAGCGCGGGGATGGACCTGCGCGCGGCGATCGACGAGCCGCTCACCCTGCAGCCGGGCGACAGCACGCTCGTGCCCAGCGGCATCGCCATCCATATCGGCGACCCGGGCTGGTGCGCATTGATCGTTCCGCGTTCGGGCCTCGGTCACAAACATGGCGTGGTCATGGGCAACCTGGTCGGGGTGATCGATGCCGACTATCAGGGCCCGCTGATGATTTCCTGCTGGAACCGCGGCACCCGGCCGTACACCATCGCGGTGGGCGAGCGTGTGGCCCAGTTGTTGCTGGTGCCGGTGGCGCAGGCGCGACTGAAACCAGTGACGGAGTTCACGCCCTCGGCGCGTGGTGAAGGCGGTTTCGGTTCCACCGGGCGACACTGATGGTTTGCAGCTGAATCAACCTGCGGGGGACAGGGCATGGCGATGAATTTCGCGCGATCGCGACGATCGATTCCGGACTGGCGCAGCCTGCTGCCGCTGGCCGGCGCCACGCTGCTCCTGATCGGCGGCCTGTTCTGCGCATGGCAGACCTGGCTGATTGCCGACCAGGGGCGTTCGCTGGCGCAGGTGCATCATGCGCAGGACCTGGCGGTCACCGCGGTAGCCAGTGCCATCAATCGCGAGCGCACCGAGGTGGCCAAGGTATTGGCCGGCGCCGATCCTGCCGTGGTGCAGAACAATCCGGCGCAGGCCGCGGCATCGCTGCGCCAGGGTTTGCCGCAGGTGCAGCAGTTGGAGCTCTACAGCGGCAGCCTCAACGAAGTGCTGCATGCCAATTACCGCCAGTTCGGTTACGCCAAGGCGGCGCAGTTGATGGCGGCGCAGGATGCCGATGGCGTGCCGCCGATGCAGACGGTGTTCCATGGCTCGAACGAGCGGCGCATGAGCCTGGTCATGCCGCTGGGGCCGGCGCAGCAACCGCTGGCCTGGGCCTGGATCGAGCTGCCGTTTGCGCCGCTGCGGCAGGCGTTCGAGGCGGTGCCGGTGCCCAGTGGGCGACTCGTGTTGCAGCAGGATACCGACGGTGGTGCGTTGCAATTGCTGTCCAAGGGCGCACGTGCGGGCGAGCTGGAGGCCATGGCCAAGCCCGTGCCCGGCAGCACGCTGGGCGTGGCAGCGGCGAAACCCGGCGCCTACGTGGTGTTGCCGGACTCGTTGCTGCTGGCGGCGCTGCTCACCCTGCTGGGGCTGGGCGGCGGCGTTTATTTGTTGTGGTGGCGCGCACACGCATCGCGTGAAATGCCGATCGAGGAAATTGAAGTGCCTGAACAGACAGACGAGCCGCCGATGATGGCTCGGCCGGACCCCCGCCCGAATGCGTCCAAGCCGGCGGCAAAACCACCCGTTATCAGCCCGGCCGACGTCGATCCGAGCATCTTCCGCGCCTACGACGTGCGCGGCGTGGTCGGCAAGACGCTGACGGCGGAAGTGGCCAAGGCGCTGGGCCAGTCGATCGGCATGGTGATGCGCGAAAAGGGCTTGCGTGAAATCGTGGTGGGCCGCGATGGTCGTCTGTCCGGGCCCGAATTGGCCGGCGCGCTGGGCGATGGCCTGCGTGCGGCAGGCATCGACGTGATCGACATCGGCGCCGCGCCGACCCCGGTGGTCTATTTCGCCGCCTATCGCTTCAATACCGGCAGTTGTGTCGCGGTGACCGGCAGCCACAACCCGCCCGACTACAACGGTTTCAAGATCGTGATCGGCGGCGAGACGCTGGCCGAGGACGCGATCCAGGATCTGTACCGCCGCATCGCCAGCGGCGCACTGGACAACGACGGCCTGGGCGGCCTGCGCCATGTCGACGTGGTGCCGGACTACATCGAGCGGATTGCATCGGACGTGCAGACCGAGCGCCAGCTCAGCGTGGTGATGGATTGCGGCAACGGCATTCCCGGTGCGGTGGCGCCGCAGGTGTTCGAGAGCATTGGCTGCAAGGTGCTGCCGCTGTATTGCGAGGTGGACGGCAACTTCCCGAACCACCATCCCGATCCGTCCGATCCGCACAACCTGGAAGACCTGATCCTGGCGGTGAAGCAGACCGGCGCCGACCTTGGCGTGGCTTTCGATGGCGACGGCGACCGCCTCGGCGTGGTCACCAAGGCCGGCGAGATCATCTATCCCGACCGCCTGCTGATGCTGTTCGCGCGCGACGTGCTGTCACGCCAGCCCGGCGCCACGATCATCTATGACGTGAAGTGCACCGGCCATCTGAAGGGACAGGTGCTCGACGCCGGCGGCAGCCCGCTGATGTGGCGCACCGGCCATTCGCTGATCAAGGCGAAGATGCGCGAGACCGGCGCCGAGCTGGCCGGCGAGATGAGCGGCCATTTCTTCTTCAAGGAGCGCTGGTTCGGTTTCGACGACGGCATCTACGCCGGCGCGCGGTTGATGGAAATCCTCGCCGGCGACCTGGAAGATCGCACGCCCGAAGATATCTTTGCCACCTTGCCCAAGGGCGTCTCGACACCGGAGCTGAAGATCGAGCTGGCCGAGGGCGAGCACTACCGCTTCATGGAAAAGTTCAAGGTGCAGGCCACGTTCGGCGAGGCCACCCTGGTGACCATCGACGGCGTACGCGCGGACTGGCCGGATGGCTGGGGTCTGGTGCGGGCCTCCAACACCACGCCGGTGCTGGTGCTGCGCTTCGACGCGGACAACGAGGCGGCGCTCAAGCGCATCCAGCAGGTGTTCCGCACGCAGTTGCTGGCGGTCGATCCGGGGTTGAAGCTGCCGTTCTGATGCCGACTTGCCCATGATCTCCCGACGCGAAGCATCGGGAGATCATGGGCGGCTCGTTGTGTCGCGGCCAGTGGAGGGCGGTTCGCGCGAGGCGGACCATCACGCGCTCAATAGCCGCGTTCTTCCTTTTCCTTGGCCTTCAGCGCGCGGAAGTGCAGCAGCTGCTGCGCCTGCTGCTGCACCAAGGCAGCGCGGCCGCCCTGCTGGCGGGCCAGCGTGGTGCGCTGGTCGGCGACGATGTCACGCTGCTTGGCGATGCTGTCGGTGAGGAACTTCGGCACCGGCTTCTTGTTGTTCTCGATGTCGGCGGCGCGAGCGAGCAGGTCGGTCAGCGCCTTTTCCTGGCTGTGCAGATTGATCTTGGTGGTGCCGATCTGCTGGTCGAGGCTGCTCAGCGTCTGCTGCTGCATGCTCTTGTAGGCAGCCTCGTCGGGGTAGGTATTGAGCAGCTGCAAATCGTCGCGCTTCTGCTGCTGGGCAATACGTTGCTGCTCGGCCTGTTGCGCGGCGAGTTTTTGTGCGGCGGCGCGCTCTTGCGGCGTCAGCTGCTTGTGCACGCGCTGCACCACCATGCCCTGGTTGTTCAGCACTTCGTAGCCGGACTTGATCGCGCTGTCGGTGAGGCTGTCGCTGAAGTGCGGCAAGCCCTTGGCATCCACCCAGCGATAGCGGATGCCGCCGGCACCGGTGGTGTGCTGCGCTTGTACCGACAGGCTGAAGGCCAGTGTCGCGAGTGCGATGACAAAAACGTGTTTGTGCATGAATCTCCCCCTTGCCGCCGCAGTATAGCCGGCGGCCGGTATCGGCATGGGAAGCCGGTCACGCCGCGAGGGTTTGGCCTTGGAGAACCGCTCAGGCCTGCACACCGTAGCGCTCGCGATAGGCTTGCAGGCGCGCGTGTTCGCCGGCCAGTTCGGGGCGTTCGCCGGCGTAGGCCAGCACGTCGGCGAGGCTGGTGATGGCGATCACCGGGATGCCGTAGTCGCGGGCCACTTCCTGTGCGGCGGACAGCTCGCCCTGGCCGCGTTCCTGCCGGTCCAGCGCGATCAGCACGCCAGCCGGTTCGGCGCCCTGCGCGCGGATCAGCGCCAGCGACTCGCGCACGGCGGTGCCGGCGGTCATCACGTCGTCGACGATCAGCACCCGACCCTTGAGCGGCGCACCGACCAGCACGCCACCCTCGCCGTGGTCCTTGGCTTCCTTGCGGTTGTAGGCCCATGGCAGGTCGCGGTCGTGGCCATCGGCCAGTGCGATGGCGGTGGCGGCGGCCAGCGCGATGCCCTTGTAGGCCGGGCCGAACAGCATGTCGACCTCGATCCCGGCCTTTGTCACCGCCGCGGCGTAAGCGCGGCCGAGCCGGCCCAGTGCGGCGCCGGAATCGATCCGGCCCATGTTGAAGAAGTACGGGCTCTGGCGGCCGGATTTCAGGGTGAACTCACCGAAGCGCAGCACCTCGCGCTGCAAGGTGAGTTCGATGAAATCGCGCTGGTAATCGTGCATGGAGACTCTCGCTGGTCGGTATCGAAGGGGCCATGGGCCGGCCAAGTCGGAATCCGTGAAACGGTCGGCTTCCGGTCAGCGCAGCGAACGCCACAGCAACAGCTGCGGCCCGGCGCGGCCGCCATGGTACAACCGACCGCTGTCGACGAAGCCGGCGCGCAGGTACAGCGCCACCGCCGTGGTGTTGCTGCGATCCACCGTGAGCACCAGCCGGGATGCCTCGGGGTGGCGATGGCCGAGGTCATCGAACAAGGCCGCCAGCGCACGGGTGCCCAGGCCCTGGCCTTGGCGCGTCGCATCGATCTGGAACGAGCGCAGGCCCAGCGCATCGTTTTCGCTGTCGTTCCCGGTCAGCGTGCGTGCGCTGGTTTCGATGCGGTAATAGCCCACTACCGCCTCGCCTTGCACGATCGCCATCGGCGTGCTGCCGGGACAGCGTTCGGCGTCTGGCAGGGTGATCTCCGGCGGGCTGACGAAATCGTCCTGCGCGGGCTTTACGTGCAGGGCCAACACGGCCTCGCGCAAGTCGGGCGTGACCGGGCAGACGCGGATGGCTGGGGATGCAGGCATGGTTGTTATGATGCCCCATCGCTTCGGGAGTACGTATGCGCATCATCAGCTTGAACGCCAACGGCATCCGCTCGGCCGCGACCAAGGGCGTGTTCGACTGGTTCGGCCGGCAGGGCGCGGACGTGGTCTGCCTGCAGGAGACCAAGGCGCAGGAAGACCAGTTGTCCGATCCGATGTTTCGCCCCGATGGCCATCATTGCTTCTACCGCGATGCGACCAGCAAGAAGGGCTATTCGGGCGTGGCGATCTACGCCAAACGCGAGCCGGACAAGGTGCTCACCGAGCTGGGCTGGGACGAGTTCGACAACGAGGGCCGCTACATCGAGGCGCGCTTCGGCAAGCTGAGCGTGGTGTCGCTGTATTTCCCCTCCGGTTCCTCCGGCGACGAGCGCCAGCAGTTCAAGTTCCGTGCGATGGAATGGATCGCGCCGGTCTTCGAGAAGTGGCGGAAAAGCGGCCGCGACTACGTGATTTGCGGTGACTGGAACATCGTGCGCAGCGAGAAGGACATCAAGAACTGGAAGTCCAACCAGAAGAACTCCGGCTGCCTGCCGGAGGAGCGCGCGTGGTTCAACGGGATGATCGACGGGCGCGGCTGGGTGGACAGCTACCGCACGCTGCATCCCGAGGGCGAGGACTACACGTGGTGGTCCAATCGCGGCCGTGCGCGCGAGAACGACGTGGGTTGGCGTCTCGACTACCAGATCTGCACACCATCGCTGCGCGAGCGACTGAAAGCCTGCTCGATCTACCGCGACGAACGCTTCTCCGACCATGCGCCGTACACGGTCGATTATGTCGACTGAACTCCCGGCCATGCCGGAACCCGTTGCACCGGGGCGCAACTGGCGCGTGCTCAGCGTCGGTCTGCTGGGCTTCTCCTCCGGCTTGCCGCTGGCCTTGTCCGGCAGCACGTTGCAGGCGTGGTTCACCACGGCGGGCATGAGCCTGCGCGATATCGGCTGGATCACCCTGATCGGCTCCGCCTACGTATTCAAATTCCTGTGGGCGCCGCTGCTGGATCGGTTGTCGCTGCCGTTTCTCGGCCGTCGCCGCGGCTGGGTGTTGCTGATGCAGCTGCTGTGTGGGCTGGCTCTTTTCAGCATGAGTTTTTACACGCCCCAGGGTGCGGCCAGGACGATGGCCTTTCTCGGCGTGTTGTTGGCGTTTGCCTCGGCCACCCAGGACATTGCTTACGATGCGCATCGCACTGACCTGCTGCGCCCGGAGGAGCGCGGCTGGGGCATTGGCCTGATGCAGGGCGGCTATCGGATTGCGATGCTGGTGTCCGGTGCGCTGGCACTGATCCTGGCCGACCATGTGGGCTGGGGCTGGACCTATCGCGTGATGGGCGTGCTGATGCTGGCGGCCATGCTGGTGACAGTGTTGTCGCCGGATGCGCCGGACGAACGGCCCGCGCGCAGCTTCATGGCTGCCGTGATCGAGCCGTTTGGCGACTTCTTCCAGCGCTACGGCAAGCTGACTTTGGCCTGGCTGGCGTTGATGGTGCTGTACAAGTTGTGCGATGCGTTTGCACTGTCGCTATCCACCACTTTCCTGCTGCGCGTGCCGAAGTTTTCGCTGACCCAGGTCGGCACGATCAGCAAGACCTTCGGATTGGTTGCCGGTTTGCTCGGCGCCGTAGGTGGCGGCTGGCTGGTGACGCGGATGCGACTATTCCCGGCGCTGCTGCTGCTGGGCCTGTGTCAGGCGCTGGTGAACCTGGGCTACATCTGGCTGGTGCATAGTGGGCCGAACGTGGGCGTAATGGCGGCCGTGGTGTCTGCGGAGTACTTTTTCAGCGGCTTGGGCAGTACCGCCTTCGTGGTGCTGGTGACGGCGCTGTGCAACGTGCGCTATTCGGCGACCCAGTTCGCGCTACTGTCGGCGTTGGCCGCCGTGGGCCGGGTATTTCTGGGGCCGATCGCGGCGTGGCTGGTACCGCAGGTCGGCTGGTCGGAATTCTTCGTCATCACGGCGTTGTCCGCGCTGCCGGGCCTGCTGCTGGTGGTTGCCCTGCGCGGCGCGATCGATCGTGCGGAGCGCGCTCGCGTCCACTGAGACGCGTGAATTGTGAGGGCGTTCCGGTCCGGGCACTTGCCCGGGGCCGGTTCCACGGCCACCATGGCCTGATCAGGGGGCATGCGTAGCGCGGGAGCAACGCGGATGCCGGATCTCGTCATACGACACATCGACAGTCTGATGGCCGAGCGGATCAAGTCGCTGGCCAAGGATCGCCAATGGTCGATCAATGATGTGGTGCTGCATGCGTTGCGGCACGGCCTCGGCATGTCCGAAAGCAGCAATATCTTCGCCGAGACCCTGCTCGATCCCGGGGCCATGACCGTGCTCAGCGGGCAATGGGACAGCAAGGAAAAGGCGGCGTTCCAGGAGGCGCTGCAGGCGCTGGTTTCGGCGCCTTCCGAGCAGTTGGCGCCGGTGAATATCGGCGACCCGATGCTGGAAGGCGAAGGCTGACTCAGCGCGGTGCGGCGTAAATCGCGCCGAGTACCCGCGATCCGCGTGCGCCGGTAACTGCCGGCAGGTTGCCGGGCAATCCGAGCAGGCGCTGGCGGGCCAGCCACGCGAAGGCGGTGGCTTCCAGATAATCCGGATCGATGCCGAAGGTGACCGTGCTGGCTACCGTGCGTGGTGCCAGCAGTTCGCTCAGTCGATGCATCAGCACGGGGTTGTGCACGCCGCCACCGCAGGCCAGTACGTCTGTCGCATCGGCCGCGTGCGCAAGGATTGCCTCGGCGATGCTGCGTGTGGTCAGTTCCAGCAGGGTGGCCTGCACATCGGCTGGCGCCAGTTCGGCGACGCGCCGGTGCGCATCCAGCCATGCGAGGTGGAAGTGTTCGCGCCCGGTGCTCTTGGGCGGCGGCAGCGTGAAGTAGGGATCGGCGAGCAGCGACTGCAGCAGCGCCTCGTCCACATGGCCGCTGGCGGCAAAGGCGCCGTCGCGGTCGAAGGCTTTGCCGCGGTGACGCAGACACCATGCGTCGAGCAGGCCATTGGCCGGGCCGGTGTCGAAGCCGAGTACGCGGCCATCGGCGCCAAGCACGGTGATGTTGGCGATGCCGCCCAGGTTCAGCACCACTCGCGTGCGACCCGGTGCGGCCAGCAGCATGGCGTGCAGGGCTGGCAGCAACGGTGCGCCCTGGCCGCCGGCGGCCACGTCGGCGCGGCGAAAATCCGCCACGACGTCGATGCCGCAGCGTTCCGCGATCACGCTGGGGTCTCCGATCTGCAGGGTGAAGGGATGGGCGCCATTCGGGCGGTGTCGCACGGTTTGTCCGTGCGAGCCGATCGCGGATATTGCTGATGCCGGCGTGTTGCTTTGTTCGAGCAGGCGTTGCACGGCGTCGGCGAAACAGCTGCCGATCGCCACGTCGAGTCGGCCGTAGGCATCCAGATCCAGTCGTGCTTCGTCCTGCGCCACCGCGAGAATGCGTTCGCGCAGCGGGTCGGGCCATGGATGCACGAGAGCCGCGATGCTGTGCGGCGTATCGCCCTCGAAGCGCACCAGCGCGGCGTCGATGCCGTCGGCGCTGGTACCGGAGATCAGGCCGACGTACAGCGCCCGGGAGTCATCCATGCGCGGGCGGGATCAATCGTTGCTGGCCGGTTCGGCTGCCGTATCCGCACGTGCGAACTGGTAGCGCTTGTCGAGCATCTTCAGTCGCGCCAATTGCGGCTTCACCACAGTGCTTTCGAACTTCGCCAGCTGGGTGGCCGGCAGCGGCTGCGGCTTGGGCATGGTCACGGTCAGCGGATTGACCTGGTGGCCATCGATGCGCACTTCGTAATGAAGATGCGGGCCGGTAGCCAGGCCGGTCATGCCGACGTAGCCGATCACTTCGCCCTGGCGCACATGCGTGCCCACCCGCTCGCCGCCGGCGAAGCGCGACATGTGCCCATAGGCGGTGGAGTAGGTGGCGTTGTGCTTGATCAGGACGAAGTTGCCATAGCCGCGTTCCCAGCCCCGGTAGACGATGGTGCCGTCGCCGGCCGCGTGGATCGGCGTGCCCTTCGGCGCGGCGTAATCCACGCCCTTGTGCGCGCGGGTGTAGCCGAGGATGGGATGGAAGCGCGCCAGGCTGAAACGCGAGGAAATCCGGGTGAATGTCACCGGCGTGCGCAGCAGCGCCTTGCGCAACGGGCGGCCGTCCTCGCTGAACCAGCCCACGTTGCCGTCGGCCTGCTTGAAGCGGTACGCGGTGTAACGCTTGCCCCGGTTGATGAATTCGGCGGCAACGATGTCGCCTTCATGCAGGTAACGGCCGTCGCGGTAGACGTCGTTGTAGATCACCGTGAAGCTGTCGCCGCTACGGATGTCCTTGATGAAGTCGATGTCGTACTTGAACACGTCGGCGAGCTTGACCACCATCGCGTCGCTCATGCCGGCCTTGGAGGCGGCACCGAACAGCGAGCCCTGGATCACGCCGTGCGCCACGTGCTCGCGCTGCACCAGCTCGCGCTGCTGGGTGGTGACGACAGGCTTCGCATCGGCAAAACGCACCACGGTGCGGGTGGTTTCATCCTTGTCGAAACGGAAACCCTTGAGGACGCCGCCCGGGCCGACGAGGAAGTCGAACTCGTCACCGGGACGAATCATGCGCAACGGCGTGGGATCGTCGGTGGCCTGGACCACTTGGTGCAGGTCGGCCAGGCTCAGGCCCTGGTCCTGGAAAATGTCCGAGAGCGTCTGGCCGGGCTGTACGTGGACCACATGCCAGGCTTCGAAGCTGGAGCGGTCGACGGTGGGTGGCGGCAGTTTGGGCAGCGCCAACGGCAGCAGCGTATGCGCAGGCGCTACCGGAACAGGGCGCATCGCGGTGGCCCAGGCCGGGATGAGAAAACCCGACAGTATCGTGATCAGCAGCGCGGTACCGGCCAGCATCCAGCGTTCACGATGCCAGCGGATGGGTTCGGCTTCGCCGTGGGGCGGACTGAACGACCAGTGGGCGCAGCGTTGATAGAAATGGGAATGGCGACGCTGTGCCTTGCGACAGATCGCCCGCTTGCGCATCAAGCGCTTGCCCCGCTTGCCCTCGCCCATGTTTGGCCCACCCCCCGCTACAAAGTAACAAACGAGGCGTACCATAACGACCTTGTGTAAATGGCGTCAACGCCTTTTCCATCAATGGTTTGCGTGCCGTTTTGGATTAACGCACAATTAACGCGAACAACGTGATGGCCATCATCCATTGGCTGTCTAGGCAATCAACCATCGAGGAATGCATGAGCGAGCTTGAGCAGGCGCTGGCCACCATCGCGCGCGGCGCGGACGAAATCATCAAGCGGGAAGACCTGGCCGAGCGCCTGAAAAGTGGTCGCCCGTTGCGGATCAAGGCGGGTTTCGACCCGACCGCTCCGGACCTGCACCTGGGTCACACCGTGCTGCTCAACAAGATGCGCCAGTTCCAGGGCCTGGGGCATCAGGTGATTTTCCTGATCGGCGACTTCACCGGGATGATCGGCGATCCCACGGGCAAGAACGTCACGCGCAAGCCGCTCACCCGCGAGGATGTGCTGAAAAACGCCGAGACCTACGCGGCGCAGGTCTACAAGGTGCTTGATCGCGACAAGACCGAGTTGCGCTTCAATTCCGAATGGTTCGGCAAGATGACCGCCGCCGACATGATCAAGCTGGCCGCGCAGCACACCGTTGCCCGCATGCTCGAGCGCGACGACTTCGCCAAGCGCTATGGCTCGCAGCAGCCGATCGCGATCCACGAATTCCTGTATCCATTGGTGCAGGGCTACGACTCGGTGGCACTGAAGTGCGATGTCGAGCTGGGTGGCACCGATCAGAAGTTCAACCTGCTGATGGGGCGTGCGCTGCAGGAACATCACGGCCAGCCGCCGCAGATCGTGCTGACCATGCCGCTGCTCGAAGGTCTCGACGGCGTGCACAAGATGTCCAAGTCGCTGGGCAACTACATCGGCATCGACGAGCCGGCCATCGACATGGTCACCAAGACCATGAAGATCGGCGACGAGCTGATGTGGCGCTGGTTCGAGCTGCTCAGCTTCGATGTTTCGCTGGCCGAACTGGAAGCGATGAAGCGTGACATCGCCAGTGGTGCGCTCAATCCGCGGGACGCCAAGTTGCGCCTGGCGCGCGAATTGGCCACGCGTTTCCATGGCGCGGCGGCAGCCGAGCAGGCGATCGCGGGATGGCATGCCGTGGTGCGCGGCGAAGGCGATACCTCGTTGTTGCCGCTCAACGAGATCGCCGTGCCTGCCGAAGGGCTGCGTCTGCCTGCGCTGCTTACGGCGGCCGGTCTCACGGCCAGCAATTCGGAGGCGAACCGCAAGATCAAGGAGCGTGCCGCTCGCATCGATACCGAGGTGGTCGAAGATGCGCAACGCGTATTCGAAGTCGGCTTCGAGGGTGTACTGCAAGTCGGCAAGCGCAACTTTGCACGGGTGCGCCTCACGGCGTCCTGACCGCAGGGAGCGAGCGATGCGGTTGTTGCGGAAGAGACGAAGCGAGCACGCTCAATGACTTGCGTGGAAGAAGAAAAAAACTTCACGAAAGTGCTTGCCAAAAAGCGGGGTGGTGCCTAGTATTCG